>NZ_AUGA01000004.1:0-443228 GCF_000426785.1 Bradyrhizobium sp. th-b2
CTATACGAAGGCCACCGACAAGCGGATTCTGAAGCTGCTGCATAAGCCGCCACCGCAGGGGTTTGCGCGCTGGACTGGCCCGCTGCTGGCCGAGGCGCTGGGCGATGTTGATGTCCAATATGTCTGGCGGTTCCTGCGTAGCCACAAGATTGACCTTGCGGCTCGCAAGTCCTGGTGCAAGAGCAACGACCCGAACTTTACGGCCAAAGCCGCCGATGTTGTTGGCCTCTACGTCGCCCCGCCCGCGAAGGCCATTGTGCTATGCGTGGACGAGAAGCCCTCGATCCAAGCTTTAGAGCGAGCGCAGGGTTATCTGAAGTTGCCCAATGGCCGCGCCTTGACCGGCCAGAGCCACGATTACAAGCGGCATGGCACTACGACATTGTTTGCGGCGCTCGAAGTCGCCACCGGAAAGATCATCGCGGCTCATTCAAAACGCAGCTTCAGGAACACATCGATGCCTACGTCAACGCGGACAACGACAAAGCCGAGCCCTTCGTCTGGACCAAGAAAAAGGTTCGTCAACGCCCCTTCAAAGGCCGCCGTATCACTCAGCTCTGATTCCGGCTACTAGGATTGGTAGTTGACCGGGGCGCATCTCGGTATGAACGTTGCAGTCGCGGTCACCTCCTTGAGAGTCATGAGATGGCCGTCCATTATTGGGCGTCGCCGAAATTCAAAAGCGCATCCATCCACGATGATCGAGACGCTGGAAACGGAATGACAAATGATGATCGGCGCGACCATCATGGCCTCACCAAGACCGCCCGATGACGGCAACGATCCTGCGTGCGTTCATAAAGGCGATGAAGTCAAACGCTGTCGTCTTACAATCCGACATGCCGGCGCCTATGCCACCATCGCGCCGCAGTCCTGCATAGGAGTACCGATGTCCCTATTTGGCTCCGCGACTGGTCAGCTTCCTGAAAGCTAGAGCTATTGATCTGCAACTGCATCAAACGGAAAACATCGTCAAACGGAGTTACCATCGTCAAACGGAGTTACAAAGTGGTTCGTATCCATGACACGCTCGACGCGGCAGCATCGGTTTCCGGCAGCACATCACACGCCACTCAGCAAGATGAAACCACTGGCCAAGCGGCGTTCGACCTGCACCTGGATGAGATACCGCTGGAGCGGGAGCAACAAGCCGATGCAGGTCCTTCCCATGCTGTTGTCTCGGTTGACGTGGAGGATCGCCTCGATACGGTAAACCAGCAACCCGACATGAAGCTTGTTGTCGTTTCGAACCGCGTCGCGCCCTTCGACCCCAGTAAGCCCCAGACCGGCGGGCTTGCCGCGGCCCTCGAGCCGGTTGTGGAACGTTCCGGCGCGGTCTGGATGGGCTCCTCGGAGAAGCGCGGCGACGGGACCGAGCAGCCCCTCCCGCTCGTGAAGACCGGTGCAGGCGATGTGGCGAGGCTCGATCTGCCCGCCGCCGACTATCCTGGCTATTATCGAGGTTTTTCGAATTCGACGTTGTGGCCGGCATTGCACTCCCTACCGGACCGGATGTCGGGCTCGGAAGAGGATTATGGCAGCTATCGAAAGATCAACGACTTTATGGCACGTGCGGCGTTCGATTTGGGGGATCGGGACGCATTCTGGGTGCATGATTATCATTTGCTTCCGCTCGGTGCCGATCTGCATAAGCTCGGCATTGAGCGGCCAACCGGCTTTTTCCTACATACGCCATGGCCGGCGCCTGACATGATAGAGCGCGTACCACACCATCGCGAACTGATGACGTCGATGCTGAAGTACGATCTGCTCGGCTTTCAGACGAACCGGGATCTGAACAATTTCCTGGCCTGTCTCCAGACCCATTTCGGCCTGGAGAGCAAGGATGGCGTCGTGACCTCCGAGCGTGGTCAGACGCGACTTCGAAAATTCCCAATCGGTATCGATCCCAAGCAGTTCGCAGGGTATCTTGCGGCAGACCTCTCGCCCGCAGAGCAAGAAAAAATCTCGTCATTATTGCAGAATTTCGAGGGAGCGAAGTTTGCGATCGGCGTAGACCGACTCGACTACACGAAAGGTATCGACAAACGGGTCGAAGCTTTCAATCAGCTTTTAGCGGCCGAGCCGCACAGCATCTCGCTGTTGCAGATAGCGCCGTCTTCACGCGCCGACGTCGAAGAGTATCAAAAATATAAAGACGACGTGGAGAGCGCGATCAACCACGTTAATGCCGAGCATGGCACAGACGAGTGGAGTCCGATCCACTACAGGAATGACTCATTCAGCCAGGCTGCACTCGCGCGCCTCTACCGCGCGGCGCATGTCGGCGTCGTGACACCGTTGCGTGATGGAATGAATCTTGTCGCTAAGGAGTATGTTGCTGCACAAGATCCGAGGGATCCCGGCGTTCTGGTACTATCGAAGTATGCGGGTGCGGCTGAAGACTTCAACGAGGACGAGGCGCTGCTGGTGGATCCGAACCGTCCAGAAGAGATCGCGGCCGCAATTTCCAAGGCGGCCCACATGCCGCTTGAGGAGCGCGTCAAGCGCTGGCGGTCGATGATGGACAAACTTGAATCCTATACCATCCACGACTGGTCGGCGGACTACGTTCGGGAACTGGACAAAGGCCGCGTCACGGTTCCGGCTGATCAGTTCCAGTATCTCGGTCTCGGCTGGACCAACGAGGCCCAAATGCCCCTGTATCAGAACTATGCCGAGGCGCTGACCGCCTACAACGAGATCGATCCCTCGGATGCCGCTTTGAAGGAGGCCGCCTATGCAGACGTGAGGTCGGCCTTTGAGGCGTTAGCGGCTCCACTGAAGCATACGCAGGACAGACTCTGGGATCTGCCGGCGGCGACAGCTTCGCTCGCCAGTCGTCGCGGATAAGAGCCCGGTGCCGGGAATGACTGATTGGGAGAACGCGCTTCTGTAGCAGGACAGAGGAACAAGCCAGATCTGGGGCGCTGACGCGGTTCTCGCGGGCCGCGCAGGCCCGCATGGTGATCGGGAACGTGAATAAGCTGGGCTAGGGACCCCAACCAGCTCGCCAAGCGAATCATTGATATCGCCACTGGCGAGACGCCCGATCGCGATCTTACGCAGAGAAAGAGGGCAAAGACCCGGCTGCGGTGGCGCTAGGCAAGAAGGGCGGGAAGGCGCGGGCGGATACGCCATCGGGAAGGGGCACTCAGTAAGTGTCATATGGCGGGAAGCGAGATCGACACCATTTTCGGCTTCGAAAAGAGTCCACACCCTCACGAAACTGTCGGTGGGCGCAAAGTCGGTCGTAGTAGTCGGGTTGAGCCAAAGCGAATTTTTGACGCCATCGATGGTCGGATATTTGGACCGCCGTTTGGGCGTCAAGTCGCCCTGGTTCGCCGTTTAAGCACTACCGCTTTCCTCAATTAACCAAGCGAAATCTTTCGGGGGCAGTTTTCAAACTGACCCACTACCCAAAGCTGGCTAGGGGGCTAAAGCAGTCGAGGGCGGCCCCCAACGCCCTTGGAAGTTAAGCGAACCGCGTCAAACCCGTCTGGTCTTTATCGGCCGTGATCTGCCGATCAATATCCTCAAGCAAGGCTTTGAGGCCTGCTGCGCGTAACTGGCGGCATGCGATGGTTACTTGAAGCAAATGGGCAGCCTCTCGGTCTACGTCCGTTTACGCGCATTCACAAGGAGCGCAATGGGCGACGTCATTCGATTTACTCAAAGATCCGAGATCGAGCGGGCTCGTTTGATTCGAGAAGCTCGCGCGATCTACGCCAGCATATTCCCGCCGAACGATGCGGTCAGCCAACAGCCGGATGGCCGCCCCTCTCAAGGGACGCTACCGGGCGCATCGGATCCGATCCCTTTTTGCAAACTCGCAGTCGAGGGCGAATGACGGCATCCAACTTCTTTACGCAGCCAACTCTGCGTAACGGCTTCTGGTAAATTTGAGAAGTCGAGCAATGTCCGCTATTCGGTCGTTATCCGGGGGTAACCGGACGTATCGCGGAGACCGCATTCGGGCGCGAATGACTCATCGACCGCCCAGCAATCTATTTCAGAGCTCAAATCAAACATCTTCGGCGGGCAAGTCTGAGCCAGCATGAGAAGGAACTGCCAATGAAACGGCGAGCGTTCATATTCTGAGCCGATGGGGCTTGCGGCCCAGAGCCGATTAGTTTCGATTGGCTGGGATGATCTGGCTTATGCCGCCTACGGTGGCCCCTGCATGCTCGGTCTTCTATAAGAAAGCCCGCAAATTCTCTGACCCGAGCGGGATACCAAACATGTTCGTTTCATTTTTCCCCCGACCCAAGCTGTTCTTTCTGTCGGTAGTTGTCTGGACGGCGCTGGCAATGGCGGTTTGGTATGGCTTTGCCAAAAATTTCTTCCAAGCGGCTGAACAGCCGGTCGGCCTGGCGACGTTCTGGGCGGCACCGGCGCTCTGGTTCGATCTCTATTTTGCCCTGTGCGCCGCGCTCTTCGCGGCGGCCTGGATTGTGTTGGCGCCGCATCCCTGGGCGAATTGGTCTATTCTCGGCTCGGCGCTGATCCTGTTCACCTCCTACTTCCAGGTCCAGGTCAGCGTCGCGATCAACAGTTGGTATGGACCGTTCTACAACCTCGTCCAGGCCGCGCTTTCAAAATCAACGCCGGTCACGGTCGAGCAGTTCTACGGTGAATTGTCGACCTTTGCCGGCATCGCAGTGGTCGCGGTCGCGGTCGGTGTGGTGACGCGATTCTTCGTGAGCCACTACATCTTCCGCTGGCGGACCGCGATGAACGATTTCTATGTCACCAACTGGCCGCGGCTGCGCACGATTGAAGGCGCCTCGCAGCGGGTGCAGGAAGACACCATGCGCTTCGCGACCACCGTGGAAGGTCTCGGTGTCAATCTCATCAGTGCCGTGCTAACGCTCTTGGCCTTCCTGCCGGTTCTGATGAAGCTGTCCGGCGACATCACGGAGCTGCCGCTGGTTGGCGTCATCCCCTATCCGCTGGTGTTCGCCGCCGTGATCTGGTCGGTGCTCGGCACTGGCGTTCTCGCGCTGATCGGCATCCGCCTGCCGGCAATCGAATTTTTCAACCAGCGGGTTGAAGCGGCCTATCGCAAGGAGCTCGTGCTCGGTGAGGATGAAGCTGCCCGTGCCGATCCACCGACATTGAGCGTGCTGTTTGGTGATATCAGAAGGAACTACTTCCGGCTTTACCTGAACTTCATGTACTTCAACATCGGCCGCATCGTCTATCTGCAGACCGACGTCGTCTTTCCCTACCTCCTGCTCGCACCGACGATCATGGCCGGCAAGATCACGCTCGGTTCGATGAACCAGATTCTGAATGCGTTTTCGCAAGTGCGAACCTCGTTTCAGTATCTCGTCAATTCGTGGAGCACGATCGTTGAACTGATTTCGATCTATCAGCGGCTGCGGGCTTTTGAGGCTAAGATCGGTGGCCAGTCCCTTTCCTTCGATTGAGAGAGGGACGGAGCCCCTATCGTTGCGATGATCTCGCCTGCTGGGACGTCCGTATGAGTCCGTTCGTGGCACATAGCTGCCCCGGACGTGTGCGACGGCACGTCCGCAGTTGGCGAAAGCCGACACCGCATTCCAGGCGCATCCGTTGGCATCCAGCCCGAAAAAAATTCGGTCAGATACGAAGATGAGTCGAGAGCTGGCAGGTGAACCTGCCAGCGGAGAGCCGCGCCAAGCGGAAGCGCAAGGCGGGATAGCGTGGCTCAGCTGGGGCCATATACGCTAGGCCGGGGCCGTAGGGGCTCAGGGGCCTTTATATACTAAGCCGGGGCCTATTCGGGGCCTGAGCCTGCCAGCTCAGGTCCTTCGCTTTTCCAAGGCATTGAAAAGCCAACATTATTTATTCGCAAAGGGCTCTGGACAACAGGCCCACACGACTTCACCGTCCGCCTCATGCACACTCGTCACTCGCGCAATCGGCGTCCACCGCATCTCACCGCAACACCCGTGACGATGCGCAGCGCCCCTCGATCGGGTGAGACGGACACATTGAACATCTGAGTTGGGTGAAACGCCAAGCGGAATATTTTCTTATGCCGATATTGACAGGTTTTGCCGAGTTGCCCGTCGTGTCGAACCGGCAACACACCTCCGGGCCAACGCGGCGCCCAGGCGATCTTCGCTTTCCGGGATTCGAGCGCCGGAAATAGTCTCCGCCATCGTCGAGCTGCCGCTTCCTGCGATAAATCGTTGATCACCACGTCGCGCACAAATGGTGAACCGGAAATACCCACTCAGTTCGTGATCAAGGCGCAGGCAATCTCAGCCGCAGTTGCGCTGTGCCCGGACTGCTTCAGGGTTGCATCGGGACCGATCGGCGGCGTCGCACAAAAAATTGCTCGAACAATTCGTCACCACCGATATCTCTGGCGATTTCTCTCAATGCAAAGAATGGCATCAGCACAACAAACATGATCACCGCGAGCACGAGTTGTTCCAAAACACCCTGAGTCCCGATGCTGCTCATTACTGTCTTTCCCTTCCATAAGGCGGCCAGGCCTTCCTCGAGCAGATGAAATACAAGCAGAATAATCGAGAACACGGCAGACCTGTACGCGATCGGGTAGATCAAAGGCTTGTCTCGCAGCTCATCGGCGACGTGAAGCTCTTCTGCGACAAAAACAATCTTGGCCAGCACGAGGGCATTTATGATGGCAAAGCCCTGATGATAGAACGAGGCCTCTCCCAGAACGATCGATTTGTGAAGCGCGAACAGGCCGAGCAGTACCCAGAGATAAGCGAATATCCAAAGCAGCTTCTTTGCTTCGACGACGCCCTTCTCTTTCAGGCGGTTGAGCAGATCCTCGGCCATTCCTCGATCTCCTGCCAAATCTCGTTCGGTTAAATCACGCTAATGAACAAGTTTCGGCCGCTAGTTTCTGCCGGCCGTCGAACCGACGTTGGCGCGCTGAAATCGCTCCAATTCCTCCGCGAGGATCGGGACGCCGAGATTACAGGCCTGAACGCCCTGAACGACACACAACTTCAGGACCTCCATGATTTCTTCAATCGTTGCGCCGGCGACGAGCGCCCCCTTGATGTGGCGTCGCGTCCCGGGCGCATACATGTGGGTGTAAGACGCATCGAAAGCGACGCTTAAGAGCTCCACCTCTTTGGGCGCGAACGTGCCGCTTCCATAAACCCCCGCACCTGTCGCCATGAATGCGTCGGTCCAAACCGGGTCGAGCTGAAAAAACGGGTCCACGCCGTATTCCATTGACCGACCGACCTCATCTTGTCGCAGGCCGGTGTCGCGACCGGGGGCCTCGGAGCGGACCTAGCTCCGGCCGCTTTGCCTTCCTCAAGCAGGATAGGCGCGCCGAGGCTGCAGGAATGGATCGACATCACCGATGCCATCTTGAGGATGGTGAGAATCTCATCGCGGGTTGCCCCGGTCTGGAGCGCTGCGCGGATATGCCGCCGCGTACCTTCCGGATTGAGATTCGTGCAGGCGGCGTTGAGCGCTACGCCGACCAGTTCGACGAATTTCCGTGGCAGGACCCCGTCAACCCACGGATCGATTGTCATCTTCATGCACGCCGCAGCCCAGGCCGCGTCCCATTCGACGAGCTTGGCCCCGGCCGCGTCCCACGGACCCATCTCGCCCGGCGAGGCTGACGCAATTGCATGATCATTGATCATTTTTCTGCCTCGCTAGAATGAGAACTGGCTATCGGCATCCGGCGCCGTCCGCAACATCTGCCATAAGCCCCGCCCTCAGCCGAGGGCGGGACTTCGAAGTCTTCGTCAGCTAATTCCTCGCTGCCATCAACGCGGCTTGTGCAGCCCTGACCGGCTCTGGTGCGATCATGCACGCGGCGATTGGATGCGAGTCACCTCCGATGACGGCCGGTTTGATCTTCCCGTCGGTCGGCCACGTGAGGAAACCCGGATTGAACTCGGTAGGATTGGGCGGCATGCCGTTGTTTTGGAGCGTCTCGTCAACGCTGTTGTACCAGGTGCCGACCTTCATAATCTTGCGCGCCTCTTCTGCGGTCGCCACTTTGCGGCCGAACTCCTTGCAAAGCCGCACCACACCCTGAATTTGCTCGACCGTAGTCTTGCGCTTGCGATCGGCGCCCCAGAGATTGTCCTCGTTGCCGACGCGCACGTGCTGACCAAGCACAAGGGACATCGCGGAGATGGATATCAAACCTCTCATGCTGGACCAGAACGTGTTAACCGATCCCTGCGGCACGCGTTGCAGGAAATGCATCAGATCAAATGGATTTCGGCCGAGCGTCCCGCCGCCGTAAGCGCAGAGCGCCATGTTCAGCGGACCCATGTAAACGCCTGCACGGATCAACCGCTCGATGATCTCCCACTGGTGAACATGAGCGGGAACGAAGTAAGGCTGGATGCCATTCTTCCGAAGACGTTTGAGGTGCTCGACGTAGAAGGCAGGCGTCGAATCCACCACCATGCCGGACCACGCCGCAAGCACCTTGGGATCGTCCATGTGCGTCCCCTTGATGTCTTCCTTAGAGAACATCGAGGCGATGTCCCACAACGTGGTTCCGGTCGTAATCGTCACATATTCCGGCTTGGGGTCTATTTCCGTGAGCATGTGGCGGGTGTCGTAGTCGAGCCACTTCGCCTTGGCGTCATCCGTGTGCGGCGCGAACGAGATCGAGCCGCCGACTTGAATGATCATGTCCGGGACGGCTTCCTTCACCCGCCTCATCAGGTAATTGTACTCGTCGAAGTTCGTCGAACCCATACCGGTGGCCGGGTTGCGAACGTGGAAGTGCAACATGGTGGCGCCGGCTTCGTAGCAGTCCACCGCGGCCTGAACCTGCTCGTCCCAGGAGAGGGGAATATCACTCGCGTCACCCGGCAGCCACGCCGGACCGTACGGCGCCGCGGTAATAATGAGCGGTGCCATGTTTTCCGGGAGGATTGAATTGTCCGTGTAATACATCTTCGTTCCTTTCGGGTTGGCGTTAGCGGTCCATCGTGATCGTTTCGGAACTAGTCGGGCTCCGGCATCGGAAAGGCGGTCGGGTCGGCCTGCCAAATGCCGAAAGTGTTCTTCGCAGGGTCCGCCACAATGGTCACCCAGGCGGTCTTGGGCACCGCTGTCTTCGGGCGGATAATCGAACCGCCCAAGTGCAGAATCCGAGCAGCAGTTTCATCGAGCGAGGGCACGTTGACGAACAGCATCCAACCGTTCAAACCGGGAATCGCGCGATGCGTGAGCCCGCCATGCAATGCCGGTCCCTCGCCTGCGCCGGACTGGATGCGCCAGTAACCAATGCCGGGCATCTGCTCGACCTGCCAACCGAACGCCTTGCGATAAAAGTCGGCCAATGCGCGCGGCTGCTCACCGTAGATCTCAAAATGAGTGACTGTGTTTTTCATCATGATGATGGTTCAAGACGTCTGTCTTGCTTCGCCAATAATTTACGCCAGAAGCCCTTCTCGTCTTCGATCAGAGAATGCTCGTAGTGCTCTCAAAGTCGCTTTGTTAAATTGTATCGTCCTAAGATTGCTTGACGGCACGAGCCTTTCCCCGCGGCGTTGTATTCTTGTCAATGCGATCTATGACCGCACGCCAACTTGGGGTAAGGAGATCATGGCCAGAAATGAAATAAGATCGCTCGCTATTTTGCGACAATCCGATCTGATATTTTCCGCCGCGCAATGGCGGCTGTCACGCCGGGTCACAGCAGATGGATGGGCAACAGCGCGTCGGAGTTCTGGTCGCGCTCCCGCTAGTCCTGCAGGAGCTGGGCGAAGACCCCGCAAGGCTCATTGCCGGCGCCGGTATTGACCCTGAGTTGCTGCACAATCCCGAAAACTCACTCACCTTCGTTGAGCTCGGAAGACTTCTGGAGGCCTGCGTGACTGCGACGGGCTGCGAGCATTTTGGGCTGCTTGTCGGACAACGGTCGACCACCGAAAGCCTCGGACTGGTGGGACGGCTGATGCGGAATGCTCCGACGCTCAAGGACGCGCTTCTCGACCTGTGCACCAATCAAAAGCGCTACGTTCGTGGCGCGGTGGCGTACCTCGTTGTTCAGGACGAAATCGCTTTCCTGGGGTATGCCGTCCATCATCCGGCGATGTTGGCCATCGATCAGCTCAGTGACGGAGCAATCGCAGTAGGCTTCAACATAATTTCGGAGCTTTCAGGTACCGCACCTGATGAGGCCTTGCTGGCTCGCCGTGCACCCGGCAATCTCGCGCCTTACCGCCAATTCTACGGTTCTACCCCGAGGTTCGATGCACAACAGAATGCATTGGCCTTTCCTGCCAGCCTTCTCACACATCCCGTGCGTGGCGCCGATCGCGAGTTGCGCAAAACCCTGGAAAAATTGGTCGCCAGCTATTGGGCCGTCGAACAGCCGAGCGTTGCGCAAACGGTCACTCGCCTGCTCCGGGCTCGAATCGTTTTTCCCAACACGTCGCTGGAAACGGTGGCAACTGAGCTATCCATGCACCCCCGCACGCTCAATCGCCGATTGCAGGCGGAGGGCAAGAGTTTCCGGGACTTGATGAGTGAGGCGCGTTTTCAAGTCGCGCGTCAACTGCTCGAAGGGACCAGGATGGAGGTTACCGAGATCGCGCTTGCGCTCGGTTATGCCGAACCGAGCAGCTTCACACATGCATTTCACAAATGGTCAGAGATGACGCCCAGCGAGTGGCGCAAGCACGGAAACGCAGGACTTGATCGTCTGCAGTAGGCCTCGCGAGCCGTGGTGCAAAAAAGCCAGCGCCGCCGCGACACTTTGTTGATACGCGGAATATCCGGGTTGCACCAAAAGCCGGTCATCCACGACGCGACGGAATATCAGATTTTTTTTTGCGAAGGACCGCGCCTGGCTAGGCGTCAGGACCACACGACTTCACCGTCCGCCTCATGCATACTCGTCAGTCGCACACTCGGCGTCCACCGCATCTCACCGCAACACCCGTGACGATGCGCAGCGCCCCTCGATCGGGTGAGACGGATATATTGAACATCTGAGTTGGGTGAAACGTCGAGCGGAATATTTTCTTATGCCGATATTGACAGGTTTTGCTGAGTTGCCCTTCGTGTCGAACCGGCAACACACCTCGGAGCAAGATTGATGTGTTCGCAGCAATCGCTCTGCAATCAGGTCAATTGCTCGGGGGCAGCGGCACGCACGGCTCGGTAGATATTCACGATTACCGAGCTTCGAACAAAGGTCGCTATGTCCGAATCCCCGAGGGGCGCTGTTACGCCCGCCTCGATTGTTGACGCGCTGAAAGCTGTGGCCGGCGATCCGCCAAAGGCACGCGCGAGCTTTGCCAAAGGCCAGTGCGTCCACGGCACCTACATACCGTCCCATCAGGCGGAGGAAATCACGAAATCGCTGAGCTTCACGAGACCATCCCGCGTGCTGGCGCGCTTCTCCGTGGGCGGCGGCAATCCCGATGTGGCGGATACCGAAAGTCTCGTTCCGCGCGGCTTCAGCTTCAGGCTCGGCGACATCGGCCATCGCACGGATATCGTCGCGCAAAACTCTCCCGTTCATTATGCACGGACGCTCGCGCAGATGCTGGCGTTCCTGGAGGCGCGCATCCCGGGCCCCGATGGAAAGCCGGATATGGAGAAGGTCAGAGCATTCTCTGCCGCCAATCCGGAAACGCTGCATCACGTGAGCTACATCGCCACGCGGCCGCCTGGGAGTTTTGCCGGCACGACCTATTGGGGTGTGCACGCCTTCCCCGCCACCAATGCGATGGGCGAGATACGGTTCATCAAATTCAAGATCGCGCCGGTCGGCGGGGACGTGACGCTGGCGGGACCGGAAGCCAAGGCGAGGTCTGCCGACTTCCTGCACGACGAGCTCGAACAGCGGGTTGCTACGGGCAACATTCGCTTCAGCGTGCTCGCGTTGCTCGACCGCCCCGGCGACCCCACCATGGACCTGACTGTCCGATGGCCCGATGAGGATCATCGCGAAGCCGTGCGACTGGGGACGATCGTGATCACCGGCATCGAGCCAAACGAAACCTGCGATGGCTCCATCTTCGATCCGGCAAATCTCGCCGAGGGTATCGGTCACCCGCATGACGAGATCTTTGCAGCGCGCGCCACAGCCTACGCCATCTCACTGAAGATGCGTCGCTGATCAGACGGGCCGCTGCACATTGCCCGGAATTACGCATCCCCTCCGGACACGCCGAGCTTTTCGCGACGCCACACGCCCGGGCTGATCCCGACCACGGCCGTAAACACCCGCGTAAAGTGGCTTTGGTTGGCAAAGCCGGCCGATATCGCAATCTCGGCCAGGGGCAGCTCGCGCACCGTCATCAGTTGTTGGGCCACCTCGACACGCTGGCGGAGCAGCCACCGGTGCGGCGGTAGGCCGGTGGAGATTCGAAATGCGCGCGAAAAATGGCTGACCGAGAGGTCAAACTCGGCCGCGATTTGTTGCAATGGAAGCTTTCCACCGAGGTCGGAATCCAGTCTTTCGCAGGCGCGTTTCGTCTGCCACGGCGCGAGGCCACCGCGAGCCGGCTCGGCTCTGCGCTGCATTCCGCCATAGGTCTGCGCGACATGAACTGTAAATGCGAACAGCGAGTAGTCGATGAAGAGCCGATTGGTCTCAGTCGGCCGACGCAGCGCTGGCAGGAGCGCCCCACCGATATGACGGATGATCGGGTCGTCATGGCCGACGCCGAACTGACAGGGAAGATCGCCAACGCGCGGTGCGCGGGACTGCTCCGTGATGCCGTCGAGCGCCGAGCGCGGAAGATAGAAATGGAGGGAATGGAACGGCTTGTCGATGACGAATCGCGGATCGATCTTCATGTCGTACAAATATGTTGCGCCCGCTCGGATATCGGCCTTGGTGACGCACTTGCTGCGTGCCCAGAGCTCGCAGCTCGGGTAATCGTTAAGCTTCAGGCTGACAACATAGGAATCCTCAAGGACCATCCCGCCGGAAAGGCTCCGCACCGGGGCATCATCCCGGGTTTCAGTGACGGCGATCTCGGTATTGCGCAGTGAACGCGTGATCAACGAGGGCGGTTCATGCTCGAGATGCAAGAACCGCCTGACGTTCTGACCGTAGAAACCCCTCTGCGTCATGTGGGCCGTCCCATCGTCAGGAGTTGGGCCGGCTGCTCTCACTCGCATTGTCGCCTGCGCCATCTCATTGAAGACTCGCCGCTGATCGGACGAGCCGCCGCGCTGCCCGGAAATCACGCATCCCCTCCGGACACGCCGAGCTTTTCGCGGCGCCACACGCCCGGGCTGATCCCGACCGCGGCCGTAAACACCCGCGTAAAGTGGCTTTGGTTGGCAAAGCCGGCCGATATCGCGATCTCGGCCAGCGGCAACTCGCGCACCGTCATCAGCTGCTTTGCGGCCTTCACCCGCTGACGAAGCAGCCACTGATGCGGCGGCAGCCCGGTGGAGCTGCGAAAGGCCCGTGAAAAATGCCCGACCGAGAGGCCGAATTCAGCCGCGATTTGTTGCAGCGAAAGCTCTCCGCCCAGATCGGAGTCGAGCCTTTCACAGGCTCGTTTCACCTGCCAGGGCGCGAGACCGCCGCGGGCCGAATTAGTGACGCGCTGCAGTCCGCCATAGGCCTGTGCGATGTGCGCGCCGAACGCAAGCATCAGGTGATCGATGAAAAGCTGGTTCGCCTCGTCCGGCCGGCGCAGACCCTGCAGCAGCGCCGCGCCGACATGGCGCATCACCGCGTCGTCATGGCCGGTACCGAATTGACAGGCGAGGTCCTCGACGCGCGGCGCGCCGGCCTCTTCAGCGATACGATCGAGCGCCGAACGCGGCAGATAGAACTGGATGGAATGGAATGGCTTGTCGATGACATAGCGCGGATCCTGCCTGAGATCGTACAGCCATGTCGTACCAGCCCTGACATCCGCCTTGGTGACACACTTGCCGTGCTTCCAGAGTTCGCAGTCCGGATAGTCATGGAGCTTCAGGCTGACGATATAGGCCTCGTCTGCCATGGACCCGGAAAGACCCGGCACGGGGTTATCATTCTGCGTTTCGGCGGCAGCGAGATCGATGCCGCGCATTGAGCGCGTGATCACCGCGCTCGGCGCATCCTTCAAATGCAGGTAACGCCCTACCCTCTGCCCGAAGGTGCCTGCCTGGGTCATGTGGGTCGATCTCATCGTGAGGAGCTGGGCCAGGCGGCTCTGGGTTCGCCTGCGCGGTCGCCTGCATTATCCGGGATCGGCGCGCCGTGGTCTAGGTCTGCGGCGTATCGCGCGGCCATTGTGACCGTCTCGTGACGGGGACGATTTCCGCAGTGATTTCAACGCGCGGCATGCGACCGCGCTGATGACATCGATCAACGATGCTGACCTAACGCCCGCGGGCCCACCCGTCACACGACGCTTGCAGCAGGATCAGGCAAGGCGCGGCCGTTTTGGGAAAGAACCCGTAGTTCTCCGGGCCTAAAACGCGCAGCCAAAGCTCGCAGCATTGACCGGCAACAATACCGAACACCCGAAGCAACGGCTTCACGCCAACCCGGGCGTCGGGCCGGTGGCGCGCGCATGGCCTCGCAATACGAGTACAAGCCGATGAGCAAACCGATCCAGCACGATGCGCCAGAGCATTCGCAGGCAGCCCCCGAGGCGCGTCAAACCGACGTGCCAAGCAACGAGCACCGTACCGCCGATGCCGAGATGGCGCGCGTGCTCGGGACCACCCCGTTTCACATGGCTCTGGACTCCTCGGGTGCCGGGATCGCGCACTGGAAACATGATCCATTGCACGACGTCGTCGAGCCGATGACCCATCACGTCATCATGGCCTACAACGGCACGGTACAGCACGTGGAGCGGCGGTCGGGACAATCGGTTGCGACAGGAACGTTCCGGCCCGGCGTCGTGATCATCATTCCGGAAGGATCGAGCTCGCGATGGGATATTCCAAAACCCGTTGACGTGGTTCAGCTCTATCTTCCGCACGCCATGCTCACACGCGTTGCGGACGAGGTCGACGCGGCCACGCCGAAGGACATCCTGGAGCGCACGGGGCATCCCGATGCCATCACGTCCCGATTGCTGCTCAGCGCATCGGAGATCGTGGAGAGCAACGACGCGCTGGATACGTTGTTCAGGCAGCAACTGACCGAGTTGCTGGCCACCCGTCTCCTGCTGGCGCACGCCAGTTCGCCAACCACGATCCAGCCGGTCAGGGGAGGATTGGCGCCGAAAGCGCTGCTTCGCGCGATCGAGCGCCTGCGTTCGGACAGCGATTCTGACGTGTCATTGGCGGCGCTCGCGTCGGAGGCCGGCCTGTCGCGCTTCCACTTCTGTCGCGCCTTCAAGGAGAGTACCGGACTGTCACCCCATGCCTGGCTGCGCCAGCACCGGCTCGAGCAGGCAATGAACATGTTGCAAAACACCGATGAGCCAATCGTGTCAGTGGCGGCGGAGCTCGGCTACGCCTCGCAGACCGCCTTTGCCGCGGCGTTCAAGAAACTGACCGGCGAAGCACCGCGCGATTGGCGGCGACGCGCCCGTTAGCCGCAATCCATCTGCAAGCACGGCAATCTCGCTGGGGCAGCGGCAATGTCGATCCGATAGATCAGCATGGCCAACACCCGCAACGGATGGAGACTAGCGATGAACTGGAAGACATGCGTCACCGCCCTTCCTGCAATCGTTCCACCACGGCGAGCCATTGCGACCGCCCTCGTCTACGGTCTCTCGCTCGGCGTTCGTTTCACCTCAGCCACCGGCGAACAAGTGGAAGTTCACTCGCTGGCCACGGCGTCGATCATGACAACAGACGATACACCAACATCCGACAATGGCTGGCATCTGGGACCGGCGCAGCCGATTGCTCTGCGGCTCACCCAGCCGCCGGCTGCCGGGCGCTGTCATGCGGGGTGTGGACGCACCATGCCCATGGCATCGGCGCCCACATGCGGCGCTCCGTAAGCGTCGGATAAATTCCTCTCACATCTTCGTATCGCATGCGATCGCGCCGGTCCCTCAGGGATCGCGATGATGACGCGTGCATCCGGCATCACTGCCGGCGCCTCTCACCCGATTGAACTCTTGCGCCACAGCTTTCGGAGGACACCATGTCGACCCTTCCCTACGCCGCCGAGCAGAAAGCCGGCATCCACCCGTCTCCGTCGCGCCATGCCATCCGGCGCGCAGCATTCGCACTCGCCGCAGCGCTCGGCGTCGCCGGCACTGCCGATTTCGGCTACTACTACATCACCACCGGCCGCTACCTGGAAACGACCGACGATGCCTACGTCAAGGCCGACTCCACTATCGTCGCACCCAAGGTTTCGGGCTACATCGCCAAGGTGCTCGTATCCGACAACGAGCCGGTCAAGGCCGGCCAGACGCTGGCGCGGATCGACGATCGCGACTTCAGGGCCGCGCTGCAACAGGCCCAGGCGGATGTCGCCGCCTCCGACGCTGTCGTCAAGAACCTCAACGTGCAGATCGAATTGCAGGAGCCGCTGATTCAGCAACAGGCGGCCGAAGTCGATGCGATCGATGCCAGCCTGAAATTCGCGCAGCAGGAACGCGCCCGCTACGACGAGCTGATGAAGACCGGTGCCGGCACGATCCAGCGCGCCCAGCAGATACCGACGCGGCGTTGCGCGCGCAGACTGCGCAGCTCCAGCAAGGCAAGGCCGGATTGATCGCGGCCAACAAGAAGATCGAGGTGCTCGCGACCCAGCGCGCGCAGGCCGTCGCGCAACTCGGCCGCGCACAGGCGGTCGAACAGCAGGCTGCCCTGAACCTCTCCTATACCGAGATCACGGCGCCGGTCGGCGGTACGGTGGGCGCACGAACACTTCGCGTCGGCCAGTATGTGCAGGCCGGAACCCAGCTGATGGCGGTCGTGCCGCTCGACGCGGTCTATGTGGTCGCGAATTTCAAGGAGACCCAGCTCACCCATGTGCGCAACGGCCAGCCGGTCGAGCTGCGGGTCGACAGCTTCCATTCGACCAGGCTGAAAGGTCATGTCGACAGCCTGTCGCCGGCGAGCGGCCTGGAATTCGCTCTGCTGCCGCCCGACAATGCCACCGGCAACTTCACCAAGATCGTGCAGCGCGTGCCGGTCAAGATCGTGCTCGACGATGCGAGGCTGAGCGGCCGCCTGCGGCCGGGCATGTCGGCTGAGCCGACCGTCGATACGAAATCGGCCGCTGTCGCCGAGCGTCTCTCCGACAAGAAACGGCTCGCAACGCGCGACGCCGGTTCGACAGCCGACTGATGCTTCATCCCTCGCACGCGGTGACCACCATGACCACAGCGCAAGCCACCAGCGAAGTCGCTCCCGCCAGCGCAACTCCGTTGCCGGCCGCAGGTCCCGCCATCTCCACAAAGACCTGGCTCGCGGTGACGGGCGCGACGCTGGGCGCCTTCATGGCGGTGCTCAGTATCCAGATCGTCAATGCCTCGCTTGCCGACATTCAGGGCGGAATCGGCGCGGGCATCGACGACGGCGGTTGGATCTCGACGTCCTATCTGATCGCCGAGATCGTCGTGATTCCACTCTCCGGCTGGCTCGCCCAGGTGTTCTCGGTCCGCATCTATCTGTTGACCAACGCGTTCCTGTTCCTGGTGTTTTCCGCGGCGTGCGCGCTCGCGCACGACCTGCCGCAGATGATCGTGCTGCGCGCCGTGCAGGGCTTCACCGGCGGCGTGCTGATCCCGATGGCGTTTACGCTCATCATCACGCTGTTGCCGAAGGCGAAGCAGCCGATCGGGCTCGCGATGTTTGCGGTCTCGGCAACCTTCGCGCCTGCGATCGGTCCGACCATCGGGGGTTATCTCACCGAGAATTTCGGCTGGCAGTACATCTTCTACGTCAACGTCGTCCCCGGCGCGGTCATGATCGCCATGCTGTACGTCTCGCTGGAGGCTGCGCCGATGAAGCTGTCGCTGCTGCGCGAGGGCGACTGGGCCGGCATCATCACCATGGCGATCGGGCTCGCCGCGCTGCAGACCGTGCTGGAAGAGGGCAACAAGGACGACTGGTTCGGTTCGCCCTTCATCGTTCGGCTGGCCGTCATCGCTGCGGTCGCGCTGGCGCTGTTCCTCGCAATCGAGCTGGCCACCAAGCGGCCGTTGCTCAACTTACGCATCCTGCTCCGCTGCAATTTCGGGTTCGGCGTTCTCGCGAACTTCCTGCTTGGCGTCTCACTGTATGGCTCGGTCTATGTCCTGCCGGTCTACCTGTCCCGGATCCAGGGTTACAATTCGGAGCAGATCGGCATGGTGCTGGCCTGGACCGGCCTGCCGCAGCTGCTGCTGATCCCGCTGGTGCCCCAGCTGATGAAGCGCTTCGACCCGCGTCTCGTGATCGGCATCGGCTTCGTGTTGTTCGGGGGTTCGAACTTCATGAACATCCATATCACGAACGACTATGCGGCAGACCAGCTGTTTTGGCCGAATGTCATCCGCGCCCTTGGTCAGGCACTGGTGTTCGCGCCGCTTTCCGCAGTTGCGACCGCCGGAATCGAGCAGGAGAACGCCGGCTCGGCCTCTGCGCTATTCAACATGATGCGAAACCTCGGCGGCGCAATCGGCATCGCGGCACTGCAGACATTGCTGACGAAGCGCGAGCAATACCACTCCAATGTGCTCTCGCAGCACGTCACCATGCTCGAGCAGGCGACCCGCACCCGGCTCGATCAGCTCACGCAGTATTTCATCAACCATGGTGTGGTCGACCGGGTGGACGCCGTCCACCACGCCTATGTCGCGATCGGCAAGGTCATCCAGAAGCAAGCCTTCATTCTTGGCTTCAGCGACACCTTCTATCTGCTCGGCGTCTCGCAGATCGTCGCGCTGATCGCGGCGCTCATGCTCACCAAGCCCGATCGTCTCGACGCCGGCGGCGCGCACTGACCGTCAACGGCAACGCCTCACCGGGGTTGATGACGACCTAGCTCGGCCACGGCGTATTGCGAATCCGCGTGCAGGCGTTCGGCCTGTGGAACGTCGGATCGTGCTCGCAGACAAAATCGAAGTTGACCGTGCCGAACGTGGTGTGCGGCTTCTTCAACGCCGAGCAGGTTTGAACCGCGATGAACTCGTTCTTGAAATCACCGCGGGGAAACGCCGCGATAACGCCGTCGCGCTGCTCTGCCGTGTAGTCGTCGTATCCGACGCCGACGGCGTCGACCAAAACCCCGGCATTGGTGAGCGCGATTTCCGGCCGCATGTATTGCGGGATGCCGGGCGTGGTGTGCAAGGCAATCGCCTCCCACACCAGATCCGCCTTCGGCTCGGGAATGCCATGACTGCGGAGAAACTCGCGCGCCGCATCGGCTCCGTCGACCTCGAACCGCTTGGTCTCGGTATGGAAAGCGTCGGCAAGACCCAAATCATGGAACAGCGCGGCGACATAGAGCAGCTCGAGATCGAACTTCAGGTTCTGCCTGATGCCCTTGAGCGCGCCGAACATGAACACGCGGACCGAGTGATTGAACAACATCTCGGTCTCGTGCTGCCGCACCAGCTCGGCGGCTTCGCGTGCGATCCTGCTATCCGGGATCCGAACGCCGGAAATGATCTCGGCCATCGTCGCGCTCCTGTCTGCTGCGATATCGTTGGTCAATACGTAGCGCGCAAATGGCGAACCGGAAGTCTTCTGCTGAATGAAGATTTGACACTGAGATATTGAACCTGATGCAGCATCTCGCTCAGGCATCGAGCCTGCGGCGCGGCCGCCTGGCTCCGCGCGTCCGTCGCGATGGACAGCAAGAGACCGCCCGAAGGCGGTCCCTTACTCAGGAGAAAAGACGTTTCCGTCAGATATCGACCTGGATCGAAAGGTTGGAGCGTACCCAATCCGATTGCCCAGCCTTCAGCCGCTTGGCTTGAAATTCCGCGAAAGCCGGATCGGCACCAAGTGAGGCCAAGCTGCGCCCATAAGCCTCTATACTTTCGAAGCGAGCGACAAAGGCGTAATTCCCGACCTCGCCACCGATCACCGACCAATAGCTCACGTCGGCCCCGTGTTTCCTCCAGAGTACAGCCCCTTCCTTTGCAAGCTGCAAGACCGTCGCAAGATCGCCACCGGGTTTTGGATGTGAAACGAACTGCATGACAACTGCAGGCATTTTCCCCTCCATTGATAAATTATTGCGCCAAATAACTAGGTGGTCATTCAACGCCATGGAGAATTCCAAACAGGGCCGTCTCAGGCTTGATCTGGATCAATCCTTTTCCAGCAAACAGCCAACGGGCGATGAATGAAGCGGCCGTCATCACCGTCAACGCGCAGACCATCAATTTGGCGGCTCGCGCTGGATGCGATCTGGAGCACACCCGCGAAACCGGACGCAAATCGCCTGATAGCCCGGAGATCGATCTGCCGCCCGGCAAGGTCACCCTCCAGGTCGCGAGCGGCACGGCCGATATCCGGGAGTTCGAGGTCGCGGCCGACGAGACCTGGGGCCTGCTGGCCGGTCCGACCGGCGTCCCCCTCCCCATGCGGCTTTACTGACGCGAAATTGCGCTAAGCTGTCGGCACGCGTTGTCCTTGGTGGATCGAAAATGGTCCTCGCCTCGCCCTGAATCGGGAACAGCCCATGCCGCCTGCCATCACACCGGACTTGCAGACCATCGAGACCAACGGCATCCGCCTTCGTGTGGCATTGGCCGGCGCGGGCCCGCTCGTGATCTTGATCCACGGCTTTCCGGAGAGTTGGTATTCGTGGCGGCACCAGATCCCGGCGCTGGCAGCCGCCGGCTATCGCGTTGCCGCGCCTGACGTCCGCGGCTATGGCGGCAGCGACAAGCCGCACGCCATCGAGGCCTACGCGCTCAAGACCATCGCGGCTGACATCAACGGCCTGATCGCGGCACTCGGCGCGGACCGCGCCGTCGTGGTCGGTCACGACTGGGGCGCGCCGATTGCCTACGGCACGGCCTCGTTTCATCCCGAGCGCGTGCGCGCCGTGGCGGGCCTGAGCGCACCGGCGCTCGGCCGGGGACCGATGCCGAGCGTCCAGCTGTTTCGCAACATCTACAAGGATCGCTTCTTCTACCAGCTCCATTTTCAGGAACCCGGCGTGGCCGAGGCCGAACTGGAGGCCAACGTCCCGACCAGCCTGCGCAAGCTCTATTATTGGAGCTCGGGCGAAGGCCAAAAAGCCGGCGCGAAGATCGACAATCCGGCAGCGCGCGGCCTGCTCGATCGCCTGGTCGATCCCGATCCGCTTCCGGGCTGGCTGAGCGCGGCCGATCTCGGCTACTTCGCCAGCCAGTTTCAGAACAGCGGCTTCCGCGGCCCGCTCAATCGCTATCGCAACTCCGAGCGCGATTTCGAGGACATGGCCGTTTTCGACGGCAAGCAGATCACGCAACCGACCGCCTTCTTGGCCGGCAGCCTCGAGCCGATCCTGCGCATGATCCCCGGTGTCGATATGGTCGACCTGATGCGGCAGCGCTGCGCCGACCTGCGCCTGGTCCGGATCATGGAAGACGCCGGCCATTGGCTGCAGCAGGAGCGGCCGGCCGAGGTCGACGCAGCGCTGCTCGAGTTTTTGCGCGGCCTTCCGGCGGAGTGACGCGTGGCGACATTGCCGCGCTGCCGACGGCCGACGGCGACGGTCAGTCAGCCGGGCTGAAGCGCAGCGTGCCGGCCCGACGCGTCGGTTTCCCGGTGTCGTTGGTATGATTGACGCCGTCCATGACAGGCACTTCAGGGAAATCGAACGGGCTTACCCCGTCCAGGCAAGCCACGTTCACGGCATACAGGCTCTGGTCAGATCGTCGTTGATGATGGGTGTAGATTCCGCAGCGAGAACAGAAGAAATGCTGCGCCGATCCGGTATGGAAGCGGTAGCTTGTCAGCGCATCGTCGCCCTGCAGGAGCTTGATCCCGCCCATCTCCGCCATGGCAACGATGGCGCCTCGTATCCGGCAGTAGGAGCAGGTGCAGCGGCGGATCGAATTGATGCCGTCGCTGAGCGTTGCCTCGAAACGCACCGCGCCGCAACTGCACCGGCCAGCCCGAATGTTCGTGTCGCTCACCATGTTGCCCGTGCTGATTGAGACTGACCTCAACACGAAGCGTATCTCTGGAATGTGGGCCGCACAATTCAGAAAAATTCGCGCAACACGCGAGAAAAACTTGCGCGAAGGCAGGCAGCAACGGTGTTGGGCGTGAACTACACGTTACACGCCAGTCCGCCAACCCGCCGGCTCTGGTCTGTCTCGACGGCGCGCAGATGATCCAGCATCAGGCGGCTGGTGGCCGACAGATGCGCTGAGTCGCGGATCACGATCTTCAATTCGCGGCGGCCCCAGGCATCGCGCAGCGGAATCGCGCGAAGACCCATGCCGGCGCCGACCACCTCGAAGGCGCGATCGGGGATCAGGCCAAGCCCCATATTGGCTTGCACCATGCGGCAGACCGCATCGAAGCCGGGCACGTTGATGCGCAGCCGCATCGTCTTGCCGGCCTGGGTCGCGGCATATTGCGAACGCAGATAGATCGAGCTCGCGGTGTGCAGGCCGATATGGTCGAAATCGAGCGTCTCGGTGAACAGCAGACTGGCGCGGCCGGCCAGCCGGTGGTCCGGCCGCATCACGACCACCAGATTGTCGTAGCGGTAGTGGAAGGCCTCGAGCGCGCGGCTGTCGGCCTCGGCCGAGCAGATGCCGATCTCGGCCGCGCCCTCCTCGATGCCGCGCACCACCTGCCCGCTCGGCCGTTCCTGCAGGTCGACGCGGAGCAATTCATGCGCTCCGAAGAAGGCCGAGAGATCCTCGGGCAGATACTGCACGATCGCCGAGAGGTTGGCGAGCATGCGGACATGGCCGCGCACGCCGTGCGAATATTCCGACAGCTCGACCGCGATCTTCTCGACATTGAGCAGCGTGACCCGGGCGTGATGCAGCAGCGCCTCGCCGGCCGGCGTCAGCGCCATGCCCTTGGCGAGCCGCTTGAACAGCGTGACGCCGAACGCCAGCTCGAAATCGTTCATCCGCTTCGACACCGCCGACGCCGCGATCCCCTCGCGCTGCGCGGCGCGGGTGAGATTCTGCTCGTCGCAGACCGCGACGAACAGGCGAAGCGTGGTGAGATCGACGCGGCGGGTGAGCGCGGTCTCTGCGGGCGTGGGGCTGCGTTGCGTGTCTGATACGAGCGAGGCGAGCGGCATGGGCGGCGTCCTGGCGGGAGAGGACGCAAGGTTAGCCCCGGGGGTGGCGCGGAAGATTCCAAAGCAGCGCGGGATGGCGCGAATTGTTGGTAAATTATTCCAAGAATGCCACAGGAAAGCGAATTCCATCCCAAATCGCTCAGGGCAATCTCTCACCATCACCCCCGCGCAACGGCTTCGCCGTTGTCGCTGGAGGTGCGAGCGAAGCGAGCCTCGAAGGGCGACGGCCCGGCCCTCTCCACAAGGCGATCGTCACGCGCCGAAGCAGCGGGGCCGTGCATCCTTCGAGACGCGCGTTCCGCGCTCCTCAGGATGACGGGTTGAATGTGTGCTCAAACGAAAAACGCGGCGCCGGGGCGCCGCGTTTCCGATGCGTCGATCGCGCGCGTTCGTCAGCCCGCGACCTTGGACGCCGGCACGTCGCGCTGGCGCTTCATCACGATCTTGTTCAGCGCGCCGAGATAGGCCTTTGCGGAGGCGACCAGCGTGTCCGGATCGGCGGCGCGCGCAGTCATCGAGCGGCCCTCATGGGCGAGACGCACCGAGACTTCGGCCTGCGCGTCGGTGCCTTCAGTCACCGCGTGGACCTGATACAGCTCCAGCTTGGCCTCGTGCGGCACCAGGCGCTTGATGCAGTTGAAGACGGCGTCGACCGGGCCGTTACCCTCGGCCTCCTCGATCTTGATCTGGCCGTCGACGTCGAGCTTCATGGTCGCGCGCTGCGGGCCATGGGTGCCGGCGATCACGGTCAGCGAGGCCAGCTTGATGCGGTCGTGGGCGGCCGCCATCTCCTGGTCGACCAGCGCCTCGATGTCCTCGTCGTAGATGTCCTTCTTGCGGTCGGCGAGCGCCTTCATCCGCGTAAAGGCATCCTCCAGCTGATTGGCGCCGAGCTTGTAGCCCATCTCCTCCAGCTTGTGGATGAAGGCGTGGCGGCCGGAATGCTTGCCGAGCACCAGCGAGGACTGCTTCAGGCCGACCATCTCGGGACGCATGATCTCGTAGGTCGAGGCGTCCTTCAGCACGCCGTCCTGATGGATGCCGCTCTCATGGGCGAACGCGTTGCGGCCGACGATCGCCTTGTTGTACTGCACCGGGAACGAGGTGGCGGCCGACACCACCTTCGAGGCGCGGGTCAGCTGCGTGGAGTCGATCTTGTTCCAGTACGGAAACTTGTCGTTCCGCACATTGATCGCCATCACGATCTCTTCCAGCGCGGCGTTGCCGGCGCGCTCGCCGATGCCGTTGACGGTGCACTCGACCTGCCGGGCGCCGCCGACGATGCCGGCCAGCGAGTTCGCGACCGCCATGCCGAGGTCGTTGTGGCAATGCACCGAGAAGATCGCCTTGTCGGAGTTCGGCACGCGCTCGATCAGCGTTCGCATGAAGTGGGTGTATTCCTCCGGCACCGTGTAGCCGACGGTGTCGGGGATGTTCACCGTGGTGGCGCCGGCCTTGATCACGGCTTCGACGATCCGGCACAGATAGTCCATCTCGCTGCGGGTGCCGTCCTCGGCCGACCATTCGACGTCGTCGATCTGGTTGCGGGCGCGGGCGACCATCGCGACCGAAGTCTCGATGACCTCCTCGGGCGTCTTGTTCAACTTCACGCGCATGTGCAGCGGCGAGGTCGCGATCACGGTGTGGACGCGGCCGCGGCGGGCGAACTTCACGGCCTCCGCGCAGCGGTCGATGTCGGCCGGATGAGCGCGCGAGAGGCCGGCGATGACCGCGTTCTTGGAGCGGCGGGCGATCTCGCTGACCGCCTGGAAGTCGCCTTCCGAGGTGATCGGGAAGCCGGCCTCGATGACGTCGACGCCCATGTCATCCAGCAGTTCGGCGACCTCGAGCTTCTCCTCGAAGGTCATGGTGGCGCCGGGGCACTGCTCGCCGTCGCGCAGGGTGGTGTCGAAAATGATGACGCGGTCCTTGTCGGACTTGTTCGCGGTGGTCATGTCAGAAATTCCTTTGAGCTTTTGCGCCCGTCATGTTGCTGCTTGAGCGATTACCTGGGCGAATATCAGGGTCCGGTGATCTCGTACAAACCCCTGAGTGCCCAGGCGCAAACGCCCAGCCGGCCCTCAGGGGCAGGTAAGAAGCAGGCCGCCAATAAGCAGGGTGGGCCGCGCGGCCGGGATCGTGGCGGTAGCCTGCGCCACCTCCCCCGAAATCCCATCGATTTGGCCGCGAATCAGCATTGCCAGACCCTGTCGAGCGCCAAAATCCTCGGGCAAAACCGTTGACGGTTGGTTGCCGGGAGCGCTTACGCGCCGTCGTTCTAGACGATTATGGCAAGCCGCCGCAATGGGTAAAGATGGTCAGAGGGGTTGACCTAAAGGCGGGGCGGCGGGTTCGCTCGTGGACGCTGCACACGTGAGGGATGCACCGGCGGTAGGATTCCCTCCCCCCTTGCGGGGAGGGTTAGGGAGAGGGGTGGCCACACGACGTGCTCTCTCCATCTTCTGCCTGGATCATCACGATGCGATCGAGATTGTGAGAACGGCGGCCCTACTTGATCATCTCGCCCCCGGGGCCACCCCTCTCCCCACCCTCCCCCGCAAGGGGGGAGGGAGCCCGACCAGTCTGCTCACCTCACGAGATCGACGCCGTGAATCGTAGAATCGTAGAATGGGTAGAGCGAAGCGAAACCCATCGCCTTCCGACGTTGTCACGCCGGTCATCGCATCGTCGGCTGCGTTAGGCGCAGCGCGCGCTCGCACCCGTGCCGGGACAAGCGCAACGAAACCTGACGTACACCATGACACCATAAGCGACATCATCAGGCGCCACCCACGCCACCTACGCCGCCGGCACAATCAATCTTTGTTCAACTGGTTGCACCTAGTCTGCGGGCGGCGACCCGAGCGGACTCATTTCATGGCCGACGAGACGACCACCTGGTAGCCGCGGCGCTTTTGCCGGCGATCCAGGCGAAGACTTTTTGGTTAAGGAGATATGATGCCCGCGACGAAATTGGCCGAAGGGCTCGACCAGCGAGAAGAGTTCAACCAGCGAGAACAGCTAAACCAGCGAGAAGGGCTCAATCAGCGACAGGTCGGCTTCAATCTCTTTCTCGTCGGATTCCTGATCCTGTTCCTCGAGCTGGCCTGCATCCGCTGGTTCTCGGCCAAGGTCGTCTTCCTGCAGTTCTTCACCAACATCGTGCTGCTCGCGGCGTTCCTCGGCATGTCCTGCGGCTGCCTCGCCGCGCGGCGCAGCACCAACTGGCTAGCGCTGTTTCCGGGGCTCGCCTTCGTCACCTTCGCCACCGTGGTCGCGATCATGCTGCTGTATTCCTACTGGGGCGGGCTCGCGGTCGACGTCGGCAATCAGGCTTCGCCGCAGGAGGTGTTTTTCGGCACCGAGTATCGCAACCCCGATCTCGCCCAATTCGTCGTGCCGATCGAGGCGATCGCCGGACTGTTCTTCGTGCTGATAGCGCTGATGTTCGTCGGCCCCGGCCAGGCGCTTGGCCGCGCCTTCGACGCCTACCCCAACCGGGTCGCCGGTTATTCGCTGAACATCGGCGGCAGCCTCGCTGGCATCGTCGGGTTCTCGCTGCTGTCGTTCGCGCAGGCGCCGCCGGTGGTCTGGTTCGGCATCAGCTGCGCCGGCATCGTCTATCTGCTCTATCAGGACAAGGCGCTGTCGATCCTGCGTCTCGCGACACTGATCGTGGTGGTGGGTTTCATCGGGTTCTACACCGATCGCTCCGAGACCCATGAAAACCGCTGGTCGCCCTACTACGCCGTCGACCTCAACAAATCGAGCGGCGAAATCACCGTCAACAATATCGGCCATCAGGAAATGATGCCGTTCAGCGATCGTGGCTCGTCCTATTCGCTGATCCATCTGCTGCAGAAGCACAGCGGCGGCGCGCCGTTCAAGGACGTCATGATCATCGGCGCTGGCTCCGGCAACGATCTGGCGCACGCCTTGCGCTTCGGCGTCGACCGCATCGATGCGGTCGAGATCGATCCGGTGATCCAGAACATCGGCATCAACAACCACCCCGACAAGCCCTATCAGGATCCGCGGGTGGTGCCGCATCTCGATGACGGAAGGCATTTCCTGCGCACCACCGAACGCAAATACGATCTGGTGGTCTACGCGCTGGTCGACTCGCTAATCCTCCACAGCGGATACGCCAACATCCGCCTCGAAAGCTATCTGTTCACCGAACAGGCGTTCCAGGACGTCCGCCGCGTGCTGAAGCCGGACGGCATCTTCGTGATGTACAATTACTACCGCCAGGGCTGGATCGTGCAACGCGTCGCAGCGATGGCGAAACAGGTGTTCGGCTGCGATCCGCTGGTGCTGCCGCTGCCCTACAAGGAAACGCTGACGTCGTCGGAGGCGGTCGGCTTCACCACCATCATCGCGGGCTGCAATCCGCGCATCTCCACCGCGTTCCGCGACCGCGGCCAGTTCTGGCTGAACAGCCTGCCACCGGAGAACCTTTCGGTTGACGGCTTCGACAAGCCGCAGGACAAGGTACAGGTCAAGGCGCAAGATAAGCCGCAAGACAAGTCAGCCGCCAAGCACGGCGACTGGGTGCCGCTGGCGCCGGCGAAACTGGTGGTCGACAATGCAGGCGCCGGGCAATCGACCAGCGACGACTGGCCGTTCCTCTATGTCAGCGGCAGGCTGATCCCCGACCTGACCGTTCGCTCGATGATCCTGCTCGGCGTGCTCGGGCTTGGCCTCGTCTATCTGTTCAAGCCGAAGGGCGTCTGGCGGCCCAACAACCGGATGTTCTTCCTCGGCGCAGCCTTCATGCTGCTGGAAACCAAGGCGGTGGTGCAGATGGCGCTGCTGTTCGGCAGCACCTGGCTGGTCAACTCCGCGGTGTTCTTCACCGCGCTCGTGCTGATCCTCGCCGCCAATCTCTATGTGATCAGGGTGCCGTCGACCCGGCTGGTGCTGCACTATGCCGGACTGCTGGTGCTGCTGGCGGTCGCGGTGCTGGTGCCGCTCGACACCTTCCTGAGCGGCGGCCTCGTCTGGCGCTACGTGATCCCCTGCGCGCTGGCGCTCGGCCCGATGTTCTTCGCCGGCGTGATCTTCGCCCGCACCTTCCGCGACGAGGCCAACCCCGACCAGGCGTTCGGCTCCAACATCGCGGGATCAGTGATCGGCGGCCTCGCCGAGTCCTGCTCGACGCTACTCGGTTTCCGTTATCTCCTCATCGTGGCGATCGGGTTCTATCTCTTGTCCGCGTGGATGCCGTCGCGCAAGGGGTAGTGACGCTGCTGCTCCGTGACGACCTGACACGATACATCGTGCGAGCGTTAGGGAGTCACTGACGGTAGGGTTCCGTCCCCCCTTGCGGGGGAGGGTTAGGGAGAGGGTGGCCACACGGCACACTCTCTCGATTTGTCTCTCGACGACGCGCGATCGAAATTGCGAAGACAGCGCTCACGTCGACGATCTCGCCCAGGGCCACCCCTCTCCCCAGCCCTCTCCCGCAAGGGGGGAGGGAGCCTGACGAGCGTGCTCACATTACGTAGTTGGGCCGCGAGCGAGAAAAAACGCGGCGCTAGTTCTTCGCAGTGCTACTTCTTCACAGCCACCTTCTTCTCCGCCGCGCCGCCCTTGCCTTCCGCATCCAGCGCGGCGCGGACGCGCTTGAATTCGCTTAAGTCGGCCTTGTCGACCTCGGGGAATTTCAGCTCGAGCCGGTCGAGCGCATTGACGATGGTCGAGCCGATCACGACGCGGGCGAACCATTTGTGGTCGGCGGGCACGATGTGCCAGGGCGCTTCCTTGGTCGCGGTGTGGTGGATCATGTCCTGATAGGCGGCCTGATACTTGGCCCACAGCGCGCGCTCGGAAATGTCGGCCATCGAGAACTTCCAGTTCTTGGCCGGCTCCTCGAGCCGGGCGAGGAAGCGCTGACGCTGCTCCTCCTTGGAGACGTTAAGGAAGAATTTCAGGATCATGGTGCCGTTGCGCGACAGATAGCGCTCGATCGCGGCGATGTCCTCAAAACGCTCGCGCCAGATGTTCTTGGTGACGAGGCGCTTCGGAATCTTCTGCTTGGCGAGCACGTCGGCGTGCACCCGCACCACGAGACACTCCTCGTAGTAGGAGCGGTTGAAGATGCCGATGCGGCCGCGCTCCGGCAGCGCGATCATGGCGCGCCACATGAAGTCGTGGTCGAGCTCCCTGGTCGACGGCTGCTTGAAGGAGGAGACCTCGCAGCCCTGCGGGTTGACGCCCTCGAACACACTCTTGATCGCCGAATCCTTGCCGGCGGCGTCCATGCCCTGGAAGATCAGCAGCAACGACCAGCGGTCCTGGGCGTAGAGCTTCTCCTGGTAGTCGTTCAGCCGCTTGCGGTTGGCCTCGATGATCTTGCCGCCGGCATCCTTGTCGATGCCGCCCTTCTCGGCGGTCGGGTAAGATTTGAGATGAAACTCGCTCGAACCGTCGAAGCGGAACGGTGCGACGTAGGGTTTCAGTTCATCGGCGAGCGATGGGGGCGATTTGTTGCTCATGACCTCTCGACGGCTTGCGTGGCGATTTGACCAGGTCGATCACGCTACCAAGAATGCCCTTGGGCAGGAAGATGATGAAAAGCACCAGCAGCACGCCATAGACCAGATTGTCCCAGCCGACCGCCTTGGTGCCGAAGCCGATGCGCAGCACCTCGGCCAGCACGATGGTGATAACGGCGCCGACCGTGGGCCCCAGCGCGACATAGACGCCGCCGACGATCGCCGCAAACACCATCTGCAGGGAGACTGCGATGCCGCTCACCGTGTCGGGCGAGATGAACATCTGGTACTGGCAATAGAGCGCGCCGGCGAGCGCGGTCATCAGTGCGCTGATCAGGGTGATCTTGAGCTTCTCCGCGGTGACGTTGACGCCGGCCGCGGCGGCGGCGTCTTCATCCTCCGAGATCGCCTCCATGGCGTGGCGGATCATGCTGCGGTCGATCGCGCGCCAGATCACGAGGCCCAGAACCCAGACCGCGAGCGCGATCAGATACCAGGTGATCTTGTCGTCGAACTGCAGCGCGAACAGGCCCTTGCCGCTCGGCGCGCGCTGCGGCGTATAGCCGAGCGAACCGCCGGTATAGTCGCGGGTCGCGGTGATGACCTGGAGCACGATGCCCGACAGCGCCAGGGTCACCAGCACGAAATAATGCCCGGTGATGCGGAAGCGGAAGCAGGGATAGGCCACGATCAGCGCGAGCACGCCCGCGGTTGCCATGCTCAGGGGAATGCCGATCCAGGGCGAGACGCCGAGGTGGTTCCAAAGCAGCGCGGTGACATAGGCGCCGATGCCCATGAAACCGCCATGGCCGAGCGAGACCAGGCCGAAGCGGCCCATGATCGACCATGAAGTGTAGGCGAACGACCAGATCAGGATCAGCACCAGCACGTGCAGATGATAGGGATCGCGGTGCACGAAGGGCAACGCGACCAGCGCAATCAGCGCGACGACCCAGAAGGCGAGCTTGCTGTTCACGAGCGCCTCGCCAACAGGCCCGCGGGCCGGATGAACATCATGACGATGAAGAAGGCGAAAGCAAGCACGTAGCCCCATTCGAGATCGGAGAACAGGCCGCCGAGCGAGATGATCTCGGCGAACACGAAGGCGGCGATGAAGCCGCCGATGAAATTGCCGAGCCCGCCGAGCACGCAGATCAGGAAGGTGATCGGCCCGAACGACAGGCCGACGAACGGATGCACGTCATATTGCAGCACCAGGAGGCAGGCGGCGAGGCCGGCGAGCCCGCCGCCGATCGCCGAGGTGACGAGATAGATCCGCCTGGGATCGACGCCCATCAGCGGCATGATCTGGCGGTCCTGCGCGATGGCGCGGATCGCGGTGCCGGTGAAGGTGCGGGTCAGGAACAGATAGACGCCGATCATGCCGACCAGCGCCGCGCCGAACGACAATAGTCGTGCGTAACTGAAATTCATCTCGCCGAGCGCAAGCACCGGCAGGCGGATGCCGAGATTGCGGAAGTCGATGCCGAAGGCGACGGTGGCAAAGCTTTGCAGGATGAACAGCACGCCGCCGGTGGCGAGCAGCTGGTTGATCGGCGGCGCGGTCAGCAAGGGCGCGATGACCAGGAAATGCAGCGCGGCCCCCAACAACGCCACCAGCAGGATGACGAGCGGCGCCGCCGCCCAGTACGGCAAATGATAATACTGCACGAGATAGTACATGCCGTACATGCCGATCATCACGAGCTCGGCGTAGCAGATCCAGGTGACGTCGATGACGCCGAAGATCAGGTTGAGCCCAAGCGCCAGCAGCGCCAGCACGCCGCCAAGCAGGATGCCGTTGATCACGGCTTCCAGCAGGTAGATGTCGAAGATGTCGAGGAAGGATTGCATGGCTGCTGTCTTTCTTACCTCTCCCGCTTGCAGGGGAGGTCGGCGCGCGAGAGCGCGCCGGGTGGGGGCTCCCTCCGCGATACGACTCGTGGAGAGACCCCCACCCCGGCCCTCCCCCGCAAGCGGGAGAGGGAGAACGCCGATCGAGTGAATGCAATCATCCCCTATACCCCGAGATACGCCTGCTTGATGGTGTCGCTCGCTGCGAGCTCCGCCGCTGTGCCGGCGGCGCGGATGCTGCCGGCTTCCAGCAGATAGGCGCGGTCGACGACGCGCAGCACCTGCTGCACGTTCTGCTCGACGATCAACACCGTCAGCCCGCTGGCGCGGATGCGCTTGACCAGCTCGAACACCTGCTGCACCACGACCGGCGCGAGCCCGGCCGACGGCTCGTCGAGCAGCAGCAGCTTCGGATTCGACATCAGCGCGCGGCCGATCGCGCACATCTGCTGCTCGCCGCCCGACATGGTGCCGGCCATCTGGTGCTGCCGCTCCTTCATGCGCGGAAACAGCTCGAACACGAAGTCGAGCCGCTCGGCGTAATGCGCGCGGGCGCCCGGCATGTAGGCGCCCATCTTCAGATTGTCTGATACCGTGAGCCGCGGAAACAGCCGACGATTTTCCGGCACATGCGCGATCCCGAGGCTGACGATGCGATGCGGCGGCGTCGCGACGACGTCGGTGCCTTCCATCGCGATGGTGCCTTTGATCGGACGGATCAATCCGGAGATCACGCGCATCAGGGTGGTCTTGCCGGCGCCGTTCGGGCCGATCACGCCGACCGCCTCGCCCGCCCGGACGTCGAGGCTGACGTCGAACAGCGCCTGGAAGCTGCCATAACCTGCATCGATCGATTTCAGTTCCAGCATGCCGCTCACGCCCCGATCCGGCGGCGCGCCTGCTCGGCGACGGCGGCAGCCAGGCTCGCGTCGGCATCGGTGCCGAGATAGACCTCGATCACGCGCGGATTGCCGGCGACATCGGCCGGCAGCCCTTCGGCGATCTTCTCGCCGTGATCAAGCACCATCACGCGATCGACCACGCGCATCAACACGCCCATGATGTGCTCGACCCAGATGATGGTGATGCCGAGCTCGTCGCGGATCCGGCGCAGCATGTCGGCGGCCGCGTCCATCTCGGTCTCGTCGAGTCCGCCGAGGCTTTCATCCGCGAGCAGGAGTTTCGGGCCTGTGGCGAGCGCTTTTGCCAGTTCGAGCTTCTTCAATCCGGCAGCGCCTAAGCCCTCGACGCTGCTGTGGCGATCGGTCGGTAGCCCAACCATCGCCAGTGCGCGTTCGGCCGCCTCCTCGGCCTTGGCGCGGCTGTGACGGCCCTGGCCGTAGAAGCCGGCAAGCACGACATTCTCGAAAATGCTGAGGCGATGGAACGGCCGCGGGATCTGGAAGGTGCGGCCGATGCCGCCGACGATGATGCGATGCGGGGCCAGCCCCGCGATCTCGCGGCCGTCGAACAGGATCGAGCCCTCGGTCGGCGGCAAGGTGCCCGACAGCATGTTGAAGATCGTGCTCTTGCCTGAGCCGTTCGGGCCGATCAGGCCGAGGATCTCGCCCTGCGCGACGCGGAACGAGACGCTGTTGACGGCGCAAAAGCCGCCAAACCGCTTGACCAGGCCTTCGACGGCGAGCACGGCGGTCCCTTTCGCGAGCGAACTATTTGTAGCTGTAGGTGGTACCGGCCGGCAGCGGCAGCTCGGTCTCACGCTGCATCTGGCTCTTCGGCCACACCACATAGGATTTGTCGTCGATATATTGCAGCACCACCGGGAACGAGCGTTCGTTCTGCCCGGCGAACTGCTCGCCCTCGCCGAAGAATTTCACGCCGTAGCCGAGCATGGTGCCGCCCTCGGGAATGTCGGTGTCGAGCGCGGCCTTGCGCAGCGCGTCCGGATCGACGCCGCCATATTTCTTGATTGCGCGCGGCAGCACGTCGTCGAAGAACACATAGGCGTTGGATGCGCCGATGCCGACATGGGCGGAGCGGATCGGTACGCCCGGCCTGAGCTTGTCGAATTCCTCGCCGACCATCTTGATGACCGGCGGGAGCTTGGGATCCATGCCCTTCTGGTTGGCGAGCCAGATCGAGATCGGGTCGGTGTTGAAGAGATAGTTGGCGTCGGCGCCGAGGCCTTCCTTCAGCTTCTCATAGACGCCATAGCCCGCGCCATGGCCGACGATGGCGCCGAATTTCAGCCCCTGCTCGCGCGCCTGACGGAATAACAGGGTGATGTCCGGATTGTAGCCGGTGTGGAAGATCACGTCGGGCTTGGCGCGCTTCAGCTTCGTGACCAGCGCCGACAGGTCGGGCGCGGTCGCCGAATAGCCCTCCTTGAGCACGATATTGAAACCGGCCTTCTTCGCGCCGGCCTCGTTGCCCTTGGCGACGTCGACGCCATAGGCGCCGTCCTCGTGGATGATCGCGACGCGGAGGTCCTTCGGCTCCTTGCCGAACTTGGACATCGAATATTGCGCGATGAAGTCGGTCGTCATCATGCCGTACTGGTTGCCGGCGGCCTGCGGACGGAACACGTATTTGTAGTTCTTGCCGTCGAACACGCCTGAGGAGATGCAGGTCGTGATCCACATGAATCTCTTCATCTGCTCGACCCGGGCCGAGACCGGCACGCATTGCGCCGAGGAGAAGAAGCCCATCACCAGGTCGACCTTCTCCTGCTCGAGCAGGCGGACGGCCTCGTTGATGGCGATGTCGGGCTTGCTCTGCGCGTCGGCGTAGACCGCCTCGACCTTGTAGCCCTCGACGCCGGTCTTGACGTAGTGGTCGAGCATGATCTTGACGCCGGTATATTGCAGCTCGGAGCCGCCGCCGGCGAGCGGGCCGGTCAGATCGAAGATCACGCCGATCTTGATCTTCTTGTCCTGCGCATGCGCCGCATTGGCCACGCCGAGCGCCGCAATCGCAACAGACAGACCCGCGAGCCAGCGGGCAGCCCTCCTGACCGGCATGAATCCCTCCCCAGAGATTGTGCACTGCATTTTTTGTTGTCGTGCCGCCCTATCACAGGGGGAGCGGCCGATGATGTCAAGCGCGATGGCTGCGTCCGCACGGCGCAGGCCTGCGTAAACTTTCGGCGGAGCATCGCGGACGCGCGGCGCCGGCGCGGGTGCTCATCCTACCCGCGGCCGCTTTGCCCTCAAATCAAAAAAGGCCACCCTGTGGGTGGCCTTCTGGTTCACTTTTGCAGGCTTGCGGCGAACAGCTTGGCGGCTTCGGCCTTCGATTCCTGATCGGCCTTGGCATCGTATCTGAGCGGCAAATTGAACTTCTTGCCGAGCTCGGTGGCTTCCGGGTTGGTGAACGCGTGCACGGCGCCGGGATACTCGATGATGCGGTAATCGGCCTTCGCTGCGTCGAAATCCTTCTTCAGAGCATCGTACTGCTCAAGCTTCACGAACGGGTCGTCGGCGCCGTTCAGAATCAGGATTTTCGCCTTGACGGCTCCCGGCGCCGGCGCGGGCGTGTTGAGACCAAGTGTAGCGTGAAAGCCCGCAACGGCGGCGAGATCGGCACCGGCACGCGCCATGTTCAGCACCACCGCGCCGCCGAAGCAGTAACCGACGGCGCCGATCCGCTGCGGATTGACCGAGGCCTGCTTGGCGAGCTGCTCGCGCGCGGCGTTGAACCGCTGCTCCATCACCTTCGGGTTCTTCATCACCGAGCCAGAGAGCGCGCCGGCGTCCTTCGGGTTGTCGGCGGTCTTGGCGTCGCCGTACATGTCCGCGATGAAGGCCGTGTAGCCCTGCTCCGCGAACTTCCGCGCCTCAGTATGGATATGCGGGGTGATGCCCCACCATTCGTGCACCATGACGATGCCGGGCCGCTTGGCCTGGGTGGCGTCGTCATAGACGACAAAGCCCTTCATCGTGGTCTCGCCGTCCGTGTAGGTGACCGGCTCTTCCTTCACGGCAGCGTGTGCGCTCGCGACCATTGCGATGGCGCAAAGTGCTCCCATTATGCTTGTTCGCATGTTTGACCTCCTGCGGGTTTGGCACAACACTACATTGGCATGCCAACGATTCCTGCGCTAGGCTTTGAACAGCGGTGCTCGCTAGGGCCGCTCCATGCCGGCCCGCTTGATTGCCGCGAGTAAAATTTCGGTGTCCGAGGACAGAAAATCGATCAGGCGCCTGGCTGCTTCCGGCGCCTTGGAGTCGCTGACCACAGCGGCTGTGAAGGTTTGGACAAGCTGGAGATCTGGCGGCAGCAGACCAACCAGTTCAATGCCGTGCTCTTGAACCAGTTCGCTGGTCGGGCCGATCGAGAGATTTGCCTTGCCTGCCCTGAGCGCTTCGGCCGCCTCAGTGCCACGCGCCTCGAGGGTGAGCCTGACCGAGTCCGGCATGTTCAGCTTTGGGAAAACCTTGTCGCGGAAATACTGTCCGCTCGTGCTGCTTGGCGCCACGATTTGGCCCGCGTCGATCAAGGCTTTCCTGAGCGCGATAGCATTGCCGATATCCGGCTTCGGCGAGCCTGCCCGAACCGCGGCGGCCAGAGGCGCCGTCGCCAATCCGGCTTCGGATCTCGCACGAATCCGTCCGTCTTCGTTGAGCTTTCGAAGTCCCTCTCGCGACAGGATCACCACGTCCGCTTTGATGCCGTTGGCAAGCTGATGCCTGATCGTTTTCGGACCGATGCCCTCCGACGCGCCAGATCCGGTTTCCACCCTGATGCCGGTGCTTCGCTCGAATTCAGGCAGGACTTCCCGGTAGACCGCGGCGAAACCGCCCGAAATGATGACCTTGATCGTTGCGGGGGTGTCGGAGATTGCCGGCGCCGATGCCGCGGCAGCGGTGGGTTGCTCGATCATTGCATCTTCCTTGCTTACTGAGGTGAAACTAGCATTACCGGACTAGCCGACAAGCCAGTTGGTTCAGCCAGTTGGTTCTCACGGCGACTGGCTCCAACCGATCCCGGTTTGGCACGGTTACCAGACGCGCCAAGCATTTTCACTCAGCCGCGATCGCCGCTTCGACCGGGCGCGGAGCGACCGTGCGGGCTCGGCGGCGGCTGAAGCGGTGCAGCGCGAGGTAGACCACCGGCGTCGTGTAGAGCGTGAGGAATTGCGACACCAGCAGGCCGCCGACGATCGCATATCCGAGCGGCTGGCGGATCTCCGCGCCGGTCCCGTGCCCGAGCGCAAGCGGCAGGGCGCCGAGCAGCGCCGCGAACGTCGTCATCATGATCGGGCGGAAGCGCTTTAACGCCGCCTGGAAGATCGCCTCCTCCGGATCCATAGCCTCGGTCTGCTCGGCATGAATTGCAAAATCGATCATCATGATGGCGTTCTTCTTGACGATGCCGATCAACAGGATGATGCCGATCAGCGCGATGACGCTGAGCTCGAGGTTGAACGCCATCAGGACGAGAAGCGCGCCGACGCCAGCCGAAGGGATCGTCGAAAGGATCGTGATTGGATGGATCAGGCTCTCATAGAGCGCACCCAAGATGATATAAACCGCGATCAGCGCCGCGAGGATCAGGAGAGGCTGGGTCTTGAGCGAGTCCTGAAAGGCCTGGGCATTGCCCTGGAAGGTGGTGATCAGGGTGGCCGGGACGTTGAGGTCGTGCTTTGCCTTCTCGATCGCCTCGACGGCCTGTCCGAGTGCTGTGCCCGCAGCCAGGTTGAACGACAGCGTGATCGCGGGGAACTGGCTCTGATGGCTGACCGATAGCGACCGCACCGTGCGCTTTTGTTCGACCAGCGCGCTCAGCGGCACCTGCCGCCCGCTGCTGGACGGCACGTAGATCAGATCGAGCGCGCCAGGATCGAGCTGGAATTGCGGATCGACCTCCAGGATCACCCAATAGCTGTTTTGCTGCGTGAAGAATTGCGCGACCTTGCGCTGTCCGAACGCATCGTAGAGCGTGTCGTCGATCGCCTGCGTGGCAACGCCGAGCCGTGATGCCGTATCTCGATTGATCTCGAGCCGCAGGGTCGGACCGGCGATCTGCTGGTCGGTCGCGACGTCGCGCAGCAACGAAATTCCCTGCAAGGTGCGAAGCAGGATCGGCGCCCAGTGATCGAGCTCGTCGAGATCGCTGTCCTGGAGCGTGAGTTGATACTGCGTGCGGCTCGCGCGCCCGCCGACATTGATGTCCTGCGACGCCTGCATGAACAGCGCAACACCCTGCACGGCGGCAAGCTTCGGCCGCAGCCGGTCGATGATCTGGCTCGCGCTGGCATCGCGCTGGTTGCGCGGCTTGAGATTGATGAACATGCGGCCGTTATTCATGGTCTGGTTGACGCCGCCGACGCCGACCGCGGACATCACGCCGTCGATACCGGGATCAGCCATTAGAATACGCTCCAGCTGCGACTGCCGCTCCAGCATGGCTGGATAGGAAACGTCCTGCGAGGATTCCGATACGGCGACGATGAATCCGGTGTCCTGCTGCGGAAAGAAGCCCTTCGGAATCAGGACATAGAGATAGCCGGTCAGGATGATGGTCGCGATGGTCGCAGTCAGCGTGAGCCGCCGGTGACGCAGCACCCAGCGCAGGCCGGATTCGTAAACCGCGAGCATGCCATCGAAGAACTTCTCGCTGAAAGCGTAAAGCCGGCCGTGCCGCTTGCCCTTTTCGTCCTGTAACAGTTGCGCACACATCATCGGCGTCAGCGTCAGCGAGATGACGGTCGACACCAGGATCGCCACGCTCACCGTGACGGCAAATTCGCGGAACAGCCGCCCGATGATGCCGCCCATCAGCAATACCGGAATGAACACCGCGATCAGCGACAGGCTCATCGAGATGATGGTGAAGCCGATTTCGCGCGAACCCTTCAGCGCCGCCGCAAGCGGTGAGTAGCCCTGTTCCAGGTAGCGCGCCACATTCTCAACCATCACGATCGCGTCGTCGACGACGAATCCTGTCGCGATCGTCAACGCCATCAGTGAAAGGTTGTCGAGGCTGTAGCCGAGGACATACATCACCGCGAATGTGCCGACCAGCGACAGCGGAACGGTGATGCCGGGGATCAGGGTGGCCCAGGCGTTGCGCAGGAATAGAAAGATCACCATCACCACCAGCGCGATGGTCAGCATCAGCGTGAACTGAACCTCCTCGACCGAGGCGCGGATGGTCTGGGTGCGGTCGGTAACGATATGGACGTCGACGGCCGACGGGAGCGAAGCCTTCAGTCGCGGCAACGCCGCCTTGATGTGCTGGACGGTGTCGATGACGTTGGCGCCGGGTTGCCGCTGAATGATGAGAATGGCCGACGGTTGTCCATTAAAGGTGCCGGACCCGCGAATATTTTCGGCGCCATCCACCACGGTGCTGACGTCGCCGAGCCGGACTGGCGAGCCGTTGCGCCAGGCTACGATGACCGGCCGGTAGCCCGCAGCATTGAACAACTGATCGTTGTTCTCAAGCGTAAAGCCTTGGCGCTGGCCGTTCAGCGTGCCCTTGGGCGCGTTGAGCGTGGCGGTCGCGATCGCCGACCGCAGATCCTCGAGGCTCAGGCCGCGGCCAGCGAGTTCGAGCGGGTTGGCTTCGACGCGCACGGCGGGCTTTTGTGCGCCGGCGATCAGCACGGCAGCGACCCCGTCGACCTGAGAAAGTTGCTGCGCGAAGATGTTGTCGGCAAGGTCGCTGACCGTCGTCATCGGCAGCGTGTCCGAGGTCATCGCCAGTACCATCACCGGCGGGTCCGACGGATTGGTCTTCCGATAGGTCGGCGGTGACGGCAAATTCTTCGGCAACTGCCCGCCGGCGGCGTTGATCGCGGCCTGCACGTCCTGCCCGGCGGCGTCGATGTTGCGGGCAAGGTCGAACTGGATCGAGATCACCGATATTCCAATGCCGCTCACGGAGGTGAGCTGGGCTACGCCCGACATCTGCGCCAGCTGCCGCTCCAGCGGGCTTGCCACCGAGGAGGCCATCGTCTCCGGGCTCGTGCCCGGCAACTGGGCCGTCACTTGAATGGTGGGAAAGTCGACCTGCGGCAGTGGCGCGACCGGCAACAGCAAATAGGCGACGAGGCCGACCATTGCGAGACCCGACATCGCCAGCGCAGTTGCGATCGGACGTCGGATAAAGGGTTCGGAAATATTCATCGCGCGCCGCCTTGTTCCCGACCTTGGGCCGTGGACGCGGCGCGTTCCCGCGCGGGAGCTACCGGCGCGGCCGCGGTCACGACGCGTGCGCCGGGCCGGAGCTTGTAGTGGCCGTCGACGACGACGGTTTCATGGGCAGCGAGGCCGCTCTCGATCAGCGCCTCGCCGTTGCTGCTGGCGGCGATCCGCACGGGGTGGTTCTCGACCGTGGAATCCGGCCGGACGACGAAGGCGTAGCTGCCGTTAGGTCCCGATTGCAGCGCGGATTCCGGCACGACCGGCCCGCGGCGGACGCCGAGCAGCAGGCGGGCGCTGACGAATTGGCCGGGCCAAAGCCGCCCGTCGAGATTTTGAAAGATCGCCTTGAGCCGGATCGAGCCGGTGCCTTGATCAATCTGGTTGTCGATCAGTTCGAGACGGCCTTCGGCAAGCTTGATGCGGTCGTCCTGATCATAGGCCGATACGACAAGCGCGCCGCCCCGCATCGCATTGACGATCTCCGGGAGATATTTCTGCGGCAAGGTGAAGATCACGCCGATCGGCGCCACTTGTGTGACGACGACAAGTCCGCCCGGATCGGAGGCATGGACAATGTTGCCCTGATCGATCAGGCGGATGCCGGTGCGGCCGGCGAGCGGCGAGACGATCGTTGTATACCCCAGCTGCAGGCGCGCATTGTCAATCACCGCCTGATCATGCGCGATCGCAGCTTGATACTGTGCGACCAGCGCCTCCTGGGTATCGACGCTCTGGCGGGTGGCGAACTCCTTGACCACGAGCTTGCTGTAACGCTCCAGATCACGCCTGGCATTGGCGAGCAGCGCTTCGTCGCGCGCCTTATCGGCCTCGGCTTGATGCAGTTGCGCCTCATAAGGGCGCGGATCGATCTGCGCTATCAGGTCGCCGACCTGTACATCCTGGCCTTCACGAAAGGCGATCCTTTGCACCTCGCCATCGACGCGCACTTTCACGGTCACGGTGTTGTAGGCCTGGACCGTGCCTAGTCCCACGCGCGAAATCGCGAACTCCTGATCCTTCACCACACCGGTCGTCACCGGCACGGGCCGGGCAAGCGCGGGATTCGCGGCTGGCTTCATGGCGCTGGACGGAATGCCTTCGCGCCACAGATAAGTGCCTGACACCGCAAGCGCGGCTGCAGACAGGCCCGCAATCCATAATCTAGGAACGTTCATCGTGTTGTCCTGTCATGGAAGGGGCTGACTTGCTCATCCCTCCGCTGGCGCTTCCTTGGGAACCGGATTATTATTTATACGACGTATAACTTATACGGCGTAAAAGCAAGGCTGATGCCGCAAAACGCCGATCAGGGGGCTTGGCTCACAGGATCTTGAAGGCCGCCGACACCCTGTGGCAGTCGGACGGCGAGGAGGCGATGACGACCCGTGGCGTTAGCGGGGGTTCGGCACCGAGTTGAAGCCGAGCAAAAGACTCGGCTCGGACCAAAATCACGCGCAAGAATTTACTGCCTCAGGACCGAGAGCTCGGCTACGCCTTGCACCAGACCGCATACAGAGTCTGGCCGCTCGGGGTTTCGGGACTAGTCCACTGAGAAAAGAAAAGGACTGACTGAAACGAGCGGCGTTCCGTCGGCCGTTTGCTTCACTCTGAACTCTATTTCTTTTTCAGCGCTCGTGTCCAAAACGCTGACAGACAGTATCGCAATGCACGTGACTTCTCGCGTTGCCTTGTCCCTTGACTTCACGAGTATCGTGCGATCCAGGCTGTAGACAGCGCTTTTCTTTGCACCGTCCAAAATCGTCGATTTTTCAGCTTCCGATTTCGCAGCATTCATCATTGCGTCAAGCGAACTCGAGTATTTGAGAGTAAAAGTCACCAGCTTGTTATTTTGATCGTCCGAAAATACCTTGAGTACCGAACTCCGGGCATCCAAAGAACGACACTCCTGCTCCGCCAACTGATCCGCCGCTTCTCCACAGCCGCTCAACAAGAGCAGCAGAACGAAGCGTGTCAGAAGCGCCTGCCCTTCCCTCATAGGTCTCATTGGACTGCCCGCGTCGGATTGCCCCGATACGCCTTGCGCCAGACCGACGACAGAGCATGACCGCGGGCAGATTATTGCGCTGGAATTTCGGTCGGCCGAGCCATCGCACGGCCTCGATCCAAAGCGGACCATCCGGGCGCCCCAACGGTCGGATTCCGCTTGCGGTATGTGGTGGACGCCGCATCAAAGCGCCGGTCCACGCTACTTGAATTCGGCGGCATGGAGCTTCACGAAATCGTGCATGTTCACCGGTGCTTCTCCGGTGAGCTGGTACATGGTGTCCGTCATGCGGTCGTAACGCCCCTGCCGGTTCAACTCGGTCATGGCCGAGAGATGGCTGACGACGTGCTCAGGAAACCCTGCCCGCCGAAGGCCTTCGCTCCACGCCGCGAGCGGGACGTCGCGATATCGGATGGGCCTGCCGAGCGCCTCGGAGAACGCACGCGCATGGTGGTTCAGATCGGCGGATTCCGGCCCCGTCAGATCGTAGATTCGTCCGATATGCGGTGCGGGATCGTCGAGGATCGCCGCGACCGCGCGCGCCACATCGACCGCCGAGATCGGCGAGGTCTTGCCATCGCCCATCGGAAGCGCCAACTCGTCGGAGGCCCGCACGCCGGCGGCGGCGAGCATCAGAAAGAAGCCCTCGAGGAAGACTGTCGGCCGCACCGTCACGACCGGCAGTCCCGACCAGGCCAGAGCCTGCTCCGCCAGCCAGTGCAGCCTGTGCTGCGGGCTGTCGGTGGTCTCGTTGATGCTCATCTGCGAGACCGTCATCTGCGACATGTTCACGACGGCCTCGACGCCGTGGTGGCGCGCCACCGCGGCAGTGTTGATCGTGGCTTCCAGGTAGGCCGCCGAGACAGACATTCCGAAATAGATACGCCGGCAACCTTCGATGGCGCGGTGCATCGAGGCGAGGTCCGTCAGGTCGCCCTTGACGACCTCTGCGCCGAGCCGCCGCAAGCCTTCGGCGCGCGCGTCCTCGCGCCGAACCAAGGCGCGCACCTTGTGACCACTCTTGAGCAGGAATTCGGTGAGGTTGCGGCCGATGCCGCCCACAGCGCCGGCCGCTCCGGTCACGAGAATCGGCTTGTCGTGCATATGTTTCGTCGTCATGTTGCTGACCCCGGGGTTACGTTCAAAGGACGAAGTGGCTCAGAGACGGTGCTCGTTGTGCGGCGACCCGGCCTCAGCGCGTCGGCAATCCGGCCTGCCGCATGACGAAGCGCTGGATCCGCGGGATGACGATGATCAACATCGGGACGATCACGACGTAGCTCGTTGCCGCGGCCTTCAGCCAGCGCATGGCAAAATCGGGCTGGAACCCGTAGTTCAGGGCGAGACCGATGAACGACATGCTGGTCGACGTGATCAGGCCGGTGATCAAGGAGATCGAGGGTCCAATCAGTTTCGGGGAAAGGGCCATTTGCTTGCTCCTGGGTATGGTTTTATTATTTAGACGACGTATAACTTTTACATTGTAGAAGCAAGAGGGCCTATGCCGAGAACTGCCGATCCGGAGCTGCCTCACAGGATCTTGAAGGCCGCCGACACGCTGTGGCAGTCGGGCGGCGAGGAGGCCGTGACGATCCGCGGTGTGGCAGCGGAAGCAGCCACCACGACGCCGACGGTTTATAGCTACTACGCCGACCGGGAGGCGTTGCTGACGGCATTGCGCACGCTGGCCTTTCAGCGCTTCTCGGCCTACCTCGCAAAATCCCGCGACTTTCAGGACACCTGCGTACGACATCTCGAGTTCGGCAGCACCCACCCCCGCGATTATGAATTGCTCTACGGGCGCGGATGGATGGAACGCGTCACAACGGGTGCGCAGGCCGGCGAGATCGAACGATACACCACCCATATCGTGCGCGCCGGTGTCGATGAAAGCAGGGCCGCGCACATCGCCTATCCGATCATGATGATGCTGCACGGCGTGGTGATGCATCGGCTGTTGAACAAGAAGCCGGGTCCCCTCGGCCGGACGATTGCCGCAGCCTGCCTCGACGCCTGCATGACGCTGCTCGAAAGCGCGCGGCAGGGGAAATAGCAGATTGCGATTTAGAACCGCGGAGACGATTGGCCCGATGCGCTGAAAGCCAGCTTCCGAACACGGCCGCAATGGGGTCAAACGCGGAAGTCGGAGCGCGCAACCGTGACGTCCGCTTCACCCCCGACGCCGGACTTTCGATAGCAAGCGCTACGCTTCCGAAAAGGGCCACGAGCCGACTCATCCAATGCAGCAAACAGCACTCTTACTTGATCACCTCATCGATATTAAGATCGCTCGCCTCCGTTCCCGGCATTGGTGAGCGCTGAGTGCATGGCGTAGACCGCAATTGCCGCTATGAGAGCCGTGACAAAGAGCCCGAAAAAGCCAAATCCTATCGCAAGTGCGCGCGTCAACGTCTGCCTCGGGACGAGATCACCGTAACCAATTGTAAGGCCGTTAATGAAAGTAAAATAGACTGCATCCCCGAGAGACCAGCCCTCAACAAAACCGGTCAGCAAGCCCAGGGCAAGCTGAATCGCCAGAATTGCCGACAACACCGGCCACGTCACGTGAATGGCATGACCAAGCGCCAAGAAAAAACGCCGCTGCAACGTTTTCGGTGTTGGTCGGTTCATGTCGGGGCGATCTCCGTAAATGCCGCGCTGCAGAAGTGGCGCAGCTCATCAACGGATCGATACAAAAATTTAGTTCGGGCGCTTCGCGGTTAGAAGCTCCGTGTCCCGATTGCTGGCTGTGGACCCTCACCCACTACCGCCCATCTGATCGCGCCGATTTGTCAGGGCCGCTGGCGCTCGCGAGAAACACGTCGTGCTTGGGAAACTTCTCGAATAATTCCGGCGGTTGCGCGAAATTGACGGCGAGCACGTCAGCGGGGTTGCCGGCAATCCACTGCGACAGATTGATCGTCTCGTAAGTGCCGGCGTTGAACCCGATCAGGATGCGCGCAGGCGTATTGCCAATATTTTCGATCGAGTGCCCGTAGCCCTGCGGAATGTAGCCAACGTCGCCTTTCTCCAGCGTCTCGACGCGGAACCGTCCGTGGGATCCGAAAAGGGTGACGGACACCTGCCCGTCGATGACGTATTGCCACTCGTCCGCGTTAGGGTGCCAGTGCAGCTCGCGTAACGCGCCAGGATCGAGATCGAGGATGACGCCGGTCACGGTCGTCGAGATCGGGAACCGACTGGCATCGACGCGCCACTCCCGGCCGCCCTTGTAGACCCCGTGCGGTTCCTGGGCGAGCAAACGGTATTTGTGCGTCTGCGGCGGCAGATTTACGCCTTGCAACGGGGCGGCCGGCTGTGCCGGAGCGATTGCTCCGCGGGCAAAATAGACCTCCGTCTTCGGAAACGAGTCGAACGTCGCCGCGGGCACGCCGAAGTTCTTGGCCAGAAGAGTCTTCGGCGCGTGGCCGATCCAGTCCGTGATGCTGAAGGTGCCGAACTCAGAAAAGTACCCGTTGTCGAAAATGAGAATAAAGTGGCAGGCCTGGCTACCGAGACACTGCAGCATGTGGCCGTGCCCGCGGGGAAAGTACCAGATATCGCCAGGCTCGAATTCGTTGGTCTCCGCCCGGCCCTGCGGATCGATGACCGTGGTGCGAACGCCGCCCTCGATGACGAATGCCCATTCGGCTGCTGTGGCGTGCCAATGAAGCTCGCGCATCGCGCCAGGTTCGAGCCGCATGGAGACCCCAGCGATGCCTTTGGAAATCGGCAGCTGCTTGACCGTCGCCTCCTTGCCGTAACTTTCGCCGATAACTTTTCCCTCGGATTTCTCCAGGGCGAACTTGAAGGTCGGCAGGTCATCGGCCGCGAGAAGCGGATCGGGGACGTTGTTCATGAAGCTCGGATCGCCGGCCAGCGCTGGCTTTGCTGCGGCCACAGCTGCCGCAGCAAGCGCTGAGCCGATAAGAACGTCACGCCGCTGCACGTTTGACATGATGATATCTCCATGATGGCGTTGATCGTGATGTACCGAAACCACGCGCCCGCTCGGGCCATTCATTGCGGCAGGTTGCCCCGACACCTGATGTCGCACTGCCGAGCGACCGCGGTAAGTTGCTGGAAATATTTAGACCGCTCGCGGGCCGGCGCCCCGAATGCCTTGCCTCCTTTTGATGCAATGTTACAACTGGTCAAAACCACCGTACAGGGGTGCTAGTGTCAGCGTCGGGTCAAAAGCCGTCAATGACGGACGATCCAGGCAACGACCGCTTCACCCTCGGAAGCGGAGCTTTACGCGTACGTGCCTACGCCGGAAGCTGCGTTTCGATGAACGCGGTGACGAAGCGCGGCATTGCGGCGGTGAGATCGGCGCGGCTGCGCACCAGATGGATGCCGGCAAGCTCGGGGTGCTCCTGCCGCGCGAGGTTGGTCTCGATCCGCTCACGCAGCGCGTCCGCTGGCATGTCGACGCGCAGGATCTGCATCATCGCCAGCGCAACGCCGGTGTAGATGCAGTGCCAGTCGGCATCGGCTTGGCAATCCGCTGCGGTGAGGCCGGTCTCCTCCTCGAGCTCCCGCATCACGCTGCCGGCGATGTCGACCGTCTCGCCCCTGATATCGTCGAGATCGGGCGTGCCGGAGGGAAAATAGATCCGGCCGGCATTCGCGGTGTGCTTGCCCATCACCCCACACACAAAGGCGCCATCGTTCGTAAGCAGTGCGCCCATGCCAAAACCGTTGAAGATCTCCTTGTCCGGAAAGCCCCAGTCGCGCCAGGCCAGGAAGCTCGCGAAATCAGTCTCGAAATAGCTCGCGCTGAGTCGCTCGGCGGCAAACACCGGATCGCGCCCGAGCAGGACGCGGCCGTTCCACAATTTCGGGTTCAGCCGCTGCTGCTCGGCGAAATGCGCGTCGATCTCGGCGCGCCGTTGGTCCGCGAAGGGCCAGGGACGCCGCTGCAATGCGAGGTCGAGCGCGGTGACGCGACAGATGAGTGGAGACTGCATGTCACTCGCCAAGTAGTTTACTTCGCGCTTCCGGTCGTCTTCTTGGCCTGCTCGACGTATTTGTTGGTGTAGGTCTTGGTGACGTCGATGCCGGCCTTCGCGACCTCGGGCGAGCCCTCGCTGAACACGGCGAGCACGGCTTCCGCACCCTTGGGGTCCATCTTGCCGGTTTCCGAATACATCGGGATCGTGTTCTTCAGCGCGGCCAGATATTGCTCCTTGTTCTTGCCAACGAGCTCCTCCGGCATCTTGGCCATGATGTCCTCGGCGGAATGCGAATGGATCCAGGCCAGCGTCGCCATGATCGCATCGGTCAGCGCCTGCACCTCCTTCTCGTGGCCGTTGACCCAGGCGGTGGTCGAATAGAGCGCGCCGCCGGGATATTCGCCGCCGAACACCGCCAGCGTGTCGTGCTGGGTGCGGGTGTCGCTGAGGATCTTGAGGTCGGCGTGGCTGCCTTGCAGCACGGTGACGGAGGGATCGAGCATCACGGCGGCATCGATCTGGCCCTGCTCCATCGCGGCCACTGCAGTCGCGCCGAGGCCGACGCCGATCACGGCGGTACCCGCTGGATCGAGGCCGTTCTTCTTCAGCAGATATTTCAGGAAGAAGTCGGTCGAGGAGCCCGGCGCGCTGACGCCGACCTTCTTGCCGGCGAGATCCTTGATCGAACTGATCTCGCCGGTGTGCTTCGGCGAGACCACCAGCACGAGGCCGGGATAGCGGTCATAGACCACGAACGCCTGCATCTCCTGCTTCTTGGCGGCGATATTGACGCAATGGTCGAAATAGCCGGAGACGACATCGGCGCTGCCGCCGAGCACGGCCCTCAGCGCATCCGAACCGCCCTTGAGGTCGACCAGCTCGACTGCAAGGCCGGCCTTGTCATATTCGCCAAGCTGCTTGGCCAGCACGGTGGGCAGATAGCACAGGCAGGCGCCGCCCCCGACCGCGATGGTGATCTTGCTTTGCGCCGCGGCAAGGCCCGTGGACAGGGTCAGCGCCAGCAGCGTTCCGGCAAGCTTGCCAAGCAGTTTGTTCATGACGTCCTCCGTTCGACCGGCCGGCAAGATAGAGGAGCCGGCGCGGCTTGAGAAGGCGACTTTCCGACAACTGGTCAAGCCGGCGGCGGCGGCATAGCATCGCGGATACAAGGAAACGCCGAAGAAGCACCAAGCGAAACATCAAGAATAGTTCAAGGGAAACACCAAGGGAGGTCTTCATGAATCGGATTGCAACCGCGCTGTCGATCGGCGCCGCCTTCGCCGCCGGCTGTGGCGTCACCCATGTGCTGCGGCCGGCGCTCGCTGCCGAGAGCATCACGGCGCAGGTCATCCACACCGGCGAGATGGAGGGCGACAAGCTCGGCGACGCCAACAAGGTCGGCTTCCGCTCCAAGATGTTCGTCTCGGCCGACGGCGCCACTGTCTCGATCCAGGACGGCAACGTGCCGAAGCACCTGCACCCCAACACCAACGAGATGCAATTCGTGCTCGAAGGCACCGGCACGATCTGGCTCGGCGACAAGGAAGTGACGGTGATGCCGGGCGATTTGATCGTGATCCCGAAGGGCACGCCGCATGGCGGCAACAGGCCGGACGGCCGCGCCATCAAGTCGATCGCGATCAAGACGCCGCCGCAGGCGCCGGATGATACCAAGCTGTTGGACTGACAGCAGCCCTCTTCACGTCATTGCGAGCGAAGCGAAGCAATCCATCTCTCCTTATATGCGGACCGATGGATTGCTTCGTCGCTTCGCTCCTCGCAATGACGATCGTCACGGGCCAAAAGGCCGGTTCCATCACATGACCCCCAACAGATAATTCACTTGCCTCTGGTCCGGCCGCTTAACAATATGATGATCGTCATTTTATAGAGAGCCGGAACCATGAGCCTGGACGATCACCCCACGGTCAGGGCTGTGCGCGCTCGCGGCAGCCAGCACGTCCACGACGTCCCGGTTTCTTCGGAACTCATCAAGCGGATCGCGCGGGAGTGCGGCGCCGACGATGTCGGCATCATCGAGTTCGACCGGGCGGCGATCGCGCCGCAACGCGACTTCATCCGAAAGGTCTACGGCCGGACGCGCTCGCTGCTCGCGATCGCCTGCCACATGAACCGCGAGCCGGTGCGCTCGCCTTCCCGCTCGGTCGCCAACGAGGAATTCCACAGCACCTACGATCACGTCAACGAGACCGCACGCGCGATCGTTCGCGCGCTCGACGAGCACGGCATCCCCTCCTGCAACTCGGTCGCCGCCTTCCCGATGGAGATGGACCTGCCCAGGATCATGATGGTCCAGCACAAGCCGATCGCGGTCGAAGCCGGTTTGGGACGCATGGGAATCCACCGCAGCGTCATCCATCCGAAATTCGGCAGCTTCGTCCTGCTCGGCACCATCCTGCTCGGATGCGAGGCGGATGCCTACGACCAGCCGATCGACTACAATCCCTGCCTCGAGTGCAAATTGTGCGTGGCCGCCTGCCCGGTCGGTGCCATCAAGCCGGACGGCGGCTTCGATTTCCTGTCCTGCCACACCCACAATTATCACGACTTTCTCGGCAACTTCGCGCAGTGGGTGGAGAAGGTCGCGGATGCAAAGGACGCAAGGGATTATCGCGCCCGCGTTCCCCGCACCGAGACGCTGAATGTCTGGCAATCGCTGTCGTTCAAGCCGGGCTACAAAGCGGCCTATTGCATCTCGGCCTGTCCGGCCGGTGAAAACGTGATCGGACCTTTCCTCAGCGATCGCGACGGCCATTTCGCTGACGTCGTGCAGCCGCTGATCGACAAGGATGAGTTCGTCTATGTGATCCCGGATACCGACGCCGAGGACACGGTGACGCGACGCTTTCCGCACAAGAAGGTTCAGCATGTCACGTCCGGCCGCCATACCGGCAGCATCCAGGCCTACATCTTCTCGCTGTCGCTCGGATTTCAGCGCGGCAGGGCGCGCGGCCTGGACCTCGTGACGCACCTGCGCTTCACCGGGGCAAGCGCGCTGGATATGACGGTCACGATCAAGGGCAAGGATCTTAAAGTGGTGCCGGGACGGCATGTGGGAGAGGCTGGCTTGCTGATCACCGCCGATACAAAGGCATGGCTGGGCGTGCAAAACCGCGACCTTGCGCTTGCCGATGCGATCGCCGCAGAGTTGGTGAGCCACAGCGATGAGACATTGTTTGCGGCCTATATGCGGTGCTTCCCGCTCTGAGCCGCTGCGTAGGGTGGGTTAGGCGAAGCCGTAACCCACCATCTTCATTGCGCGGCATCGGCGGGTTACGCTTCGCTAAGCCTCCTGCGCGAAGTACGCGGGATGATCGATGTCGGCGATCAGCCCGGGCTGCTGCGGCTGCCAGTCGAGCCGTGACCGCGTCCGCGCACTCGAGGCTGGCACGTCGGCACCGGCGAACCTGCCCAAAAAGCCGAAATGCGCGACCGCTTCCTCCGGCGACTTCGACACCAGGGGAATGTTCAGGCGCCGCGCGATCACCTCGGCGATTGCCCTGAACGGCACGCCCTCGTCGGCGATCGCATGGAACGGGCCGCCCTCGACGCCGCGCTCGAGCGCGAGACGATAGAGCCGGGCCGCATCAAGACGATGCACGCCCGGCCAGCGATTGAGCCCTTCGCCGACATAGCCGGAGACCCCCTTCTCGCGCGCAATGGCGATGAGGCGCGGCACGAAGCCGTGATCGCCATGGCCATGCACGGACGGCGCAAGCCGGATGACGGTGGCGCGCACACCGCGCGCCGCCACCGCTGTTGTGGCCGCTTCGGTCATGCGCGGCAGTGCGGGCGAAGGCGGATGCGGCGCGTCCTCCTCGGTGGCAACGCGGCCCGGCGCCATGGTCGCAACGCCCGACGTCGTGATCAGCGGACGGTTCGAGCCTTCGAGCATGGCGCCGAGCGTCTCGATCGCGCGCCGGTCATCCTCGGAGTTCTCTGCGAACTTCGAAAAATCGTGGTTGAAGGCGCAGTGGATCACCGCATCCGCCTGCGCGGCGCCGCTTCTGAGGCTATCGAGATCCTCCAGCGTTCCGTAGTGAACCTCGGCGCCGGCGGCGGCGAGCGCTTCCGCTCCCTTGTCGGAACGGGTCATGCCGAGCACCTGATGGCCGGCGGCAATCAGATCGTCAGTGACGGCCGAGCCGACCCAGCCGGTCGCTCCAGTAACAAACACGCGCATCAGCAAGCCTCCAGGTTTTGCTGGAGACAAATTGGGGTCACCGCGCTATCGTGGTAAAGTAGTGACTTTATCATGGTATAATGGCTAACACGATGAGCGAGCCGCGCACCCAAGGGAATCTGCATGAGAAGCTGCATGACAACCTGCTCGGCGCCTATCTGAAGGACCGCCGCAGCAAGCTCGATCCTGCGACGTTCGGCTTTCCGCCGGAGCGGCGGCGCACGCCGGGCCTGCGCCGCGAGGAAGTGGCGCAGCGCGCCAACATCTCAGCGACCTGGTACACGTGGCTCGAACAGGGCCGCGGCGGCGCGCCGTCGGCCGACGTGCTCGACCGCATCGCGCGGGCGCTGATGCTGACCGATGTCGAGCGCGAGCATCTGTTCCTGCTCGGCCTCGGCCGCACACCCGAGGTGCGCTACCACCGAAGCGAAGGTGTGACGCCGCGGCTGCAACGCGTGCTCGACGCGTTGCTGCCGAGCCCCGCCGTGATCAGGACCGCGACATGGGACATCGTCGCCTGGAACCGGGCGGCGACCGTGATGCTGACGGACTATGGATCGCTGCCGCCGCGCGAGCGCAACGTGTTGCGCTTCATGTTCCTCGATCCGCGCGTCCGCGCCGCGCAGCACGATTGGGCAAGCGTGGCGCGCTTCGTCGTCGGCGCCTTCAGGGTGGACGCCGCCCGCGCCGGAGCTGCCGCCGAGGTGCAACCGTTCGTCGATGAGCTCTGCCGGCTGAGCCCCGAATTCGCGGCGCTGTGGCGCGACAACGACGTGCGAACCCATGGCGAAGGCATCAAGCAGCTCCGGCACCCGATCCTGGGGCCGGTCAAGTTCGAATATTCGGCGTTCGCGGTTGATGGCCGGCCTGACCTCAGCATGATCGTCTACAATCCGATCGACCCGGAGGTGACGGAAAAGATCCGCGGGCTGATGGACGCCGCGCCAGCGCACGAGCGCGCGTGATCGACGCGCGCTCGCCAAGCTCGTGCCGCCGGGATAGACTCGAACTGGATTGCGACCGTCATTGGGTCGATTGAATGAGACTGTTCTCGCACCGACTGACGTTGCGAACATGGCAAGAGGCCGATAAGGCTCGATTTGCGGAGATGTCAGCGGACTCCGCCGTCATGCAGCATCTGCGCCCCCTCCCGACACGAAAGTCGAGCGATGCCTGGGTTGATTTCCAGATCGAGCATCAATCAATCCATGGGTTCTGCATGTGGGCCGTGGAACTGAGCTCCTCCGGAGAATTTGTTGGCGCGGTCGGATTGCTGGTTGTCAATTTCACGGCTCAGTTCACGCCTGCTGTGGAAATCGGCTGGCGCCTGCCACGCGCATTTTGGGGACAGGGGCTCGCCACCGAGGCAGGTCACAAGGCGCTTGAATTTGGCTTCCGAGAGCTGGGTTTACCCGAGATTGTCGCGCATGCGAGCGTCCACAACACGCGCTCTCTTCGCGTCATGTCCAGATTGGGGATGTCGCACAAGCCGGCCGACGATTTTGACCATCCGCGTGTCAAGGAATCAGACCCGCTCCGGCGACAGGCGCTCTATCGCTTGAAACGCAATAACTGGCCTGTCACGGCCGAGCAGCCGCACCGATGAGTAGCTCAGATCTTTTCAAGCGCACGCGGCAGGCTAACGGACATGATCGTCGCTGCCTTTTACAAAGCGAAACGCGAATTGAGTTACCGCTCTGACACGACCTCAGGTATAGTCGCCCCACCACCGACCCAACGGTGGGATTTGGGAGAAGATAGCCATGAAAGCCTCGTTACTCCTCGCGGGCCTAGCTGTCGCGATCTTGTCGATTGCCCCCGCAAATGCTGAGAACATACCCGCCCCCGCTAGGCAGGCAACCTCGGGAGCAGCCTGCTCCGTCTCCAGTAGCTGGCCCAATCCTACGCCGGTCGTTTGCTGGCCAGAGGGCGTCAAACGTTTCCACAACTTCAACGAATGTAGGGAATCCTTTCTGAAGTTTGGCCACGATACCAACGGCATTTCGTGGTGGTGCCACAGCCAGGGATACAAGACCTGACGGTTTCGGACTCAGAACGCGTAGAGGCCGCCTTCGTTGGCGGCCTCTTTGATTGCAATGACGGTTAGTCCCGCGATACCGCCGTCGGCCGCCAAACCAGAAGCCGCTTCTCCACCGCCGTCACCGCCATGTCGATCAGGATGACGAAGGCCGACAGCACGAACATGCCGGCGAACACGCCGGCGACGTCGAACACGCCCTCGGCCTGCTGGATCAGATAGCCGAGGCCAGCCGCGGAGCCGAGATATTCGCCGACCACGGCGCCGACCACCGCGAAGCCGACCGACGTGTGCAGCGAGGAGAACATCCAGGACAGCGCCGACGGCCAGTAGACGTGGCGCATCAGCTGCCGCTCGTTCATGCCGAGCATGCGGCCATTGTCGAGCACCGTGGTCGGCACTTCCTTGACGCCCTGATAGACGTTGAAGAACACGATGAAGAACACGAGCGTCACGCCGAGAGCGACCTTGGACGAGACGCCGAGCCCGAACCACAACGCGAAGATCGGCGCCAGCACGACGCGCGGCAGCGCGTTGACCATCTTCACATAGGGATCGAACACCGCGGCGACGCGCGGCTGCCGCGCGAACCAGAAGCCGACCAGGATGCCGCCGGCCGAGCCGATCACGAAGGCGAGGATCGATTCCCACAGCGTGATCGCGAGATGCTTCCAGATCACCCCGCTCGAGAACCATTTTACAATCTGGGTGAAGACGTCGACCGGATTGGAGAAGAAGAACGGCGGCAGCAACACCTTGCCGAACACCGACACGGTGGCAAAGAACTGCCACAGCGCCAGCGTGACGACGGCGACCAGAACCTGCAGGAACAATAGCGTGACGCGCGACATCAAGCGGCCCCCGCCTGCGTCGACTGGACATAGCCCTTCATCACCTCGTCCTTCAGCACGCCCCAAATCTCGCGGTGCAGGGCATGGAAATCCTTCTCCATCCTGACTTCAGAGATATCGCGCGGCCGCGGCAGCGTGATGCGCCAGTCGCCGATGATGCGTGCGGAAGGACCTGCCGACATGATCACGACGCGATCGGCCAGCGCGATCGCCTCCTCGAGATCGTGGGTGACGAACAGCACCGCCTTGCGGTCGGCGCTCCACAATTCCAGCAGCAGATTTCCCATGATCTGCCGGGTCTGGGCGTCAAGCGGGCCGAACGGCTCGTCCATCAGCAGGATCTTCGGATCGCGGATCAGCACCTGCGCCAGCGCGACGCGCTTGCGCTGGCCGCCCGACAGCATGTGCGGATAACGGCCCGCAAAGGCGCCGAGCCCGACCGCTACGAGCCATTTCTGCGCGCGCGCGAGCGCCTCGGGGCGCGGCGTGCCGGAGATCTCGAGCCCGATCGCGACATTGTCGATCGCGGTCTTCCAGGGGAATAACGCATCGGCCTGGAACAGGTAGCCGGCGTCGCGGTTGAGGCCGCCCAGTGGCTTGTCGAAGATCCGCGCTGATCCAGCGGCTGGTTTCAAGAGCCCCGCGGTGACGTTGAGCAGCGTCGACTTTCCGCATCCGGTCGGACCGACAATGGCGACGAACTCGCCATGCGCCACCGCAAGATTGGCCTGCTCGACCGCGGTATAGACGCGTCCATCCGCCAACCGAAACGCCACCGTCGCACCGTCAAGCGCGACTGCCGTCGGCTCCGCCATCGCCACCGCATTCCTCCCAAACGTTCGGGGATGGCTTAGCGGGTCGAGCGGACAAGTTCAACGGAGGAAGATGGCGCAGGCAGACGAGGCTGCGGTCACGCGGTTTTCAGGCAGAACGGGTTGCGCATTGCGCCGACATCGCCGAGGCTACGGGCCAACGCGATGGACAAGGAGAAAAACATGCGGATCGCAGTGGTAGGCGCCGGAGGTGTCGGCGGTGGCTTTGGTGCGGCGCTCGCGCATGCCGGCGCTGACGTCACCTTTATCGCGCGCGGCGCCCATCTGGCCGCGATGCGGAGCGAGGGACTGAAGGTTCAGGGCGGCCGCGGCGAGACCCACCTGGTCCCGACCCAGGCGACCGACGATCCGGCAAGCGTCGGCCCGGTCGATATCGTACTGTTCTGCGTCAAGCTGTGGGACGTCGAAAGCGCCGGGGCGCACATCAAGCCGATGGTCGGTCCCGACACCGCCGTGATCCCGCTGCAGAACGGCATCGACGCGCCCGACCGGCTGATCCCGATCCTCGGACCTAACGCCGTGATGGGCGGCGTGGCGCAGATCTCAGCCTCGATCATCAAGCCCGGCGTGATCAACCAGGTCGGCACCTTCATGCGCATGATCTTCGGCGAGCTCGACGGCCGCATCACGCCGCGCAGCAAGGCGCTGCTCGAGCTCTGCCTGAAGGCCGGCTTCGATGCGACGCTGAGCGAAGCGATCAACACCGAACTCTGGATGAAGTTCGTAGGCCTCGCCACCAATGCCGGCATGACCGCGGTCACGCGGCTGCCGATCGGCAGGCTGCGCGACGATCCCGATTTGCGCCCGTTCTTCGTGTCGGCCTGCGAGGAGACAATCGCCGTCGCCCGCGCCAGCGGCGTCAAGCTGCCGCCGGATACGCTGGAGAAGGTGCTCGCCTTCATCGGGCACGCGCCGCCCGCCATGAAGGCCTCGATGGCGCTCGACCTCGAGCGCGGCAACCGGCTCGAACTGCCCTGGCTGAACGGCAAGGTGGTCGAACTCGGCCGCAAGCTCGGCGTGGCGACGCCGACGCACGACATGCTCTATGCGGTGCTGAAGCCCTATGCGATGGGCGCGCCGTCCTGAAATCCCAGCAGGACTGAAATCTGCCGGCCCGCCGCGCGGACCAGCCTGGAAAATTCCAGCAGCTTCTGCTCGTCGATGCGCGCGCTCGGCCCGTAGAGACCGACCGAGCCGACGACGCTGCCGCGGTGATCGAAACACGGCGCGGAGACCGCGACCGTGCCGGCGAAGATCTCGCTGTGGCTGGTCGCATAGCCGTTGCGCCGGGCAAATGCCAAGGCTTCCTCCAGCCGCGCACGGTCGGCACTCTTCGGGACGGTGGCGAGGAGTGCGGCCTGCCGCGACGGGTCCATGAAGGCCAGCATCGCTTTGCCGGTCGAGCCCCGGGTCAGGCTCGAACTGTCGCCGACGCCGCGGCTGATCGAGAGCACGTGACGGCTCTCGCATTCGAGGATGCAGATGCCGCGATCCTCCTGCATGCGGAACAGCGCCGCGGTCTCGCCGGTGGCCTCGCGCAAGCCTTCGACAACCGGACGTGCGACCGCGACGACTTCGAGCCCCTTCAGCCAGACATGGGACAGCTTCATCACGCCGTGCGACAGCCGGAAGCGCTGCGGATCGCCTTCGGCCTGGATCAGGTCGCGCTGCGCCAGCGTCTGCAGCAGGCGATAGAGTGTCGGCCGGCTCAGCCCGACGCGCTTCTGGATATCAATCACGCTCATCGCCGGCTGATCGGGCGTGAAGCATTGCAGGATCGCGATCGCGCGATCGACTGCCCGGACGCCTGACGCGCCCTGCTCGGTGTCCCGTTCCGTGCCTTGGGCTTCCGCCTTCGGTTTCTTCGCCATCGTCCACATCCGCAAATTTGGCAGGGCGCGCTGCATCCAGCGCGCTTGACCAATGGGCCCGCGCGGATACTATCTCAAATTATGAGAATAATGTCCACTACATGGACATAGCAGAAGTGGACGGGAGGATTGGAATTGCCTCAGACAGACGCCTCGCGCAGATGGGCCGCCGCTACGATCGCCACGCTGATGCTCTCGACGCCGCTGGCGCAGGCCGCGCCCGACGGTTCGGGCATCTCGGATGGCGTGGTGCGGATTGCGGTGCTGGGCGACTACGGCAGCGGCCGCGATCTCGGCGGGCCCGGTTCGGTGACGGCCGCCAAGCTTGCCGCTGAGGATTTTCACAACAAGGTGCTGGGCAAGCCGATCGAGATCATCTCGGCCGATCACCAGAACAAGCCTGATGTCGCGGTTGGGATCGCGCGGCAGTGGTTTGATGTCGAGCATGTCGACGCGGTGACCGACCTTGCGGTGAGCTCGGTCGGCCTCGCGGTCGCCGGGCTCGCGACGCAGAGCAACCGGACTGCCCTGGTCTCGGGCGCAGCGACCTCGGACCTCACCGGCGACAAATGCTCGCCCGTCATCACGCATTGGGCCGACGACACCTACGCCCTGTCGGCCGGCCTGGTCGGCGAGTTGGGCCGCCGCGTCGGCAAGGAATGGTTCTTCGTCGCGGTCGACTATTCGTTCGGCACCGCGATGGTGAAGGACGCCTCACGTGCTGTCACCGATGCCGGCGGCAAGGTGCTCGGCGCAGTGCGCTATCCGTTCAACACCACCGACTTCTCGTCCTTCCTGCTGGCCGCCCAAAACTCCGGCGCCAAGGTGGTGGCGCTGGCCGGCACCGGCGCCGACACCGTCAACGCGGTCAAGCAGACCCACGAATTCGGCCTGCAACAGGGCGGCCAGACCATCGTCGGCATGCTGACCTTCATCTCCGACGTCCACTCGATCGGCCTGCGCGACGCGCAGGGCATGTACATCGCATCACAATATTACTGGGATGACGACGACGGCACCCGCGCCTTCGCCAAACGCTTCATCGCGATCGAGAAGCGCGAGCCGACCAAGCTGCAGGCGGCGACCTATGCCGCCGTGCGCCATTACCTGAAGGCGATCGAGGCCGGCGGCAGCGACGAGGCGAAGGCGGTGAATGCCGAGATGCGCAAGCTGCCGGTGGATTTCTTCGGCCGCCCCGCGCACATCCGTAAAGACGGCCGCGTCGTCTACGACCTCTCGCTCTACCGCGTGAAGAAGCCGGACGAGAGCAAATATCCCTGGGACTACTACCAGAAGATCGCGGTCATCCCCGGCGACAAGGCGTTTCGCCCCGAAGGCACCGGCGGCTGCAAGCTCGACAAATAGGACGCACCATCATTCGCCGCGACGCAGCGTCGCGCAAACCAGACAAGGAGAAGCCGATGCCGCTTCGCAACGATTTCAAAGAGCTTGTTGACGTCAAGGGTGGCTTCATCAGCCGCGAGATCTTCGTGGACGCCGATATCTACCGGCAGGAGCTCGACAAGGTCTTCACCCGCGCCTGGCTCCTGGTCGGTCACGAGAGCCTGGTGCCCAATCCCGGCGATTTCTACACCTCGCGGATGGGTGAGGAGTCGGTCATCCTATGCCGCGACAAGAAAGGCGAGATCCACGTCTTCCTGAATTCGTGCCGGCACCGCGGCATGAAGGTGTGCCGCTACGAGCAGGGCAACACGTCGCTGTTCACCTGCCCCTATCACAGCTGGACCTACACCACCGACGGCAAGCTGCAAGGCGTTCCGCTGCACCGGACGCTCTATGACGGCGTGCTCGACCGCGAGGCCAATTCGCTGGTCTCGGTGGCGAAGCTCTGCAACTACAAGGGCTCGATCTGGGCAACCTGGGACAAGGATGCGCCCGACTTCATCACCTATCTCGGCGACGCCAGGATCCATCTCGACCAGGCGCTCGATTGCCGCGACGGCCGCGAGGGCGGCTCCGAGGTGATCGGCGTCCACAAATGGGTGTTCCCCGCCAACTGGAAATTCGCCGCCGAGAATTTCCTCGGCGACACCTATCACAATCCGAGCCACCGCTCGGTCGACCTGATCGGCATCGGCCCGAGCGCCGCCGCCGGCAAGAAGGGCCGCCGCGACGACGAGCTGGAGAAAGCGCAGCACGTCTGGATCAGCTTTCCGGAAGGCCATGGCGTGCACAGCGCGATCCAGCCGGAGGCCAACGAATATACCGAGTCCTTCCTCGACAATCCGATCCTGGAAAAATACTTCCGGCACTGCTTCGAGGAGCGCAAGCGGCGGCTCGGCGAAGGCGCGCGGCTGCTGCCGTTCGTCGGCACGATCTTCCCCAACACGTCCTATCACGGCCGCCAGCCGCGCGGATTGTGCACCTGGCATCCGCACAGCCCGACCTCGACCGAAGGCTGGCGCTTCTTCCTGGTCGACAAGGACGCGCCGCAGGAAGCCAAGGACTATCTGCGCCACTACTACATGCGCTACTCCGGCCCGGCCGGCATGACCGAGCAGGACGACATGGAGAACTGGCTCTATGCCACCGCCGCGAGCACCGGCACGGTCGCGCGGCGCTACCCGTTCAACTATCAGCAATCGATGGGCGCCTACACGAGCGACCATCCGCTCGGCGGCGATGTCTCGACCCAAGTCACCGAGCAGATTGCACGCGGCTTCTACCGCCGCTGGACCACCTACATGCAGGGCGGCGATTGGCATGAGCTGCTTGGATCGCCCGCAAGCAACCGGCAGGCCGCAGAATGACCGCGCCCCGAAAAACCGTCCTCGTCAGCGGCGGCACCTTCGGCATCGGCCGCGCCATCACGCTCGGCCTCGCCAGGCGCGGCCATGCAGTGGTGGCGTTCGGCCTCGAGGCGCCGCAGGTCTCCAGCACCGCGCAGAACGCCATTCCGGCCCTGCGCGAGGAGCTGGATCGCGAGGGCCTCTCGGCCGAACTGATGGAAGCCGATGTGTCGCAGACTCGCGACGTCGCGCGGGTGGTCGCGCACGCCATGACGCGGTTCGGCCGCATCGACGGCGTCGTCAACAACGCGGCGATCGGCCCGCTCGGCACCGTGCTCGACACCGACGAGGCGCTGTTCGATCGCATCATCGCTGTCAACCTGAAGGGACCGTATCTGACCAGCCGCGCCGCGATCCCCCACATGATCGCGCAAGGCGGCGGCTCGATCGTCAACATCGGATCCGGCGCCGGCTGGGGCAAGCCGAACATGGCGGTCTACAGCGCGAGCAAGGGCGGCGTTGTCGCGCTCAGCGCGGCGATGGCCTACGACTTCTTCCACCAGCGCATCCGCGTCAACACCGTCATCCCCGGAGGCGGTGGGATCGTCAGCGGCATGAGCCTCGGCCGTGCCGGCGGCGATGCGGCGCGCTTCGGCAAGGGCGCGTCGGGCACCGCCGCGGGCCGCGTCGCCGCCGGTGACGACATCGCTAATGTGGTGGCGTTCCTGCTGTCGCCGGATGCCGAGACGCTGTCCGGCACCGTGATCGATGTCGGCTGCTTCGCCCAGCAGGGCGGGCCGATCCCGCCCAAGCCGGCGTCCTGACAAGTCAGCGATGCCTGATGAGGAGATACCGATGACGACAACCGTTCAGGATCAGGACAGACAAGCGCAGGCTTCGAACGCCACGATCGAACGTTCGGCGGCCTACTACCGGCTGAAGGCCGATGTCGAGGATTTCTACTACCGCGAGGCCGACCTGCTCGATGACCGGCGCTTCCGCGACTGGCTCGATCTGCTCACCGAAGACATCAGCTATTTCATGCCGATCCGGCGCAATGTGAAATTCGGCCAGCAGGCCGCGCGCGAGAACACCAGACGCGGCGAAGGCATCAGCTGGTTCGACGAGGACAAGTGGACATTGACCAAGCGGGTCGAGCAGATCCTGACCGGCGTGCATTATGCCGAGGAGCCGCTGTCGCGGATCACCCACATGGTCAGCAATGTGCAGATCAAGGGCGCGCGGCCGGATATCGATGCGGCGCGCGAGCTCGATGTCGCGAGCCGCTTCCTCGTCTACCAGAACCGCGTCGAGTACGAGACCTACATCTTCGTCGGCCGCCGCAACGACACGCTGCGCCTGACCGACCTTGGCTGGAAGATCGCAAGGCGCGAGATATTGCTTGAACAGAACATCCTGCTGGCCAAGAATCTCACCACGTTCTTCTGAGCGAGGCCAAGGAAAGCAAGGGAAGCGATGATTGACGTGACGGCGATCAAGGTCGGGACGCGGCTCAAGTTAGAGGCCGGCGTCGTCGCCGAGGTGGTGGAGAACATGGACGATGGGCAGTGGCTGCAGGTGCGCTATCTGGACTCCCCTGCCCGTCCCGGCGACGTCGGCATGGTGGAGCTGTGCCACGCCCAGGATGTCATCAAGGTACTCAGCGAGTAGCTCCGGCCAACGGATAATCGATCATGCTGCGCTTTGAATACATGCCGAGCGATTTCCATCCGCTGTTCCTGTTCCTCGGCGAAGCCGCCGATCTCGCCGCGCTGGCAAAACTGTTGCGGCGCTTTGCCGAGAGCCCGCAAACCATTGCCGTGGCGGAGCGGATTCCCGGTGCCGTCTCGCGCAACGCGCTGGTGCTGGCCCCGGCCGACGACGAATTCGGCATGCGCGATCTCGGTGGCCGCTTTGCCTGGAAGCTGACGGATTGGCAGGCGCAGCGGATCGCCGAGCGCATCGAGCTGCTGACGCCTGAGGATAACAAGTCCGGCTCGGAAATCGTCGAGATCGGCAGCGAGGGCGAGATTCCGGTCAAGCTGTCGCGCGGCGAATTCACCGACGACTTCCTGATCACGCGCAGATAACGGCGGCATAGAGCGTGAGTGAACAACGCACACCAAAAGTCCTGATTGCCGGCGCCGGGATCGGCGGCCTCGTCGCAGGATTGGCGCTGCTGCAGCGAGGCATTGAGGTCGAGATTTTCGAGCAGGCGTCCGAGCTGCGCGAGCTCGGCGCCGGCGTCCAGCTCAGCGCCAACGGCACCAGCGTCCTGATTGCGCTCGGCCTCGAACGGGAGATGCAGGCGATCGCCTGCGAGCCCTCCGGCAAGGAGATCAGGCTGTTCAGCACCGGGCGGACCTGGAAGCTGTTCGATCTCGGCGCCTCCTCGCGCGCGATCTATGGCGCGCCCTACTGGATGGTGCATCGCGGCGACTTTCACCGCGTGCTGGTTGACGCGTTCAACGCACGCGCGCCTGGCAGGCTGCATCTCGACAGCCGCTGCGCCGGTTTTGACGAGGACGGCGACGGCATCTGGCTGCGTCTCGCCAATGGCGAACAGCACCGCGGCGGCGTGCTGGTCGGCGCCGACGGCGTGCACTCGGAAATCCGCCGGCAGATCGGCGGCAACACAAAACCGTTCTTCTCGGGCGTCGCCGCCTGGCGCGGCCTGGTGCCGATGGCACGGCTGCCGGCACGCCTCAGGCGCGACGTCGGCACCAACTGGGTCGGTCCCGGCGGCCACGTCATCACCTATCCGGTGCGCGGTGGCGAGCTGTTGAACTTCGTCGGCATTTTCGAGGGCGAGAGCTGGTCTGTGGAGTCGTGGACCGAACGCGGCACGCGCGAGGCCTGCAGCGGCGCCTTTACCGGTTGGAATCCGGAAATCCACAGCATCATCGACAACCTCGATGTACCCTACAAATGGGCACTGCTCGGCCGCGATCCGCTCGACCGATTCGTCGTCGGACGCGCCTGCGTGCTCGGCGACGCCGCGCATCCGACGCTGCCGTTCCTCGCCCAGGGCGCCAACATGGCGATCGAGGACGGCATGGTGCTGGCGCGCTGCCTCGAACGCTTCCCTCCCGAAGAGGCGCTGCAGCGCTACCAGACCGCGCGGCTCGCGCGGACCAATACGATCGTGGTGAAGTCAGCCGAGAATGCCAAGCGCTTCCATAATCCGGCGCTCGCTGACGCCGAAGGCGCCGATGCCTATGTCTCGCGCGAATGGCAGCCGGACCGGGTGCGCGAGCGCTATGACTGGCTGTTCACCTACGACGCGCTAAACGTGCCGGTCTGACGGCGCTCCCGCGTCAGTAAGCGCGATAATGCCGTCCGCGATGCGCCCGGCGCTTCGGGGGCGGTTGCGGGGCGAAAAAAGGATTCACCGAGCACATCGCGCCACGGCCCGATGCGCCCGCCTGGCACTGCGGGATCGAGGTGAAGCTGCAATCGATGTAGTTTCCGCCGAACCGGCCGCCATAGACATGCATGCACACCGGATAGTTCGGATCGTAGGCCTGCCCGGCGGCAGGTCCGGCAAGCACACCACCAAAAGCGGCGACCGCACATGCGGCGATCGCGAACAGTTTCAGGCGCATCGGTCTCTCCTTGTCGTCCGGAAGGTTTCCACGCAACTGCCGGAGTGTGTCAACAGCACCGGCGAAGCGTCCGCCATGCGGGCCGGCACGGGCGAACAATATGCCAGTGCCCGGGCGTGCTACTCCGTGCGTTGGCGTTGCCCCTTCTTCGGCGCTGTTTTTGGACCCTTGTAGAAGGGATTGACCGAGCATGTCGCCGATCGCCCGGAGGCCGTTGCCTGACACTGCGGAAGCGATGTGAAGCTGCAATCGATGTACTCGGGCGTCATCCTGCCCTCATAGACTTCCATGCACACCGGATAGTTCGGATCGTACCTTTGTGCGGCGGCTGGCCCGGCGATGCACACGCCAACGACCGCGGTGACAAGGGCTGCGGCGATGGTGAATTTCATGCGCATCGCGTTCTCCTCACGCCTGATCCGGAGCGCCGGGCATTATCGCTGGCCGTCTGCCGGCTTGCTGTCGTCTTCGCCGAGACAGCGGATCATGAAGGCCGTCGTGTCCCGCGGCAGCACTTGCGCGGCGCGCGCCTTGAGACGGCATTCGAGCTGCGCGATCTGGCGCGCCCGTTGCCGTTCCGACGGCAGCGTTGATTGCCGCAACCGGCGCAGCGTCATTGGCGAACCATCCGACTCGAAGCTCAGTTCGTACTTCTTGCCGTTCTGGTCGGTGGCGGCGCAGGTGATGGTGGACACCTGCCGCGTGATGAAGCTTCCGACCTGGCGGCAAGAGCCCGTCGACATCTCGACCAGGGGCACCGGCAGGCCGTCGACGCGCGGGCGGTCGCTCGACTTCAGCAGCATGCGGTCGACCGCAAGCTCGAACAGATTGTCCTGGGTGCGCTCGGTGCTCTCGCCGGAGAACGAGATGATGTGGCTCTTGTCGGCGGGATCGTCGAGCACCACGGTGAATTCGGAACGGCCGCGCAGGGTGTGGAAATAGGCCACCGCCTTGCAGCTATAGCTGCGGCCCGCGACGGTGACATTGCGGCAGGTGCCCGACATCAGCGCGTAGAGATCGACGTCGTAGACCGGGCCGGCGGCAACAGCGAGCGCAGGCCAGCAGACGATGGCAGTCGCAATCAGTTGAGCGAAACGGGAGATCATGCTGAAACGGTCGAGAACACGGTCGTTGGAGAAGTCCATGGCGCAGGGTCGCCGATTTCCACGGACTGTGCAACGATGAAGCAGGCCTAAATGTGGACGCCCCGCAACCGATGGGGGAATACAGGGCGATCCGTGCTGAAAGGCCGCGGCCCTGGCGTCAGATCTGCGGGCCGGACAGCGTGACCTCGCGCTCGGCGCGGAACACGTTGCTGTAGAGGTTCGCGATCCACTGGCGGCCGCTTGCCGTCATGTTCAGGCAGTTGATGGCGCCCTGGATGTGCGGCGCAACCATGTTCCAGTAAAATTGCGGATAGCGGTCGACGATATCGGCCGGCGATTCATAGCCGAGCTGGCGGTTGATGCCGACTTCCTCGAACTCGTGATAGAGCGCGTTGGCCTTCCTGATGTAGTTGGGATCGCCGAGCTGCCCGATGAAATCGGCCGCCCGGACGATCGCCGCCTCATCGTCATATTGCTGGCCTTCGGGCGCCGGAAAGCGCGTCCCCTCGATGTTGCGCGCGACGCGCTCGCGATCGAGCGGAAGCACGGCCTCGAGTCTATCAAGCACGTACAGCTTGGAGCGGTCGACATGATACGGCATCAGGCCCGCATCCGACGAGCCGCGCGGCAGCACCACCTTCTTGCCGGAGGCATCGATGACGTAGCCGTCCGGCCCATCTCCCTTCAGCAGGCCGCGTACATAACCGATGTCGTGGGTCAGGCAGGCGATGATCGTGTGGGTGTAGTCCTCGGCGGTGACGTGGGTGTGCAGCGCGCGGCCGCGGATGATGTCGTGCCCGGCCAGCGTGACCAGCATCGTATGTTCGACATTGTGATAGAGCGCATCGCTGTTGCCGATGCATTCCAGCGCGATGCGAGCGGCGGCCGGCAGCAATTCGCCGAAGCGCGCCTGCGAAGCTCCAAAGGTGCGGCTCACATGCGTTGCGAGAAACTTCTCCAAAGCACCTGCCGCCAACTCAGGTAACGTCATCATCGATGCAGCCCCGACCGCGCAACGTCCCTCGCTGGCCCCGATCTCACGTCGTAGTTGGGCGGCAACTATAGCGTATCTGCGCGCGTGCGGCTACGCGCTGGCGGACGCGGTGATTCGCTCCAGCCGTACTTTCCCGGTCTTGCCGGTCGCGGCGTCAAGGCTGCTGATAGTGGCATGAACCCTGCATGAGTCGGTACAGACCGGGTTAACCCCACCGATAAAGGCTATCATGCTCGTTACGCTCGTCGCCATCCTCTGCAATTCTCAGCTCTGTATGGAAAAGGTCGTTACCACCAGTGACCAATCCGGCATCACCATGGGAGCCTGCGCAGTGCATGCGCAAATCGGCATCGCCGACTGGCTCGCCAAGGGGCCATATCACGAATGGCACCTGCAGAGTTATAAGTGCATCATGGGCAAATACGTACCCAAGAACGAAGTGTGATGTATGCTCACAGCCCCCGAAGGGGCTGATCCACTTCAGTTGCCCGACTGGAAAAGCCTGCGGGGACCACGCGGCGCAGCCGCCTGCGCCTCAAGTCAAAGTCCGTTTTATGGGCTATCACTGTCGTTCACGATGGTGAGACATGAGGTTGCACTGGAATGCCCGCAACGCCGCTGATTGCCTACGCGCATGTCGGCAAGAGTTTTGACGATGGTCGCGTGGTGGCGGTCGACGACGTCTCGCTTGACGTGGCCGAGGGCGAATTCCTGGCTGTTGTCGGCGGCTCGGGCTCCGGCAAGACGACGCTGCTCCGGCTCGCCAACCGGCTGATCGAAGCCGACCGCGGCAACATCGCCGTTGAGGGCGAGGACGTCAGTCGCATCGACCCGATCCTGCTGCGGCGCCGCATCGGCTATGTCTTCCAGAGCGGCGGGCTGTTTCCGCATCTCACCGTCGCCGGCAATATCGGCATCACGCCGAAACTTCTCGGCTGGCCGCAGCCGGAGATCTCGGCGCGGATCGACGAACTGCTCGACCTCGTGCGGCTCGACCGCTCACAATATCGCGACCGTCTGCCGCACGAGCTTTCCGGCGGCCAGCGGCAACGCGTCGGCGTCGCGCGTGCGCTGGCTGCGAAGCCGCGCATCGTGCTGATGGACGAGCCGTTCGGCGCGCTCGATCCGCTGACCCGCGACGCGCTCGGCGACGACTATCGAACCCTGCACCGCGAGCTCGGCCTGACCACGGTCATGATCACCCACGACATGACCGAGGCGCTGCTGCTTGCCGATCGTGTCGCGGTGATGCGTGGCGGCAGGCTGCTTGCGCTGGGCACGCCGGCTGAGCTCACGGCCAGTACCGACGGCTATGTCGGCGAACTCATGCGCACGCCGCGGCGACAGGCCGAGCGGCTGGGCGCATTGCTGCCGCGGGACGGCGCGGCATGAGCCTGTCAACCGATCCGCGCTGGAGCGAGGCGCTTGCCCACCTGCCCGATTATCTCGGCAATCATGTGCGGGTCAGCGTCGCCGCGCTGGCGCTCGGACTTCTGATCAGCCTGCCGCTCGCGATCGTGGCCCGCAACCGGCCGGTGCTGCGCACCGCGCTGCTCGGGCTTGCCAGCATCGTGCAGACCGTACCCGGCCTCGCTCTGCTCGCGCTGTTCTATCCGTTGCTGCTGGCGCTCGCCGCGCTGACGGCGGCGTGGCTCGGCTTCAGCTTTTCCGCCTTCGGCTTCCTGCCCGCCGTGCTGGCGCTGGCGCTCTATTCGATGCTGCCGGTGTTGCGCAACACCATCACCGGACTGTCGGGCGTCGATCCCGCGGTGCTGGAGGCCGCCCAGGGCGTCGGCATGACGCCGGGGCAATCGCTCACCATGGTCGAGCTGCCGCTGGCTCTGCCGGTGATGATGGCAGGCATCCGCACCGCGGCGGTGTGGGTGATCGGCACCGCGACACTGTCGACGCCAATCGGCCAGACCAGCCTCGGCAATTACATCTTCGCCGGCCTGCAGACCCAGAACTGGGTGTTCGTGCTGTTCGGCTGCTTCGCCGCCGCCGTGCTCGCGCTGGTCGTCGACCAGTTGCTGGCGCTGATCGAGAACGGCCTGCGCAACCGCAGCCGGATCCGGACCGCGCTCGGCGGGCTCGGCATCGCCGCCCTGATCGCGGCAACGCTGGTTCCGGCGATCGCGCGTCCGCAGGCGCGCTACGTCGTCGGCGCCAAGACCTTCACCGAGCAATATGTGCTGTCGGCATTGATCGCGCAGCGGCTGCAGGCGGCCGGCCTTTCGGCCACGACCCGCGCCGGTCTCGGCTCCAACGTGATCTTCGACGCGCTCGCATCGGGGGATATCGATGTCTACATCGACTATTCCGGCACGCTGTGGGCCAACCAGTTCCACCACACCGATATCAAGCCGCGCGCCGAGCTGCTGGGCGAGCTCAAGACGACGCTGGCGAAGCAGGACATCACGCTGTTCGGCGAGCTCGGCTTCGAGAATGCCTATGCGCTGGTGATGCCGAGGAAGCGCGCCGACCAGCTCGGCATCCATTCGATCGCCGATCTGGCGTCGCGCGCCCCGACGATGTCGATCGCCGGCGACTATGAATTCTTCTCGCGGCCGGAATGGGCCGGCATCCAGAAGGCCTACGGCCTGACGTTCCGCGCCCAGCGCCAGATGCAGCCGGATTTCATGTACGCCGCCGTCGCCTCCGGCGAGGTCGACGTCATCGCCGGCTACACCAGCGACGGGCTGATCGCGAAATACGACCTGGTCACGCTCGCGGACGACAGGCACGCCATCCCGCCCTATGACGCGATCGTGCTGCTGTCGCCAAAGCGGCGCGACGACGAGGCCTTCAAGGCCGCGCTGCGGCCGCTGCTCGGCAAGATCGGCATCGCCGAGATGCGCGAGGCCAACCTGCGCGCGTCGGGCAATGACGCATCATCGTCGCCCGACGTCGTGGCGCGCTGGCTGTGGGAGAAGGTCGGGGGAAAATCGTAGGATCGCTAAAGTCCCTTGATGATCCCGGCGTCGATCAACATGCGGTTGAAGCGGCGCGCTTCCGCACCGTCCTTGCAGGAATAGAACGCGCCGTTGCAGCGAAGCATGATGGCCTTCTGCTCCTCGAACGACGGATCGAGCGGAATGCCCGCGGCCTCCTGGATCACCAGCGGCAAATAGGCGGCGTCGATCGTGTCCATCACCGCCGGGCTCTTCACCGGTTCGAAGTTGACGGCGTCGATCGCGTAATATGTCGCGTAGTAGCGCGGATCGTAATCCATCAGCTTCTTGCCGATGCCGGCCTCGTCGAGCTTGGGATCGAGCAGCTGCGGCGAGAACTCCGGCTGATGATCGCCATAGCGCACGATCAGGAACGGCTGCGCCGGGAACTTCTTCTTCAGCGCCGCGACGAAGCCGGCGTAGTCAGTGGCGCTCATCGCCTGCCGGCGCAGATATTCGTCGACCGACGGCGTGTTGCCCGGCTGCTTCCATGACGGCAGCAGATCGGGACGGAACTTGGTCTCCCACGGGAAATGGTTGGCGGCGAGATAGACGAAGGTGAACAGCGGCGTGGCTGATGTCTTCTGTTCCGCCATCAGTTTCAGCGCCTTGTCGTAGAAGAAGCTGTCGGGCTCGACGTCCTTGGCATGCAGATCATGCGCATCGTAGAACTGCTGGATGCCGGTCGTGGTCTGGAAGTTGCGCGCGCTCATGAAGGCGCCGAACGCCGGATACAGCGAGAGCGTCTCGTAGCCGCAGCGCCGCAGCGCCAGCGGCAGACCGCGCGCGACCCGGCCGGATGCGATGCGGGTGACGAAATAGGAGAAGCGGCCGAACGAGCGCGACGACAATCCCGCAAGCACGTTGTACTCGGTGAACCAGCTCGGCCCGCCATTGCTCTCGGCGAGGAACTTGCGCTCGACGCCGTCATAGGACTTGAACTGGCTGCCATAGCCCGGCGGCACCTTGATGCCGGAGGCGGCACGGATGTCGAAGCTCGATTCATCATGGATCATGATGATGTTCGGCCGCCGCCCGGCGGGATGGCAGGCGTCGACCAGCGGCACCTTGAGCTGCTCGCTCGCGGTTGGATCCGACTCCATGAAGCCATAGGCGACGAAGTCGGACACCGCGGTCACGCCGGAGCGCGCGAATTTCGACAGATAGCCGTCGTCGTAATAGCCGCGCCAGGCTTCATCGGGCCAGGCGAAGGCATAGCCCGAGAGCGCTGCCGTGCAGGCAAGGCAGGCGGCCGCGGCCGGCAGGCGGCGGATGCGGAACGGATCGAGCCACCACAGCGCGTACATCAAGGGTAGCGTGACGAGGCCGGCACCGATGATCGACCAGCGCAGGTTCGGGAAGATCGTGAGCAGGAACGCCGCGGTGTCGCGGTCGATCACCATCAGGTCGACGAAGTTCGCGGTCATCTGCACCACGTCGTGCTTGAACCGCGACAGCAGCACCAGCACCACGACCAGCGTCAGCGACAGCGCGCCCGACAGCGCCGGCCGGCGCAGCAGCGCGATGAACAGGAAGTTGAGAATTCCCCAGGTGAGCAGGAAGCAGAACCGCGAGCCGAAATCGGTCTCGGTCCGCAGCATCAGGATCAGCGCGCCGAGATGCGGCGCGGCGACCGCCATCAAGCGCCAGATGCCGAGCGCGACGAGACCGCCGGCGAGCGCGGCAACGGAAGAGTTTTGCTGAGGCGCGGGCGCCATGGGCGGGACGCAATACAAACCCGGCGCAATGGCACGGCCTTGACTGGCAATGGCCAGGAGGCACACCGCACAGCCGGTGTCTGCGCCGTGTCATAAAACCGTATTTGAATCGTCATGAACGCGCAATGAATTTACCCGCCCGGGTGTGCCGTGGCCGGCAGCGCGCGGCTTAGACCTTGGCCGCAGGTGCCGCGCTCCCCGCGATGCCGGCAATGAAGAGATCGACGATGGCCGCGGCCATCTGTTCGACCTCCGTTTCGCCGACACCCCAGCGCGGCAAGTGACCGTCGATGTGCATCCGCGCAAAGCCATAAACCAGCGCGCGGCCGGCGATCTGGACCTGCTTGAGGTCGCGCGCTGCGAGCTGACCGGCCGCAAATGCCTCCGCCAGCGTGCGCTCGGTCAGGCCGATCAGCTCGGCATTGTCGCTGGAGACGCCAGCCGAGCGGTCGTGGTCGAAGAAGCGGCGGCTGGAGATGATCTCGAAATGGGTCGGGTTCTTCATCGCCCAGCGCAGATAGGCGATCCCGAGGCAGCGGAAGCGGCCGAGCGGATCGCCCGGCGGCGCCTCGGCCAGCGCCGCCCCGATCTCGGCGCGGAAGCGGCGCTGCGCCTCCTCCGCCACCGCGTTCATCAGGGCGTCCCGGCTCGGGAAATGCCGGAACGGCGCCCCCGGCGAGACCCCGGCGCGGCGGGCGGCCTCGCGCACGCTGACCGCCTCCGGCCCGCCCTCGCCGACCAGTTGCATGGCGGCATCGATCAGGACCCGGCGGAGGTCGCCGTGGTGGTAGGGCTTGGCCGCCGGTGCCCGCGCTGGACGCGGCTTGGACGACCGGCGTCCGGCAGGTTGGCTGCTGGGGGATCTCTTGGCGGGACGGCGCATGGCGCACCTCTAGCATCACCCGCTTGTGAATGTAAGCACCGATTACACAGATTGACCTCCCGCACCCGCGACATGTAACTGGTGATTACATCAACAGCGGAGGCGGGATATGGCGACGGGTCGAAACTGGTTCGAGGGCTGGCGGCTGTTCGGCCTGCTCACGCTGACCCTGATCGGGCTTTCGATCTGGATCGCCGCGATGCGGCAGTTCGAGGTCGAGGGCGTGCGGATGGTGATCCGCTTCACGGCGCGGACCTCGCTGCTGTTGTTCTGCCTCGCCTTCTCGGCTGCCGCGCTGGCGCGGCTCTGGCCGAACGCCTGGACGCACTGGCAGCGCCGCAATCGCCGCTATGTCGGCGTCACCTTCGCGGCCTCGCACGCCATCCATGCGGTCGCGATCGCCGCGTTCGCGGTGCTCGATCCGGCAGGCTTCGCGGCCGCGACCTCGGTGGTGTCGTACGTCTTCGGCGGCATCGGCTATGTCGTCATCATCGCGCTGACCGCGACCTCGTTCGATCGCACGGCTGCGATGCTGGGTCCGCGCGCCTGGCGCACGCTGCACCTGGCCGGCGGCTATTATCTGCAGCTGCAGTTCATGGTCTCGTTCGGCAAGCGGATTCCGGAGATGCCGCTCTACGCGCTGTTCCTGGTGCCGCTTGCCGTCGTGTTCGCGCTCAGGATGATCAGCATGGCCGCGCGGCCCGCGCCACGCCCGGCACAGGCGAGCTGAGGCACGACCGGATCAGGTCCCCTCACACAAGGTGAAACTTGCGGCCGAGCTGGCGATGAACCGACAGCACCGCGCGATCGACGTCGCTGATCAAACTGTCGCCGAGCACGACGTTCGGAATCTCCCAGTTGCGCCCGATCTGCGCATCGGGCAGCGCGGCGACCGTCGGCACGCGCGCGGTCTCGCAGCCGGGCTGGGCGCGCAGCGCCGCCTCCGCAAGCTGGGTCAGTTCGTCCTGGTTTTTTCCGTCGCTCATGACCGCGGTCGTGACTCCGGAACATGGCTCACTGATGGCCAAGATTCTCCAGTTCCTTGGCCCGGGTCTCGGTCATGCTGCGCATGCACTCGCCGGCATCGAGGCGGGCGATGGTGCCCTCCCCGAGGTCGTAATACAGGCAGTTGGCGTCACGGTACTGGATCCACAGCCGTTGCGCGGTGCGGAGCTGCTCGCGCTGCTTGTCGCCGGCGGCATCCTTCAGCGCCTGCTGATAGGCGACGTTCATCCGCTTGTCCCATTGCGCGGTTTTGGCCTTCAGACACTCGACCATCTGGTAGGTGTTGCCGCCGCAAGACTGCTCGGGATCGCCCTGGTCGCCGGCATGAGCCGCCGAAGCGAGGGCGGTGACGAAAACGGCCATGATCAGAGGCCTTAGCTTAAACACCGTTTTCATGCCGCCGTCCCTTTCCGATCGATCCCCGCGATCGAACCATACATTAGTGCCGCTGCAGCGTATCCCGTTCACCCCGACCGCGCCGTGCAACCGCTAGCCTTCCCGATCCGCGCAGGATATTTCATGGATGTGGAGGGACCATGCGGCGCGCGGTGACGCCTGCGATCGTTCTGGCCGTGTTCGGCCTGCTCGTCGGCGGGCTGTTCCGCTACGCCTTCGACGAGTCCGACGAGGCCTCCGTCGCGAACTATGCGCGCAGTGCCGTCGAGGGCGCCGCCATCAGCCTGACCCTCTGGGCGACACATCTCTATCTGGTCGCGCGCGGCAGCTGGCTGCGACGACAGCCGCTGATTGTCGAGTTGATCGTCCGCTCCGTCATCCTGGCCGTCGTCGTCGCGATCGCCGCGATTGTGCTGGAGATCATCCTGTACGGGCATGGGCTCGAGGCGAAGTGGATTCGCGACACCTTCCTGAAGATCATCGGCGTCGGCCTCTTGATGTCGATCCCGGTCACGACGATCTACGAGCTGGTCCGGATGATCGGCGGGCGGACGCTGCTCAGCGTCGTGCTCGGACGCTACCGCCAGCCGGTGCGCGAGGAGCGCGTGCTGCTGTTTCTCGACCTGGTCGGCTCGACCTCGCTGGCGGAAGCGATGGGCGAGCTGCGGGTGCAGCAGTTGCTGACCCGCTTCTTCTCCGACATCGACGGCGCCATCGTGGCGCATGGCGGCGAGGTGCATGCCTATGTCGGCGACGAGGTCATCGTGACATGGCCGGCCGGTGCGGACGAGACATCGCGGCGCTATCTCGACTGCGTGTTCGCGATCGAGGACCGCCTGGCCAGGCGGGCCGATCACTACCGCAAGGAGTTCGGCGTGGTGCCCTCGTTTCGGGCCGGAATGCACGCCGGTCCGGTCGTGATCGGCGAATGCGGGGACTCGCGGCGACAGATCGCCTATTTCGGCGACACCGTGAACGTCACGGCGCGGCTGCAGGCGCATTGCAAGGAGGCCGGCCGGCCGCTGCTGATCTCGGGCGAGCTGCTTCGCCTGCTGCCTTCGGAGCAGGATTTCGTCATCGAGCCGCTCGGCTCGACCCAATTGCGCGGGCGCGCCGCATCGATCGACATCTTTGCCGTCGCGCGGCGTGCGTCGTCCTAAATAATCCCTTAATGCGCATTAGAGCGCTTTCGAGCGAAGTGGGCACCGGTTCGCGTGAAGAAAACGCGTCAAAACAAGAAGCTAGAACTTCGGTTCTGATTCAATCAGAACCGAAGCTCTAGCTCCGACGGCTCCGTCGAAAGCGCAAATTGCATCGTGTCCGGTCGCGCCCTGTTAAGGATGCGATGCACCCGTATTTGCACCGGGTTCCACCTTAACGCACGTGTAAGACCGCGCCCTGCATGGTGCAGATCAGGTGTCATTCAACAAAAACAAGGTTGCCCATCGATGGCGCAACAGGCGTCACAATCGATTATTGCCGAACTCGAAGATGCGGTCCGGGACGGAACATCCGCCAAACGCGTGCAGACGCTGCGGCAAGTCACCGATCTGTTCCTGAACGACGGCGACCGCCTCAACGATGAACAGGTCAAGGTGTTCGACGACGTGCTCTGCCTGCTCGTCGCGCGCGTCGAGACGCGTGCGCGCGCCGAGCTCAGCAAGCGGCTCGCGCCGCTCGACTACGCGCCGTTTGAGGTGATTCAGCACCTCGCCTGGGACGACGACATCGGCGTCGCGGGCGAAGTGCTGACCCACTCCAGCCGCCTCTCAAGCGACGCACTGCGCGAGATCGCGAGCAGCAAGGGACAGGATCATCTGTTCGCGATCTCGGCGCGGGAAAACCTGCCCGCTTCCGTCACCGACGTGATCATCGACCGCGGCGAGGACAGAGTGATCCGGCGGCTCGCCAACAACGCCGGCGCGCAGTTCTCCGACAACGGCTATTCCTCGATCGTCGCCCGCGCCGAAGGCGATGACGAGCTGGTCGAGATCCTCGGGCTGCGCATCGACATTCCAGCCAAGCTGCTGCGCGACCTGCTGCAGCGCGCCAAGGATACGGTGCGCGCCCGCCTGCTCGCGATCGCGTCGCCCAGGGCGCGCGAGGAGATCAGCCAGGTACTGAACGACATCGCGCAGGAAGAGGCCGCCGCTCCGCGCCGCAACTACGGCATCGCCGAAGAGCTGGTCAAGCTGATGAAGCAGCTGAACGAGCTCGATGACGCCGCCGTCTACAAATTCGCCGAATCCGGCAAGTTCGACGAGGTCACGGTCGCGCTCGCCGTGCTCAACGACATGCCGATCGCGATGATCGAACGCCTGATGCTCGGGCTGCGCTCGGACCTGATCCTGATCCCGTGCCGCTCGGCGCGGCTGAACTGGCCGACGGTCGAAAGCATCCTGCGCAAGCGGCCGCTGCCGCATTCGATCGACAACGCAACGCTCGAGATCGCGCAACGCGATTACCGGCGGCTGTCGCTGGAGACCGCGCAGCGCACCGTGCGGTTCTGGCAGCTTCACAACAGAATCGAGAAGCAGCCGATCGCGGCCGGTTAACTGCCGCTGACGTTCGTTCTGAATAAAGGGTGGGCAACGCGCCCACCCTTTTCGATTCGGTGCGTAGGGTGGGTTAGCGAAGCGTAACCCACCACTTCTCCCGCCGCGGCGCAAATGGTGGGTTACGCCTTCGGTTAACCCACCCTACGCGTCAGCCTTAGTTCTTGGTCTTGTCGACCAGCGCGCCCTTCTTGATCCAGGGCATCATGTCGCGCAGCTTGGCGCCGACTTCCTCGATCGGGTGCTGGGCGAGCTTGGCGCGGGTCGCCTTGAACGAGGTCTGGTTGACCTTGTTCTCCAGCATCCAGTCGCGGGCGAACTTGCCGCCCTGGATGTCGGCGAGCACGCGCTTCATCTCCGCCTTGGTCTCGGCCGTGACGATGCGCGGACCGGTGACGTATTCACCGTATTCGGCGGTGTTGGAGATCGAGTAGTTCATGTTGGCGATGCCGCCTTCATAGATCAGGTCGACGATCAGCTTCACTTCGTGCAAGCACTCGAAATAGGCCATCTCGGGCGCGTAGCCGGCCTCGACCAGCGTCTCGTAGCCGCCCTTGATCAGCTCGACCAGGCCGCCGCAGAGCACAACCTGCTCGCCGAACAGGTCGGTCTCGCACTCTTCCTTGAAGGTGGTCTCGATGATGCCGGCGCGGCCGCCGCCGATCGCCGAGGCGTAGCTGAGGCCGAGGTCATGGGCGTTGCCCGACGAATCCTTGGCGATCGCGATCAGGCAGGGCACGCCGCCGCCGCGCTGATATTCCGAACGCACGGTGTGGCCGGGGCCCTTCGGCGCGATCATCAGCACGTCGAGGTCGGCGCGCGGATCGAGCAGGTTGAAGTGCACGTTGAGGCCGTGGGCGAACACGAGCGCCGCGCCCTTCTTCATGTTGTCGTGCAGGTGCTCGCGATAGATGTCGCCCTGCAGTTCGTCCGGGGTCAGCATCATGACGAGGTCGGCCCACTTGGCGGCCTCGGCGACCTCCATCACCTTGAAGCCGGCGGCTTCCGCCTTCTTGGCCGAGGCCGAGCCCTTGCGCAACGCAATGGCGACTTCCTTGACGCCGGAATCCTTCAGATTCAGCGCATGGGCGTGGCCCTGGCTGCCATAGCCGACGATAACAACCTTCTTGCCCTTGATCAGGTTCAGGTCGGCATCGCGATCGTAGTAAACTCGCATCGTGGTTTCCTCGTTTGAAGGGGGCCAAAATCGGCCGATGAATCAGGCTTTCGGAAGGTCAGAACCGCCGGGCGCCCGCAAATTTCCGGCGTTGTCTAGAGCATTTTTCCCCTCAGGGGAAACCCCCATCTCGCATGGCGCGGTGCGGCATCATGCGTCCATGAAGACCGGGTAGAGCGAGGCCAGGAGCAGGATGGCCATGACTACGTTGAAGGCACGGATCGCCCGGGGCGAGGTCAGGATCGGCCGCAGCGCGGTGCCGAACAAGGCCCAGACGACGCAGGACACCGTCCCCAGGATCAGGCTCAGGCCGACCTGGATCGCGATGTTCCACGGGAAAGCGGCAATCGCCGCATAGGCCGTGATGGTGCCGATCACCATCACCCAGCCCTTGGCGTTGATCCACTGGAACAGGGCCGCGCCCCAGAACGTCATCGGGCCGCGGCCGCCCCTGTCGTCCTTGTCCGCCGAGGGCGGCTCGGCCATGGCGATGACGGCCGCGAGATAGACCAGATAGGCCACGCCGCCATATTTCAGGATCGTCTGCAGCACCGGATAGGCGATGAAGACCGCACCGAGCCCGACCCCGACCGCCCCGACCATGAAGGCGAAGCCGACCGTGATGCCGACGATGTGCGGCACGGTGCGGCGGAAGCCGTAGGTCAGCCCCGACGACAGCAGCATGATGTTGTTGGGACCCGGCGTGAAGAACATCACGACCGCGAACACGACAAAGGCGAACAGCAGCGAATTCGACATGGTGCCCTCACGCGACTTTCGGCAGCGTTTTTGGCCGCTTCGACAGCAACATCACGGCGATGCCGGCGATGACAGTGACCATGCCGGCCAGCCGCAGCGGCCCGAACTTCTCGCCGAACACGACGCTGGAGGCGGCGGAGCCGACGAACGGCACCAGCAGCGCGAACGGCACCACCTGCGCCGCCGGATAATCCCGCAGCAGCCGGCCCCAAAGCCAGTAGGCGATGCTGGTGGAAATGGCGCCGACAAACAGCATGGAGACAATGCCGGACGGCGATAGATGCGACAGCGCCTGCCAGATCGGCTTGGCGCCCAGCGTCAGCAGCGACAGGCCGAACAACGGGACCGCCGCACACAGGCACAGCCATGCGAACAGGTCGAACATGCGCGCGCCCTGCGCCGGCCGCAGCAGCAGGTTTCCGACTGCGAACGAGACCGGCGAGATCATCAGGATGGCAAAGGCGGTGACGCTGAAATCGTAGCCGACAGTGCCGCAGATCATCAGCAGGCCGATCGCGGCGATGGCGATGCCGGCGGTCTGCGGCCGCGACGGCAATTCGCCGAACAATAGCGCGGCAAAGCCGATGGTGAACAGCGCCTGGCTCTGCACGATCACGCTGGTGAGCCCGACCGGCACGCCATGGGCGATTGCGATCGACTGCGCAAGGAACTGGCCGAGGAACAAGGTGAGGCTGATTCCGATCAGCAGCGGCCACGAGACCTGGCGCGGCTTGCGCAGCAACAGGCACGGCAGGGCCGCGATGCCGAAGCGCAGCGCCGTCATCAATTCGGGCGGCAACTCATCGAGCGCGATCCGGCTTGCGACGAACGCAAGCCCCCAGATCACCGCGACCATGACGGCGATGCCAACATCGGCCGGCTTCATTGTTGTTCTTCTTTTGCTTCCGTTACGGCCGGGATCTAGATTTGTTGGTCCGGCATCGGTTTGCGCAACAGGTAGGTACCGTGCAGCGGCGCGTGGTAATCGACGGAGACCAGCGTGAAGCCGGTCTCGGTCAGCATGCGCTCCATCACCCAGCCGAAGGTCGAGTATTCGTCGCGCATGTGGGTGATCACGCTTTCGCGCTCGAAATCGTGATTCTTGATCGAGAAATCGGCCCACCCTTCGACATCGCGATCGACGCCGTCGGGCATGCTGACGAACACCATGTCGCGCAGATAGAAGTTCGCGCCGGGCTTCAGCGCGTTGAAGATCCGCGACAGCGCCACCGCCTTCCAGAAGTCGGGCAAATGATGCAGCGTGAACTCGCTGACGATTAGATCGTAGGAATTCGGCTGATAGGCGAAGGACAACAGGCCGGCCGGCTGGGTCCGGATCTTCGCCTTGCGGTCGCGCGCATAGATTTCGGCGAGCCCGATCATCGCCGGCGAGATGTCGATGGCGTCGACCTCGGCGCCCATCAGCGCCGCCTCGGTCGCCAGCACGCCGTTGCCGCAGCCGATATCGGCGATCCGCCAGCCCGGCTTGGCGCCGAGCATGGCCAGCGCCTGACGGGCACGGACGTCGCTGTCCTCGCTGACGTCATAGATCGAGGCCACCGCGGTATCGAGACCGACCTGCCGCCGTTGCGTGTAGTACCAGTCGCGCGCCAACATGATTCACATCCCTTCCGGCCCGCGCGTGATCGCGGCCACCCCGGTTCGTGACACCTCGACCAGCCCCAGCGGGCGCATCAGGTCGATGAACTGACTGATCTTGGACGAGTTGCCCGTGATCTCGAACACGAAGCTCTCGGTCGTGGCGTCGATCACCCGGGCGCGGAACGCATCCGCCAGCCGCAGCGCCTCGACGCGGTGATCGCCACCGCCCCTCACCTTGACCATCGCAAGTTCGCGCTCGATCGAGCTGCCGGTCAGCGTCATGTCGACGACGCGGTAGACCGGGATCATGCGGTCGAGCTGATGCTTGATCTGCTGGATCACCATCGGCGTGCCCGTGGTGACGATCGTGATCCGCGAGAGGTGTTTCTGGCTCTCTGTCTCCGAGACGGTAAGGCTTTCGATGTTGTAGCCGCGGCCGGAGAACAGCCCGATCACGCGCGCGAGCACGCCGGGCTCGTTCTGCACGAGCACCGACAGCGTGTGCGTCTCGTTGGGATCGTGACGCTCTTCGAGGAAGTAGGCGGATGCGGGCTGGTTCATGGTCGTCCCCTTACATGCTTTTCACGCCACCGCCCGCTGGGCGGCCGGCGTGGCATCCGTCCCGATCCAGGTCCGGAACAGATCGAAATCGATATTGCCGCCGCTCAGGATCAGGCCGACCCGCTTGCCGGCGAGCCTGGTCTTTTCCTGCAGCGCAGCCGCAAGCGGCGCGGCACCGGCGCCCTCGGCGAGGTTGTGGGTGTCGGTCCAGTAGGCGCGGATCGCGGTAGCGATCTCGTCATCCGTCACCTGGACGATGCGCGAGGCCCCTCTGAGCATGATCGCCAGCGCAGCCGCGTCGGGATTGCGGGTCGCCATGCCGTCGGCCAGCGTGTTGCTGCTGTTGGTGCTCACCACGGTGCGCGCAGCAAACGACAGCGCGTAGGACGGCGCCGCGGCCGACTGCACGCCGATAATCTCGGTCTTCAGTCCGAGCAGGTCGCGCGCCGCGATGCAGCCGCAAATGCCCGAGCCTTGCCCGATCGGGACGTAGAGAATGTCGAGATCGGGTGCACTCCTGAACAGCTCAAGCGCGTAGGTGGCAACGCCAAGGACAATGTTCGGATGGAACGCCGGCACCATGTGCAGGCCATCGCGCTCGGCCCGCCGATAGGCTTCCTCGCGGGCCTCCTGAAAATCGTTGCCGTACTCGATGAGGTTACCGCCGAACGCAACCATCGCACGGTTCTTCTCGACCGAGTTTCCTTGCGGCACGTAGATCGTCACCGGGAGGCCGTGACGACGCCCGGCGAAGGCGATGCTCTGGCCATGATTGCCACGTGTTGCCGAGATGATGCCGGGCACATCCGGCCGCTCGCGCTTCAGACATTCGAGATAGACCAGCCCGCCGCGCACTTTGAAGGCGCCGGTCGGGGTGTGGTTCTCATGCTTGACCACGACCTCGGTGCCGAGCCGTTCAGCCAGCAGCGGCCACGCATGCGCCGGCGTCGCCGGCACCGCGGTGCCGACGATCCTGTGCGCGCGCTCGAGCTCGTCGAGGTCAAACATGATCCGTCCTCACCTCACACCAGCGCCTTGCCACCCGCGAAGGCCCTCGCAGTGGCCTCATCGGTGGCTTCTTCCGGCAGCAGCATCTCGTTATGCGCCTTGCCCGACGGGATCATCGGGAAGCAGTTCTCCAGCGCGGCGACGCGGCAGTCGAACAGCACCGGACGCTTAATCGAGATCATCTCCTTGATCGCGCCGTCGAGATCGGACGGCTTGGTCGCCTGCAGGCCGACGCAGCCATAAGCGTCGGCGAGCTTGACGAAATCAGGTAGCGCCTCCGAGTACGAATGCGACAGCCGGTTGCCGTGCAATAGCTGCTGCCACTGCCGCACCATGCCCATGTACTGGTTGTTCAGGATGAAGATCTTGATCGGCAGCTCGAACTGAACCGCCGTCGACATCTCCTGGATCGTCATCTGCACTGAGGCGTCGCCGGCGATGTCGATCACCAGGCTGTGCGGATGCGCCACCTGCACGCCGACCGCGGCCGGCAGGCCGTAGCCCATGGTGCCGAGACCGCCGGAGGTCATCCAGCGGTGCGGCTCCTCGAAGCCGAAGAACTGCGCGGCCCACATCTGGTGCTGACCGACTTCGGTCGTGATGTAGGTGTCCTTGCCGCGGGTCAGCTCGAACAGGCGCTGGATCGCATATTGCGGCAGGATGATATCGTTGTTCTTCTTGTAGGACAGCGACTTGCGCGCGCGCCATTGCGCGATCTGCTGCCACCACGCCTTGATGTCGGGCTTCTTGGCTTCCGCCTTGAACACCTGCAGCAGGTCGCCGAGTATGTTGCCGGCGTCGCCGATGATCGGCACGTCGACGCGGATGTTCTTGTTGATCGAGGACGGGTCGATATCGATGTGGATCTTCTTCGAGCCCGGCGAGAACGCGTCGGTGCGGCCGGTGATGCGGTCGTCGAAGCGCGCGCCGACGCACAGCATGACGTCGCAATCATGCATGGTCATGTTGGCTTCGTAGGTGCCGTGCATGCCCAGCATGCCGAGCCAGTTCGGTCCCGACGCCGGATAGGCGCCCAGCCCCATCAGGGTCGAGGTGATCGGGAAGCCAGTCGCCTCCACCAGCTGACGCAGCAGTTGCGAGGCCTCGGAGCCCGAATTGATCACGCCGCCGCCGGAATAGATCACCGGACGTTTGGCATTGGCGAGCAGCGCCACCGCCTTGCGGATCTGGGTCGCGTCGCCCTTCACGCGTGGCGTGTAGGAGATGTGCACGTCCGACTTGCGCGGCGGATGATAGGTGCCGGTCGCGAACTGCACGTCCTTCGGCACGTCGACCACGACCGGGCCCGGCCGGCCGGTGGTGGCGACGTAGAAGGCCTCATGCAGCACCTTGGCGAGGTCGTTGACGTCGCGCACCAGCCAGTTGTGCTTGGTGCAGGGCCGCGTGATGCCGACCGTGTCGCACTCCTGGAAGGCGTCGTTGCCGATCAGATGGGTCGGCACCTGACCGGTGATGCAGACCAGCGGGATCGAATCCATCAGCGCGTCGGTCAGCGGCGTCACCATGTTGGTGGCGCCGGGGCCCGACGTCACCAGCACCACGCCGGGCTTGCCGGTCGAGCGCGCATAGCCCTCGGCGGCATGGCCGGCGCCCTGCTCGTGGCGGACCAGGATGTGCTCGACCTCGCTCTGCTGGAAAATCTCGTCATAGATCGGAAGCACCGCACCGCCGGGATAGCCGAAGACATGCTGCACGCCGTGATCGATGAGCGCGCGCACGATCATCGCGGCGCCGGTCATCTGATTGGGATCGTGGCTCTTGTCGGTCATGGTTCGCTCCGGATGCGCTTGTTTTTGCGCGGCTTTTGTCAGTTCTCGTCAGTTCGGTTTCGGGCAATAAAAAGGGGCCCCAGAGGCCCCATGCACACCGCCCGAATTTGGATGGCCGCTAGCCATCCCCGGCGGTGTGCCTGGGTACGACGGCGATAAGGAGTTTGGTAATAATGTTGCGCACGATACGACCCAGTCTTCCCAAAGGTTGCGCGAACATAGCGGCCAAAGCCCGAATGTCAAGGCAAGGCAGGCACTTTCGCGATTTTTGGAGTGTAACGGGGTTCCAGCCGTTCGGCGAGCATTTTTGCGCGGCGCAACGCGCATGGCAGACGGGCGGCTACCGGGCTACGGGATCCGCTCCTCCAGCCACTCCTTCGCCGCCTCGGGCGCGACCCATTCGAACTCGGGGAGCTGGTGGCGGAACCAGGTGAACTGGCGCTTGGCGTAATGGCGGGTGTCGGCACGACCGGTCTCGGCGGCCGCCTCCCGGCTGATCTCCCCCTTCAGGTGCCGGATCAGCGCCGGCACGCCGTGCGCCTTCATGGCCGGCAGCAGCGGGTCGAGCCCGCGCGCCGCCAATGCGGCGACCTCGTCGAGCACGCCGGCATCAAGCATCGCGCCGAACCGCGCGTCGATCCGCGCATAAAGCCAATCGCGCTCCGGCGCGAGAAACAGCGCGTGGAATTGGCCCGGCGGCACCAGCGGCGGCAGGCCCTCGCGATGCCAGTCCGGCAGCGGGCGGCCGGTGGCCTCGACGACCTCGAGCGCGCGCGCGATGCGGGTGCGGTCGCGCGGCTTCAGCCGTTCGGCCGACACCGGATCGCGCTTGGCAAGCTCGGCATGCAGCGCCTCGACGCCGTGCTGCTCGAGCCTGGCGCGGACGCCGTCGCGCACCTCGACCGGGATCGGCGGCACCGCCGACAGGCCGCGCGTCAGCGCCTTGAAATACAGGCCGGAGCCGCCGATGAAGATGGGCAGGCGTTTGTCCGCACGGGCCTTCCCAAGCACCTTGGCCGCGTCAGTTACCCAGGCGCCGGCGGAGAAATTCACGCCGGCGTCGACATGGCCGTAGAGCCGGTGCGGAACCAGCGCCTCCTCACCCGCCGTCGGCCGCGCGGTGATGATTCCCAGATCGCGATAGACCTGCATGGAGTCGGTGTTGATCACGACCCCGCCGGTGCGCTGCGCAAGCGCGAGCGCCAACGCCGACTTGCCGCTTGCGGTCGGCCCTGCGATAAGCACTGCCTTGTCCAACAATCCCGAATGCGCCTGCATGTCCCTCGTTGCCACGCTGATCTGCAATCCTGCAAGCCCCGCGCTCGACTCCACCACCGTCGACGGTGCGCGGGCCGTGCTGCCCTCACCCGGCCCGGCGCAGTGGCTGTTCAACGAAGTCGCCGTCGACATTCCCTTCGAGAGCCAAGATTCCAGCGGAGACCCCAGCAAGGACGACATCAAGGCGTTCGAAGAGCGCCTGCGCCAGGCCCGCGGCGACCTGCCGATCGACGTTGTCGTGCAACCTCGGATCGGCCGGCGCAAGAAGCTTTTTCTGGCCGACATGGATTCGACCATGATCGGCCAGGAGTGCATCGACGAGCTCGCCGACTTCGCCGGGCTGAAAGCCCACGTCGCCGCCATCACCGAGCGGGCGATGCGCGGCGAGATCGAGTTCGAGTCGGCGCTGCGCGAGCGGGTCGCGCTGCTCAAGGGCCTGCCGGTCAGCGTCGTCGACGAGGTGCTGGACAAGCGCATCACGGTGACGCCGGGCGGACGCGACCTCGTCATGACCATGCGCGCGCATGGCGCCTATACCTGCCTGATCTCCGGCGGCTTCACCCTGTTCACCAGCGTGGTCGCGGCCAAGGTCGGTTTCCAGGAGAACCGCGCCAACCAGCTGCAGGTCGAGAACGGCAAACTGACCGGCGAAGTGGTCGAGCCGATCCTTGGCCGCGCCACCAAGCTCGCCACCCTGATCGAGCTCACCGAATCCTTCGACCTCGACGATATCGACACGCTGGTGGTGGGCGACGGCGCCAACGATCTCGGCATGATCCAAGCCGCCGGTCTCGGCGTCGCCTATCGCGCCAAGCCGGCGGTCGCAGGCGCAGCCGCGGTGCGGATCGACCACGGCGACCTCAGCGCGCTGTTGTACGCGCAGGGCTATCGGCGGGACGAGTTCGTCGAGAGCTAGCCGATCACTGGCTCGTCATGCCCGGGCTTGACCCGGGCATCCATCATTCTGCGCAAAAGCTTTGTCAGTCGATGGATTGCCGGGTCAAGCCCGGCAATGACGCAATGTGTAGCGCAAGCTCTACTGCACGCCGAGCGCCACGAAGCGCAGTTCGCCGTCGCCGTTGGAGACCAGCAGCAGCACGGACTTCTTGCCGTCCTTCTTCAGCTGGTCGAGGCGCTTCTTGATGTCGGCGGCACTGGACACTGCCTCCTGCGCCACCTCGACGATGACGTCGCCGGCCGACAGCCGCTTCTCGGCCGCATCCGAGTTGCTGTCGACACCGGTGACGATGACGCCCTTCACGCTGTCCTTGATCTTGTATTTGGTGCGCAGGTCCTTGCTCAGCGCCGCGAGGTCGAGACCGAGCGCCTTTTGGGTCACAGGCTTCTCGGCGGTGTCGTCCTTCGACTTGGCGTTGACCTGCTGAACCTTGTCGGTGTCCTCGAGCCGGCCGAGCGTGACCTTGCGGGTCTCCTCATTGCCCTTGCGGATGATGACGACGTCGACTTCCTTGCCGACCGCGGTGTCGGCGACGATGCGCGACAAATCCTTCGGGTCCTTGACGTCCTTGCCGTCGAATTTGACGACGACGTCGCCGGGTTCGATGCCGGCCGGCTTGGCCGGGCCCTTGTCGTCGACGCCGGCGACCAGCGCGCCACGCGCCGGCTTGATGTTGAGGCTGTCGGCGATTTCGTCGGTGACCTGCTGGATGCGCACGCCGAGCCAGCCACGACGTAGCTCGCCGAACTTCTGCAACTGGTCGACGACGCCGGCCACCGTCTTCGACGGCACGGCGAAACCGAGACCGATCGAACCGCCGGTCGGGGAGATGATCAGCGTGTTGACGCCGATCACCTCGCCTTCGAGGTTGAAGAGCGGACCGCCGGAATTGCCGCGATTGATGGCGGCGTCGGTCTGGATGTAGCTGTCATACGGCCCCTGGCTGATGTCGCGGTTCTTGGCCGAGACGATGCCCGCGGTCACGGTGCCGCCAAGGCTGAACGGGTTGCCGATCGCGACCACCCAGTCGCCGAGACGGATCTTGTCGCTGTCGCCGAACTTGACCGCGACGAGCGGCTTCGGCGGCTTGAACTTGAGGACCGCAAGGTCGGTCTTCTTGTCGACGCCGACCAGCTCGGCCTTGATCTTGGTGCCGTCGTTGAGGATGACGTTGATCTCGTCGGCGTCGGCGATGACGTGGTTGTTGGTGACGACGATGCCCGCGGTGTCGACGATGAAGCCCGAGCCGAGCGAGTTGGTCTTGCGCGGCTGGAACTCGCCGCTCTTGTCGCCGCCCTTGCCGGGCGGCCCGCGGCGGTTCTTGAAGAAGTCGTCGAAGAATTCCTCGAACGGCGAGCCCGGTGGCAGCTGCGGCATCGCGCCGCCGCCCTTGTTGGCCTCGATGGTCTGCGACGTCGAGATATTGACGACGGCGTCGATCACCTTCTCGGCGGTGTCGGCGATGCTTTCGGGACCACGCGCGAACGCCGGCACGGAGCTCAGCATGCTCGCAGCACCGATCGAGATCGCGGCTCCCATCATGCGGAGGCGACGGCTCAGGGCTGGTCTGGCAGCGGTCATGTCGGAGTTTCTCCAGGCAAACGGGTTCGAAATCAGCTGCTTACAGAGTGCGCCCGAACGGGCGGGCGGCGCAAGCATCTCAGCCGGATATTTCGGCGAAAAACCGGCCGCAAGAGGCTCACGATTATGTTCATTCCGGCACGATGGGCGCGGCGGAACATTGCAACGCTCAGCGTCGCACCGCCCAGATCAGGACCAGGCCTGCGACCGCCGAACCGATGCCCACGATGCGCAGCAAATTGTCGGGTGTCGCCAGCGCACTCTTCATTGCCCGGCGCATCCAGGCGGGACTTGCCGCAAACAGGATGCCTTCGAGCACGAACAGGATTCCCAGACCGATGAGGAAGTCGCCGAACGCTATGGACTTCATCGGATGGCAGCCTCCCGCTCGATGCTTGTTGTTCTTGAGTGGCGGCGACGCGTTGTCCGCATCGCCGCCAAATCATGATGTTCACGTCGTGAAGTTCAAGTCGTGACGTTACTGTTTCGGCGCGGCGGCCGCCTCAGGCTGCCTGCCGTTGGCGCTGCCGAAATATCTGAAGAATTCCGAGTCTGGCCGCAACAGGAAACGCGTGTCGCCGGACTTGAGGCTGTTCTCGTAGGCCGTCATCGAACGATAGAACGCGAAGAAGTCCTTGTCCTTGCCGTAGGCCTCGGCGAACAACCGGTTGCGCTCGGCATCGCCGGCGCCGCGGGTTTGCTCCGCGGTGGAGTTCGCCTCGGCGACGATCACGGTTGCTTCGCGATCGGCCTTCGAGCGGATCTCCTGCGCCTTCTGGTCACCCTGGGCACGGAACTCGGCGGCCTCGCGCTGACGCTCGGTCTTCATCCGGTCGTAGACCGCCTGGCTGTTCTGCTCCGGCAAGTCGGCGCGGCGGATCCTGACGTCGACGACCTCGATGCCGTATCCGTCAGCCTCCTTGTCGAGTTGCTCGCGGATCCGCGACATCAGCCGCTCACGTTCGTCACGCACCACCGTGATGAAGCTGACCTCGCCGAGCACGCGGCGCAGCGACGCGTTGAGCAGTGTGGTGAGCTGCACATTGGCGGCCTGGATCGAGCCGACGCTGGTGTAGTAGCGCAGCGCATTCTTGATGCGATAGCGCGCGAAGGCGTCGACCACCAGCCGCTTCTGGTCGGAGGCGATCACCTCCTGCGACGGGTTTTCGAGATCGAGGATGCGCTTGTCGACATTGATCACCGAATTCCACGGCGCCTTGAAGTGCAGCCCGGGATCGGTGACGACCTCGACCGGCTCGCCGAACCGCAGGACGATGGTCTGCTCGGTCTGCTGCACGGTGAACACCGAGCTGTAGCCGACGGCAAGAACGATGAAGAGGATGATCAGGGACACAATGCCGGTGACGGGGGACCTCATCGGGTGGCTCCCTGCTGGCCGGTCGTGGCCGGTGCTGCCGCCGGACGCCGCGGCGTCAACTCGCCGAGCGGCAGATAGGGCACGATGTTCTGGCCCTGGCTGCCGTCATAGACCAGCTTCTCGGAGCTGCCGAGCACCTTTTCCATGGTCTCCAGATAGATGCGCTCGCGCGTCACGTCGGGTGCCTTCTTGTACTCGTCATAGACTTTCAGGAAGCGGGCGCTCTGGCCCTTGGCCTCGGCGACCGCCTGCTCCTTGTAGCCCTCAGCGGCCTGCAGGATCTGCGCGGAACGACCACGCGCATCCGGCACGACCCGGTTGGCGTAGGTCTGCGCCTCGTTCTGTTTGCGCTCGAGGTCGGAGCGCGCCGCCTGGACGTCGCGGAATGCGTCGATCACCTGCGCCGGCGGGTCGACCTTTTGCATCTGCACCTGCGCAATCTGGATGCCCGCATTGTAGGAATCGAGCGTCTTCTGCATCAGCTCCTGGACGTTCTGCTCGGTGACGTTGCGCGCCCCGGTCAGGATCGGCTGGATCTGCGAGCGGCCGATCACCTCACGCATCGCGCTTTCGGCAACCGCCTTCACGGTGCCTTCGGGATTCTGGATGTTGAACAGGTAGGCGCCGGCCCCACCCGGCTTGATGCGCCACAGCACGGTGAAGTCGACGTCGACGATGTTTTCGTCGCCGGTCAGCATCAGGCTCTCCTCCGGCACGTCACGCATGGTGCGGCCGCGGCGAGCGGGATCGTCGATCAGGGTCATGCCGATCGAGATCGTGTTGACGCGCAGCGCCTTCGGCAGCAGCACTGTCTCGATCGGATATGGCAGGTGATAGCGCAGGCCCGGCTGCGCATCGCGGACATACTTGCCGAAGCGCAGGACGACGCCAAGCTCTTCGGACTGTACACGGAAGATGCCGGTCGCGAACCAGATCGCCAGCGCGGCGACCAGCACCAGCGCGACGCCCATGCCGCTGAAATGACCGCCGGGCAGCCACTGCTGCAGGCGGTCCTGGCCGCGCCGCAGCAGATCCTCAAGATCCGGCGGCCTCGGCCCGGCTGACTGCGGACCGGTGCCCCATGGCCCTTTCGGACCCGAGCCCCAGGGCCCCCCGCCTTGATTTTTCCACGGCATCAAACATCTCCTCGGCAAGTCCGGACGGGACGCCCGGCCTCGATTGTCCGGCCCGGTTATAGGGGACCGCTAGGGCCCTTACAACGCAAGCTTCCTGGCCGGACGAGCTATGCGCCGGGCCATAATTGTCAATGCAAACATTAGTTAACGTTGGCTGCGCCGACGATATGTCACATAGGAGAAGTCGACGCTGTCGTCCGGACCTGCCGGATTTCGCACGCGCGCGACCTCGTCCCACTCCTTCGCATCGATTTTGTCGAACCGTGTGTCGCCGTCCGGCCTGGCGTGGACCTCGGTGATCTCCAAGCGATCAGCCACACCCATCCACTGCGCGTAAATCTCCGCGCCGCCGATGATCGCGATCTCAGTGGCGAAACGCCGCAGCGCGTCACCAAGCGCAATGGCGCGGGCGTTTTCGAACGACGTCGTGACGATGGCGCCGCGCGCGCGGTAGTTCGCATCGCGCGTCACCACGATGTTGGTGCGCCCCGGCAGCGGCCTGCGCAGGGATTCGAAGGTCTTGCGTCCCATCACGACGGGCTTGTTCAGCGTGATCGCCTTGAGGCGCTGCTGGTCGGATTTGAGCCGCCACGGAATGGCGTTGGCGCTTCCGATCACGCCGTTCTCGGCGACCGCGACGACCAGCACGATCTCCATCAGCGTGTCCCTTCCGCGAGCGTCGACAGCGCCGGGCCGGAGACGCGGCAGATCGTCCATTCGTCCATCATCTCGGCGCCGAGCGACTTGTAGAATGCGATCGACGGCGCGTTCCAGTCGAGCACCGCCCATTGCAGGCGCGCCCAGCCATTGGCGAGACATTGCTTCGCCAGATGCACCAGCAATGCCTTGCCGATGCCGTTGCCGCGCAGCGCCGGACGCACGAACAAGTCTTCGAGATAGATGCCGTGGCGGCCGGCGAAGGTCGAGAAGTTGACGAACCAGACCGCGAAGCCGGCCGACTCGCCGTTCCATTCCGCGATGTCGCAATAAAGCCGCGGGTTCGCGCCGAACAGCGCCTCGGCGATATCGGCCTCGCTGGCGTGGACCTCGTGCAGGAGCTTTTCGTATTCGGCGAGCTCGCGGACCAGCGAGAACACCAGTCCGGCCTCATCGGGCCGCGCGCGGCGGATGGTCAGCGACATTCAGCCCCTCAGACCGCAACTTCAGCCTTGATGTGCGGATGCGGGTCGTAGCCTTCGAGTTTGAAGTCCTCGTAGCGGAACGCGAAGATATCCTTCACATCGGGATTGATCGTCATCGTCGGCAGCGGCCGTGTCGGCCGCGTCAGCTGCAGGCGCGCCTGCTCGAGGTGGTTCGAGTAGAGATGCGCATCGCCGAGCGAGTGCACGAAATCACCGGGCTTCAGCCCGGTGACCTGCGCCACCATCATGGTCAGCAGCGCATAGGACGCGATGTTGAAGGGCACGCCGAGGAAGACGTCGCCGGAGCGCTGGTAGAGCTGGCAGGACAATTTGCCGTTGGCGACATAGAACTGGAACAGGCAATGGCACGGCGGCAGCGCCATCTTGTCGACCTCGGCCGGATTCCAGGCGCTGACGATCAGCCGCCGCGAATCCGGATTGCGCTTGATCATCTCGATCACGCCCGCGATCTGGTCGATGCTGCGGCCATCGGGCGCCGGCCACGAGCGCCATTGCGAGCCGTAGACCGGGCCGAGATCGCCATTGGCGTCGGCCCATTCGTCCCAGATCGTGACGCCGTTGTCGTTGAGATATTTGATGTTGGTGTCGCCGGCGAGGAACCAGAGCAGCTCGTGCACGATCGCCTTCAGCGGCAGCCGCTTGGTCGTCAGCATCGGGAAGCCGGCCGCCAAGTTGAAGCGCATCTGATGGCCGAAGATCGACAGCGTGCCGGTGCCGGTGCGGTCGTGCTTCTCCGCGCCGTCGGCGAGGATGCGTTCGAGCAGGTCGTGATACTGGTTCATGGCGTTGGTTTCAGGCTCTCTGGGCGGAGCGGCAATCTAGCGGCCGGGGCTGCCGGTCGACATGCCGATTCGGCTTCATGCACCGATTATACCCTGAAAAGTGAACACTCCTGCGGCAAACGACAAGGGCGGAACTCGCGTTCCGCCCTTGCCTATCCCTTGCCTATCCACTTGATCGCGCTGGATTAAGAGGCCGGCTTGAGCACCGGCGTCCATTTCGCGATCTCGCTCTTGACCAGGGTCGCGAGCGCCTCCGGGGTGCGGCTGGCGGGCGCCGGGATCACGCTGCCGAGTTCGAGCAGGCGCTTGCGCACGGTCTCATCGTCGAGCGCCTTGATGGCCGCCGCGTTCAGGGTGGCGATGATGGCGGGCGAGGTTCCCTTCGGCGCGAAGATCGCGTTCCAGGCCTGGGCCTGGAAATCCGGCAGGCCGGCTTCCGCCGTGGTCGGGACATTAGGCAGCGACGGATTGCGCTCGAGGGTCGCGATCGCGTAGGCCTTGATGGTGCCGGCATTGATCTGCGGCACCGCGTTGACGATCTGGTCGCACATGTAATCGACCTGGCCGGCGACCAGCGCATTCATCGCAGGTCCTGTGCCGTTGAAGGGCACGCCGACCGGCTTGATGCCGAGGATCGAGTTCAAGAGCTCGCAGGACACGTGGGAGACCGAACCGATGCCGGCATGCGCGGCGTTGACCTTCTCGGCATTGGCCTTCACATAGGCGACGAATTCCTTGAGATCCTTCGGCGGAAAATCCTTGCGGGCAAGGATCAGGATCGGCGTGCCGGCAAGCAGCGCGACGGGCTCGAAATCCTTTTCCGGGTGATAGGCAAGCTTCGGGTACAGCGGCACGGAGGCGGCGTGCGTGCCCATATGCCCGGTAACCAGCGTATAGCCGTCGTTGGCGGCGCGCGCGGCGCGCGTCGTCGCGGTGGTGCCGCCGGCGCCGACCACGTTCTCGATCACGATGCTCTGTCCCAGCGTCGGCGCCATATTCGCAGTGACGATGCGTGAAATGACGTCGGTCGGACCGCCGGCTGCGAACGGCACGATCATGGTGATGGTGCGGGTCGGGTAGTTCTGCGCGGACGCCGGCACGGCTGCGGCGCTCAGTGCGGCAAATGCCGAAAGGCATGCGCCCGCAAGCGAGCGAATGGAGATCATTTCGAATCCTCCCGGGAACGTTTGACCAATAAAAATGCCGGCCAAATCGGCCAGCATTTTCATTTCACGAGACGACATCGAGTGTCGATTGGACTTCCGCCTGCGGCGCGCCGACGCAGGGCCGGCAGTACGCTCAGCCCTCGGACTCCACGAACACTTCGTCGCGCTTGGCACGCAAGCTCGGCAGCACGGCAAGCACCAGCAGGCCTGCCGCGATCGCCAGCAGCACCGCCGATAGCGGCCGCGACAGGAACACGCTCCAGTCACCGCGCGAGATCAAGAGTGCACGACGCAGGTTCTCCTCCATCAGCGGGCCGAGCACCATGCCGAGCAGCAGCGGCGCCGGCTCGAAATCGTGTTTGATCAGCCAGTAGCCAACGAGGCCGAACGCGCCCGCGAGGACGACGTCGACCGGCGCGTTGTTCACCGAATAGATGCCGATCGCACAGAAGATCACGATCGAGGGGAACATCAGCCGGTACGGCACGCGCAGCAGACGGACCCAGATGCCGACCAGCGGCAGGTTGATGATGATCAGCATCAGATTGCCAATCCACATCGAGGCGATCATGCCCCAGACCAGATCGGGCTGCTTCACCATCACCTGCGGACCCGGCACGATGCCATGAATGGTCATCGCGCCGACCATCAGCGCCATCACCGCATTCGGCGGGATGCCGAGAGTGAGCAGCGGGATGAACGAGGTCTGCGCCGCGGCGTTGTTGGCGCTTTCCGGCGCCGCCACGCCCTCGATCGCACCGCGGCCGAACCGCGATGGGTCCTTCGCGATCTTCTTTTCCAGCGTATAGGCCGCGAACGAAGCAATCACGGCGCCGCCGCCCGGCAAAATGCCGAGAATCGATCCGAGGATCGTGCCACGCACGATCGCAGGCGCGGAGTCCTTAAGGTCCTTCCTGGTCGGCATAAGGCCGGTGATCTTCTGCTGCACCAGATCACGGCTCATCTCGGCACCCGCGTCGAGATTGCGGATGATCTCCGCAAAGCCGAACACGCCCATCGCCACGGTGGCAAAGCCGAGGCCGTCTGCGAGTTCCGGGATGTTGAAGGCCATGCGCGAGGCGCCGGTCTCGATGTCGGAGCCGACCATCGACAGCAACAGGCCGAACACGATCATCGCGATCGCCTTCAGCACAGAGCCCTTGGCAAGCACCACCGCAAAGATCAGGCCGAGCACCATCAGCGAGAAATATTCGGCCGGGCCGAACGCCAGCGCGAGCTTGGTCAACGGGGCGCCGAGCACGGCGATCAGCACGGTCGCGACGCAGCCTGCGAAGAACGAGCCGATCGCGGCGATCGCCAGCGCCGGGCCGGCGCGGCCCTGCCGGGCCATCTGGTGGCCATCGAGCGCAGTGACCACGGAGGTCGCCTCACCCGGAATATTGACTAGGATCGAGGTGGTCGAACCGCCATATTGCGCGCCGTAATAGATGCCGGCGAGCATGATCAGCGCACCGACCGGCGGCAGGCCGAAGGTGATCGGCAGCAGCATCGCGACGGTGGCGATGGTGCCGATGCCCGGCAGCACGCCGACCAGCGTGCCGACCAGCGCACCGATCAGGCACATCAGAAGGTTGATCGGCGAGAACGCGACGACGAAACCGTGGGCGAGATTGGCAAACAGCTCCATTTCGCCCTCACTGAATCAGGAAACGCGGGAACATCGGCATCGGAAGTCCCAGCACATAAGGAAACAGCAGCGCGCAACCGAGCGTCAGACAGCCGCCGACGATGATGGCCTCGATCCATCTTGTCTCATGCGAGCCAAGTGCTGCGATCAGGAAGGCGGCAAAGGCCGACACGACGAGCCCGAGCGGACGGATCGCCACGGCGAAGAACACGATGGCCGCGGATACGAACAGCGGGCCGCGCCAGGAATAGGCGGCGATATGCGGGCCGTCGTGCAGAAGTCCCATCAGCGCGACGGTGCCGCCGAGCAGCAGCAGCAGCACGGCGAACATACGCGGCGCGGTTCCGGCGCCGAACGAGAATCCGTGCATGCCCTGCAAGTCGCTCGAGGCCCACAAGGCAAACAGCGCAACCGCCATCATCGCGAGACCGCCGACAAAGTCCTGCGGACCGCGTACCCATTTCGGCAAGATCGATTTGACCGGCGCCTCGCTCGGCGTATCGCTCATGACTTCGCTTCCCCCGTCAGGGCTGTCCCGCCCGTTTTGATTGCATGGCTTGGCTGTGGTGCGTTGACCGCAAGCCTTGCTAGCGATTTTCATCAGATAACGCCAGCAAAACCCAAGAGGCCTCCGGCAAGCAACATCCACAAGGGGTTGATCCGCGTCGCAAACGCAAGCGCTGCAGCGACAATGGTGATCAGAACCGCGATCCAACTTTGGTCTGATGTCTGCGCCACGATCAGGCCGGAGGCGGCCATCAGGCCGATCGACAGCGGAACCAGTGCCGCCTGAATGATCGCCGGCCAGCGTGCACCGCGCGAGCGATCGAGGAAACGACTGACATAATAGGCAAGCAAAGCGGTCGGCCCGCACATCGCCACCGTTGCGGCCAACGCCCCGGCGACGCCTGCGACAGAATAGCCTATCAGCGTCACGATCAGCACGTTCGGCCCCGGCGAGAGCTGCGAGATCGCGAACACGTCGGCGAACTGCTTGTCGGTCAGCCAGTGATGCACGTCGACGGCGGCACGGTGCATTTCGGGTATAGCCGAATTGGCCCCGCCGACCGCAAACAGCGACATCAGGCCGAAGGTCCAGAGCAGCGCCGCGATCGGGTTGGGCTCCGGGCTCATGCCTTCACCATGCGGCGTGTCAGGATCGTAATCGCAATGCTGAGCGGGATTGCCACCAACAGTACGATCTGCAGCGGCCAACGGATCAGTCCGATCGCGACGAACACCGCCGCCAGAATGACCAGGCCTGTGACATCGCGCCGCTGCAACAGCGGCATCATCATCTTAATGACAACGGCGAACAGCAGCCCGACCGCGGCGCAGGCCACGCCGGCGAGCGTCCGGCGCAGGACGTCGATATCGCCATAGCGGGCGTAGAGCGCGGCAAGGATGGTCGCGATCACCATCGGCGGGCCGACCAGCCCGGCGAAGGCCGCGAGCCCGCCGGCAACGCCGCGAAACCGCGCGCCGAACACGACCGACAGGTTGACGATGTTCGGACCTGGCAGGAAATGGCACAGCGCGAAGGTCTCGTTGAACTCTTCCGCCGTCATCCAGCGGTGCTGCTCGACGATCGAGCGCCGGGCCCAGACCAGAACCCCGCCAAAACCGGCCAGCGACATCTTGGCAAAGGCCAGGAACAGCTCGAGCAGGCCGGGCTGGTGGGGCGGCGACGGAGCGGAGGGAGCCGGCGCCGGGGCGGCGACCGGCGGGGATTCCGGGGGCATGGGCGAAATCTAAAGCGGCTGGCGGACCCCGGCCAACCCAAATCGGCGTGTTTTCACACCTGAACAAGCCTGAATCGGCTCTGTTTTTCTCCGTCCGCGCCGCCTATATTGGCGGTGCCGGTTCGCCGGCTATGGAAATAAATGGCCGTCGCAATAAACCATTCGGACCCGGGGGCGGTACCCGGCGCCTCCACCAAAACCCATCATGGGTGGCTTTTGGCGGGGGCGAAATAGGATCGACGAGGGCGTAAAGGGCGTGTTTTTTCTCGGTATGGTTCCGCCGTTATCGGGCTAATGCAATAGTTGCCAACGACAACTTTGCTCCGGTTGCTCAGGCTGCGTAACGCAGTTTGAAAGACCATCTTAAAGTCCTAACGGGTTAAGCTCCGTTAGGCGGGGTTCGGAGGCACCTGGCAACAGAAGCCTCCACTTTATTTTCCGATCGGGCGTCCGCCCGTATTTCAGCCATCCACCCTGCTGATTTCCGGCTCCCGGCGGGGTAGCATGGCCAAAAGGGCGAGTCGGACGGTCCGGCGATGCCTACCGGCCAATTTTCGAAGCGACAGGATTACGATGGCGACCGATCACATCCGATATGACGTGTTGGCGCGTGACGCGCTGCGCGGGGTGCTGCGCCGGGTGTTGTCCGACGCCGCCGAACATGGCCTGCCGGGCGAGCACCATTTCTACATCACCTTCCTGTCGCATGGCGACGGCGTGAAGCTGTCGACGCGGCTGCTCGCGCAATATCCGGAAGAGATGACGATCATCCTGCAGCACCAGTTCTGGGATCTTGTGGTGACCGAGGATCGCTTCGAGGTCGGCCTGTCGTTCGGCGGGATTCCGGAGCGGCTGACCGTGCCGTTTGCCGCGGTGACGCGCTTCCTCGATCCGTCAGCGCCGTTCGATCTGCGATTCGATGTCTCGGACGCGTTGTCCGAAGAGCCTCCCGCCACGGCGCCGGCTTCTCCCCTCCCCGCACCTGCCGCCCGCGCGGCGGTCGAGACCGAGACGGCCGAGACCGAGCAGGAGCCCGCGAAGCCCAGCGAAGGCGCCGAGGTCGTGCGTCTCGATCGTTTCCGCAAGAAATAATCTAAACACAGATCGCTCCGCGACCTTGTAGGATGCCTGCCAGGACCGGGATGACAGATCGTCATCCCGGATTATCTTCGGCATGAACGTGCCTCCGCGCCGACGCATCGCGTTGCCGCGCGGGAAAACCAGCGCCGCGCCGGTTCACGTTCTCTTGACGCAACGGAGAGCATCCATGGCTCAATCGACGACACCATCCAGCGCCGCCAGCCGCAGCGAGACTGACAGCTTCGGCCCGATCGACGTCCCCGCCGATCGCTACTGGGGCGCGCAGACCGAACGCTCGCGGCAGAATTTCAAGATCGGCCACGACCGGATGCCGATTGCGATCATCCACGCGCTCGGCATCGTCAAGCTCGCGGCGGCCGAGACCAATCGCGAGCTCGGCCAGCTCGATGCACGCCGCGCCGACGCCATCATCAGCGCAGCGAAGGAAGTGATCGACGGCAAGCTCGACGATCATTTTCCGCTGGTCGTCTTTCAGACCGGCTCCGGCACGCAGACCAACATGAACGTGAACGAGGTGATCGCCAACCGCGCCAACCAGATGCTCGGCGGCGAGCTCGGCGCCAAGCAGCCGATCCATCCGAACGATCACGTCAACATGAGCCAGTCGTCGAACGACTCGTTTCCGACCGCGATGCATATCGCAGCCGCAAGCCGCATCATCGCCGACCTGATCCCCTCCCTCACCGAGTTGCATCAGGCGCTGCACCAGAAGCAGGAGGCGTTCGCCAAGATCGTCAAGATCGGACGCACGCATACCCAGGACGCGACACCGCTGACGCTCGGCCAGGAATTCTCCGGCTACGCCGCGCAGGTCGAGAGCGGCATCGCGCGGCTGCACGTCGCGGTGAAGGAGCTGTTTCCGCTGGCGCAGGGCGGCACCGCCGTCGGCACCGGCCTCAACTCGAAGCCGGAATTCGCCGGCGCTTTCGCCAGGCATGTCGCTGAGATCACCAAGCTGCCGTTCACCAGCGCGGCAAACAAGTTTGAGGCGCTGGCTTCCAACGACGCCTATGTGCTGGTGCACGGCGCGATCAATTCGGTGGCGACCGGCCTGTTCAAGATCGCCAACGACATCCGCTTCCTCGGCTCCGGCCCGCGCTCGGGCCTCGGCGAATTGATCCTGCCCGAGAACGAGCCGGGCTCGTCGATCATGCCGGGCAAGGTCAACCCGACCCAGTGCGAAGCCATGACCATGGTCTGCTGCCAGGTGTTCGGCAATCAGACCACGATCACCGTCGCCGGCAGCCAGGGCCATTTCGAGCTGAACGTGTACAAGCCCGTTTTGGCATATTGTATGATAAATTCCATTCAACTGCTGTCTGATGTTGTCCGCTCATTTACTGAGCATTGCGTTGTCGGAATACGCGCCGACGAAAAGCGCATCAACGAACTGATGCAGCGCTCGCTGATGCTGGTGACGGCGCTCGCGCCGAAGATCGGTTACGACAACGCGGCCAAGGTCGCCAAGACGGCACACGCGCGCGGAACGACGTTGAAGGAAGAGGCTTTGCGGCTTGGATTTGTTTCCGCGGATGAATTCGATCGCCTCGTGCAGCCGGACAAAATGACACACCCGGGCTAAAGCGAGGCGCGCAATGTCCGGATAATTACGGTCAGCGCACGTGATATAATTATGGATCATAACGCCTAAAGACTAAGGCTGCTTACCTATGAGCCCTGCGCTGGCGCGTGGTACAGACGTCTAGTTTTCGCAGAGCGAAACGGATTCTTTGATGCTATCAGAGGCATCAAATGGGGATTCGGGATGAATATCGAGCCGGGCGCGCAGCGCGATCGCTCTTGCTTTCGTCACGATGCATCACCAAGTCCGCTGTGGGGACGATGAGGACGACGAGCATGGGCGACGTGGTCAACCTGAAACGATTCAAGAAGCGCGGTGAGCGCGAACAAGCGGCAAAGCAGGCCGAAGCCAATCGTGCGCTATTCGGTCGCACCAAATCCGAACGCGCGCGTGACGAATTTCTCGACGAGCGCAGCGCGCGACAACTCGATCAGCATCGCATCGAAAGTGGAGACGCATCATGAAGTCTCCCGTTGTTAAGCGCTCGATCGTCGTCGCCGGGCACAAGACCAGCGTCAGCCTCGAAGAAGCCTTCTGGAACGGCATGAAGGAAATTTCCGGACTGCGGAACATGACGCTGTCGGAATTGGTCGGCGAGATCGACAACAACCGTCAGCAGGGAAATCTGTCGTCGGCGATCCGGCTGTTCGTGCTCGACTACTTCCGCTCGCGCGCCACGCCGGCCGTGCCGACGGATGTCAGGCCGCAACAGGTCGATACGCGTCAGCAGGCCTGATGCCTCTCCGACCGTCGCAGACGGTCGCTCGCTGAGCGAGCTTCAGCATGAAGGTCAATCGCATCGTCGCGAACGTTGCCGCATCAGACATCGCGGCGGCGAAGTCGTTCTATCGGGACATCCTTGGCCTCGAGTCGCTGATGGATTTCGGTTGGGTTGCGACTTACGGTTCATCCGAAACGATGCAGGTTCAAATCAGCTTCGCATCCGAAGGTGGCTCCGGCACGCCGGTGCCCGATCTTTCAATCGAGGTCGATGATCTCGCTGAGGCGCTGCGCCGCATGCAGGCGGCGCGGGTTGCGATCGAATACGGACCGGCCGACGAGCCGTGGGGCGTGCGGCGCTTCTTCGTCCGCGATCCTTTCGACAGACTGATCAATATTCTCCAGCACCAATCGTGAGCCAGCGCGTCGCTTGACGCGTTTTCGTCACGCGACGGCACCCACTTCGCTTTAAGAGGCCCTCAGTTCTGCAAGGCCGGCCGCGGTGATGGATTGGCAACCTGCGGCGTCAGCGATAGCGGGGGCCGCAGCGGCTTCGGCCTGACTGCGCCGGGCAGCGGCTTGACCTCGATCGGCGGCGGCAGCGGCGCGAGCTGCGGCTGGCTCGCAACCGGTGCAGGCGGCACGACAGCGGGCGCGGTGGCGATCGGCGGCACGATCGGCGGGATGATCGACGGGGTGATCGACGGTCTTGGCGCCACGATCTTCGGCTTCGCCGGCACACGGCGCGGATCGCGGCCGGGCACCAGCGTGTCCGCGGGAGACACCGCGGAAGGGTTGGACGCATCCGGCGCCGGCCCGGCCGGTGGCGGGACAGCGGCCGGGATCGGTGGCGGCACCGGTTCACCGCGCTCGATCGCGTCGAGCCGTTTGGTCTCGCGATCGATCGCGCGCACCGCAAGCCATGACGACAGCGCCGCAATGTCGATGCTGCGCGACAATCCGTCAGGCGTGCCGATCGCAAGCAGCTGGATTTCCGGGCGGCTAGTGGCCGTGCCGACCTGCGTCGATGCCAGTGCGGCGCGGATGTCGGCCTGGTCGGCCGGAATGTCGTAGCCCCCGGACACGATGGCGTCGGCGCCGTTGGCCGCAAGCGTGGTCGCTGCGACACGAATACGACCGTCGCGGATGTTGAAGGGAATTTGCGCCGAGGCGATCGACAGCGCACCGGCTGCGAGCACGGGTTCGACGATCTGCCTCAACCGCGTGTCGTCAGTCGCCTGCCCGGAATCGCTGGCGCGGATCGCTGTGTCGAATGCGCGCGGATCGAGACCCGGAAGGTTCAACCCCTCCAGCGTCACGGTGCCGCTGCCGGACAGCGCGCCCGTCAAAGCCGAGGCGCTGCGGCCCTGCGTCAACAGCGTCATCTGCATCGAGGCCCGTCCCTTGGGCATCGCGAGATTGCGGTAGCGCAAGGCCGAAGCATCGACGCCCGACAGCTGCACGTTTGCATTGAGCGCCAGTCCGTTGCCGCCCTGTCGCACATCGATGGTGGCGGTCGCTTCGCCGCCGCCGATCTTGCCCTTGATGCCGTCGAAGGTCAGCGACTGTCCGTCCGACCTGATGGTGCCGCTGACCGGCTGCAGCTCGGCGCCGCCCGGCAGCAGGCCATGCAGCGCTTCGAACGTGACCTTGCCGCGCCAGGCGCCGGTGAGCCCCGCACCGAGCGGCTCCGTCGCATCGTGCCCGGCGGCACCGATTGCAGTCGCGAATATCGGCGCCAACGTGATCTGATCGAGGCCGATTTCACCTTCGACGCTCTTCTGATCGGCAAGCGTCAGCGCGAGGCGGCCACGCAGCCGCGAGCCGGCAACGATGCTGTCGAGATCATCGAAGGTCAGCCGGTCGCCTGCGAGCGTCACGCGCGACGACAGGCGGATGCTTGCGACCGGGTCGGATGATTTCAGATTGAGCAGCGGACTGATGTCGGCGCTGCGGACGCGCAGGCTGACGCTCGATTTGGCGTCCCTGGCGGGCTCCTTGGCGGCGTCCTTGGTGGCTTCCCTGTTGGATTCCCTGGCCCACGGCTCCGCGGTCCCGTCGGCGTCGGCGTCGAGCCCCGCCCCCCAGAGCCTGACCTTGAGCCGCAACGGCGCGCGCCACGCGCCACTCACGGTGCCCTCGATCTGCACCGGGCCCGCGCCGGCCGCGACCACGCGGTCAAGTCCGAGCAGCGCGAGCAAGGCATTGCCCTCGCCCGTGAAGAATCTTGCCTCGGCGGCAACATCGCTGTGGGTCAGCGCGTCGAAATCCAGCGCACGGATCGCAGCGACCTGCGGCGTCGCCGAAATCACCGTATTGCCCTTGAGCTGCGGCGTGTCGAGATCGAGCGCCGCGCGCGCGCTGACGCGATCGGCCGCCTTGCCCTTGCCGAGGTCGAGCGCAAGCCTGGCGCGGACCGGGCCGGCATCCGCGCGGAGCACGCCGAGCCGCGCGGCGAGCGCCGGCGCGAACGGCTGGACGACAGCGGCAAGCCGGCCAAGCGACGCAGCGGTCGCATCGACCGTGAGCTTGCCGGTCGCATTGGCGCGGTCGAAATTGCCGCTGCCGTCGAGCGTGACATTGTCGGGCTGTCCGACCTTCACGCGCTCGAGCACGATGTCCTTCGGAGTATAGGCGATCTTCGCCAGCAGCGGCCGCAATTCCTGCCCGGAGGAGATCGCGCGCCCAACATCGAGCGACAGCTGCGCCTCGTCGGGCCATTCGGCTTGCGGTCCGGCCAGCGAGCGGATGAAGGAAGCGGTCGCATCGAGATCGAGCCGCTCCGCCTTCAACTGCGCCTCGACCTTCGATCCGCTGGTCGCCTCGCGATGCGCGACCGCAATCCGGCCCTCGACCGTGCCGCCGTCGATCTCCGCCTTCATCGCATCGATCGCAAAACCGGCCGGCGACACCGTGACGTCGCCGCGCAGCCGCAGCGGCTTCTGGTTGCGATAGGCAGCATCGCTCCGCCCCTGCAGCCAGGTCATCAGCGCGTCGGGATCGGACGATTCGATGTTGAGCCCGGTCTTGAAGCTGTTGGCAACTCCGGCTTGCGCGCTGGCGCCGCTCATCGAGACCCGGGTCGAGCCCGGCGCGCGAAACTCCAGCCGGCGCACCGTCCAGGATTTCGCATCCGATTGCAGCTCTGCCGAGATATCCTGCAAGGGACGACCGCCAAGCATGATCTGCTCGGACGCCAGCTCGAGCTGTGCCGGAATCGGGATTTGCGGCAGGCCCGCCAGGACCGCGCGCATCGCCGGCAGCACCCGCACCGGCTCGACATTGCCGTTGTTGCTATCCTTGGCGGCAAACTTGTCGCCGTCGAGCTGCCGCGCGGTGAGCGAGGCGCGCAGCAGCGGCGCTGCGCCGAAACGCAGATCGCCGGTGCCCGCGAGCTTCAGCGCGCGGTCCTCGGCGCCATAGCTCACCTCGACCTGGTCGAGCCGCGCTGCCGAGTAATCCGACTTCACCTTGGCCGCGATCCGCCACGGCGGCACATCGCTGCCGCCGCGCTGGCCCGGCGTGCCCGCCAGCATCACGGCCCCTTCGAAGCGCGGCGCACGCGCCTCGAAGCTCAGGATGCCGTCGAGATCGGCCGAGACCGGCCGCTGCCCGGGATCAATGTTGAAGTGCATGCGAATGCCGTTGCCGTCCGGAGTCTGGCCGGACGAGATCCGAAACGGGTAGCGGTTGCCGTCGAACATGAAGTTGCCGTCGCCGCGGATCGCGCCGGCCAGCGAGCGGACATCCCCGCTGAACGCGATGTCGTTGAGCTCGAGCGTGCTGCGGCTCGCGGCGTCATGCAGCGCAATGCGGCCGGTCAGATTGAGGCGGTCGATAGCCAGCGAGGCGAGGTTGAAGGTGCCGCTCGACGGCGACCAGTCGACCCGCCCCTTCGGATCGAGCCCGAGATCCAGCGACACGCCATTGACGGTGAGCTCGGTCGCCCGCCACTCGGCACGCATCAGCGAGCTCAGGCTGAACTCGACGTCGAGGCTGGCGGCGCGGACCTTGCCGAGGTCGTTAGCGCCGCCGACGCTGACGGTTTTCAATCGCAGCGAGGGGGCCGGCAGCAGACGCGCGTCGAGATTGCCGGCAACCCGGACCGGCGCGCCGATGATCTTACTCGCCTCCGCCTCGAACTGCGGCCTGAACCGGTTCCAGTCGACGAAATACGGACCGACCAGCGCGGCGACCAGTGCAAGGATGAAGGCAATTGCCAGTCCGAGCAGCGTCGTCTGCACGGTGTCTCCCTTTGAGCCAGCTCCGCGGCTGCCTGCTGATGCTGAACCGTTGGCCAACCTTGGCCGGAGCAGCCCAAATATAGAGACAAGTATGGCGAAGTCACAGCGGCATTACCGCCGTGACTTCAGGCAGAAGGTGGTTTTCCGCTCAAGCGTGCGTGCACGCCGGCCGTCGCGGCAGAATCGCCGTCCTGCCGCAAATCCGGTTTGTCACCAGCTCGCCGGCAGCCGCTTCAGCCCGCGCAGCACGAAGGTCGGCCGCCACTCCGGGTTTTCCGCGTCATCGAGCCGCAGATCCGGGATTCGCCGCAACAGGGTCGAGATCGCGACCTCGGCCTCGATCCGTGCCAGCTGCGCGCCGAGGCAGAAATGGATGCCGCCGCCGAACGACAGCGGCTTCACGTTCGGCCGCTGGATGTCGAGCTTTTCGGGGTGATCGGGGTAGACAGCCGGATCGTGATTGGCCGAGCCCAACAGGCACAGCACGCTCTCGCCCTTCGGGATCCGCTTGCCGCCGAGATCCTCGATGTCTTCGAGGGCGACGCGGCCGGTCAGCTGCACCGAGGAATCGTAGCGCAGGAACTCCTCGATCGCATTGGTGATCAGGCCGGGATTGGCCTTCAGCAGCGCGAGCTGGTCCGGGTTGCGATAGAGCGCGAGCAGACCGTTGCCGATCAGGTTCACGGTCGTCTCATGGCCTGCACCGAACAGCAGGATGATGTTGCCGGTCAGCTCCTCATTGGTGAGCTTCTGGCCGTCCTCTTCCGCCTGAACCAGCTGCGTGGTGAGGTCGTCGCCGGGCTGCTTGCGGCGCAGCTCGAACAGCTGATGGAAATACATCGCGGCCATCGCATTGGCGGCGTTGCCCTGCTTGATCTCCTCGGGCGTCAGCGGCACCGGCTCGAGGATGCGGCCGCCGTCGCGCGAGCCGCTGTAGAAGGCTTCGCGATGCTCCTCGGGGATGCCGAGCATGTCGCAGATGATCGTCACCGGGAGTCGGAAGGCGAAGTCCTCGATCAGGTCCATCCTGCCCTGCGGGATGATGCGGTCGAGCGTTTCGTCGACGACGTGCTGGATGCGGGGCCGCATGTCCTCCACGCGTCGCGCGGTGAAGGCCTTGACGACAAGGCCACGCAGCCTTGTGTGGTCAGGCGGGTCCTGCTGCAGCATCCAGTGGCTCATGCTGCGGAAGACCGGCTCCTCGAGAATCTTCGGGCCGTAACGGCGGATGCTGCGCTCGGCAAAATCCTTGCCGAACCGCTTGTCGCGCAGCACGAGGCTCGCCTCGGCGTGACGGCTGGCGACGAAGGCGCCGTGCACATTGACATGCATCGGGTCGAGACGCCGCAACCGCTCGTAATGCGGATAGGGGTTGCGAATGAATTCGGGCGCGAGTGGATTGAAAAGCGGCTCGCCGCTGGCCGGCTGAACTTGCTCGTTCATGGTGACCTCGTTCGTTCGCTACACCGGTGTCTGCACACTGGCGCGCCTTGGTGTCATCCTCAAGACCGCACCATCACGGGTGCGGCTATTCTGCTTCTGTCAAATGCAACTCGATACACTCTTGTATCGAGTTGCATTGTGCCCTAAAATGCGCCGATGTCAAGGGTTCGAACCAGACCGACACGGGACGACACCTGCGAGAAGCTGTTCGAGGCTGCGGCGCGGGTGTTCGAGGATCAGGGAATCGGCGGCGCCAGCATCGAGGCGATCGCGGCCGCGGCGGGATTCACTCGCGGCGCCTTCTATTCGAACTTCAAGAGCAAGGACGAGTTGATCATCGCGATGCTCGAGGATCACGTCGAGCAATCGATCCGGCGATGTCTCGACCTGCTTGCCCAACACCAGAACCTTGCCGACTTCCTCGAGGCGCTCCGCACCATGGATCGCAGCCGGCAGGACCCGCTCGGCCGCTCCCCGCTGCTGCACATGGAGATGATCCTGTTTGTCGCACGCGCAGAGAAGCGGCGGCCCGAACTGGCAAAACGGCTGCGCGCGCGGCGCAAGCTGATCGCGGATATCGTCACCACCACGGTGAAGAATGGCGGCCGGAACGGCGCGCTCAACCCGGAATGGACCGGCTCGATCGTGCTGGCGCTGGAGGACGGTTTCCGGCTGCACCGCCTGATCGATCCGGAGACCACGCCGGCGGACAGCTTCCTGCGCGCGATCACCGATTTGCAGCGCGCGATCGGCGTTTCGTCCGCCCGCTAGAGCGTTTTCGAGCGAAGTGGCTACCGGTTCGCGTGAAGAAAACGCGTCAAAACAAGAATCTAGGGCCCCGTTCTGATTCCATCGGAACGGAAAAGGCTCCAGGCTCAGGCCGCGCTCGCGATCTTGTGTATTTGTCCGGCGACCGCGCGCACCTTGCCGGGCGACGCCTGCCAGATCGCGAAGGCGGACAGCAGGCTGACGGCGATCCCGAGCAGGAACGCGCTCGTATAGCTCCCCGACAGATCATAGAGCTGGCCGGTGATCCAGGGACCGGCAGCCCCGCCGGCCAATGCAGCTAGCATCACGGTACCGAAAATGCTGCCGTAATGCCTGCCCTGGAAGATCTCCAGCACCACCGGCCCCATCACCGATGTCAGGCCGTAGCCGAGCGCGCCCTGAGTGAAGACCATCAGATAGATCAGCGCCATGCTCGGCCAGTATTTCAGCGCAGCCAGCGCGGCAAAGCAGATCACGAAGCCGAAGCAGGCGATCGCCCAGACCCATTCACGGCCGATACGGTCGGAGAGATGCCCGAGCCAGATCTGGCCGGGAATGCCGAGCAGACTGACGACGCCGAGTGCCCAGACCCCGACATTGGAGCTGAAGCCGATGTCGAGCAGGAATTTGGTCTGGTGCACCTGCACCGCATACCAGATGTACAGCCCGCAGAAATAGCCGATCGCGATCCACCAGAACCGCGCGGTGCGCAGCGCCCGCGACAGCGTCCAGTCGGTGCCGGCCCACACCGGATCGACGATGTTCGATGCCGGCTTGGCCGAAGTCGCCGTCGGCGCGGCATCGCCGTCCGGCTGCAGGCCGATATCCTCCGGCCGCTTGTGCAGCAAGAGATTGATCGGCGCCAACACGACCAGGACCACGATCCCCATGGCGGTGCAGGCGGTGCGCCAGCCGGTCTGCTCGATCATGTGCTGGACCCATGGCAGCAGGGTCACCGAGCCGATGCCGACGCCGGCGAAGGCGAGCCCGATCGCCAGCCCGCGGCGGCGGATAAACCAGTTCGGCACGAACAGCGACTGGCCGGAATAGCCGAGGCAGACGCTGCCGGAGCCGACCAGCACGCCGATCGTGAGATAGAGGTGCCAGGGTTGCGTGGTCAGCGGCGCCAGCAGCAGCCCTGAGCCCATCAGCAGCACGCCAAGCTCCATCACCGCGCGCGGACCGCTGCGGTCCATCAGCCGGCCGATCAGCGGGCTTGCGATCGCCGAGGCGACGAAGCCGAACGAGAATGCCCCCGCCGTGACACCACGCTCCCAGCCGAACTCGGAGATGATCGGCGGATAGAACAGCGAGAACGCGGTGCGCGCGTTGACGCCGATCGCCATGGTAACGAAGGTCACCGCGACGATGATCCAGCCGTAGTAAAAGGGGAGTCGCATGGCAACACTGTGGAATGGGATGGATAAGAAGCCAACCGGACCGGGGGGCTCACGAAAAGCATTGCCTTTGCATCATGCACGGTCAACTCTGTGAAGCAATTCATAGACAGCGGAGCGAACCGGTGGTTGTACCATCGGACAGCCATCCGCTCACAGCTAGCCGGAAGCCGGGAAGCGGGCTATCATGGCTTTTTCAGGAGGAACACAATGGGTGGATTGGTTGCCGACAGTTACGTCCCCGACGTTCTGCAACAGATGAATTCCCGGCTTATTGGAGAAGCCCTGACCGAAATGGTCCAGTTTCAGAAGGAGTTCAAGGTCTTCTCGTCGCAACATACGCTGGAGACGTCCTTCAAGTTGCTCAATATTGCGCCGGTTAGCGATGCGGATCGCAAGGGGTTTTTCAAATTTCTGGGCCTGCTGAAGAAGACGGGCGCGTCGGTCGACGGCAAGGCAACGAAGCTGAGCGGACACGATCAGATCATCGCATCGCTGCAGGACAATCTCGAGGGCAGCAAGCCGTTGTCGGTGCACTTTACCTCGCACCCGGCGGAGTCTCCGAAGGGCGTCGTGAAGGTGACTTCAGGCGATCACGTCTTCAATTTCTCCTCTCTGGCTTTTCTCACGATCTCGATGCCAATGATCAACGCCAACCGCCCCAAGGCCGGCGCGCGCAAGAAGTGACCTGACCTCGGCGATGCTCGATCCGCACGCCAAGGTTCGCGACTATTATTCAGGAACACTGGAGCGTCACGGCCCGACCCCGCTCGGGGTCGACTGGCCGAACGTGCTCTCGCAGTATCTGCGCTTCGTGCAGCTCGTGAAGCTGTGCGATTTCGGGCAGCCGTTCAGCCTGAACGATTTCGGCTGCGGCTATGGCGCGCTGTTGGAGTTCCTGGCAATGCGGCATGGCGATGCCGAGGTGACCTATCGCGGCATCGACATTTCGCCGGCGATGATCGCGGCCGCCCGCGCCCGCTGGGTCGGCAACACGAAGGCCGTGTTCGCCGAGGGTTCGCAGTGCAGCGCACTCGCCGACTATTCTCTGGCAAGCGGGATATTCAACGTCCGGCTCGGTCATCCGGTCGCAGCGTGGGAAACGTATGTCGAGGCGATTCTCGCCGATCTTGCGGCCCACAGCCGGATCGGCTTCGCCGTCAACTTCATGCTGCCGCGTGACGAAGGGCGCGCCGAAACCGGGCTTTATCGGATCGCGCCGGAGCGCTGGATCCGGTTTTGCGAGCAGTTCGGTCACGTCGAAACGGTCGCCGATTACGGCATGCCCGAATTCACGCTTCTTGTCCGCAGGACGACGACTGCACGACCGGGAACAGGCGTTCATAAGGTGAGGCGCCGGTCTCCTCGATGAGAAGCCGGGCCCGCGCAAGCAGCTCGCTCAACCGGTACTGCGGGTAGCGCAAGCTATCCGCGTTGACCACATGCGCCAGCACCAGCGTCGAGCGGCATTCGGCGAGCCGCGCCCGCCGCTCCCTCGCGACCGCGATCCCCTGTTCAGCGGCGCCGAAGGCCGCGGCCAGGCTGTCACTCCTCAGATGAATCTCGGCGAGGAATGCCAGCATGTCGCTTTCATATTCGAGGCCGGCGAAAGCCTCCCGCGCGAGCCGGATCGCCGATTCAATCTTCTGGATCGCCGCAACGTGTTCCCCCGCCAGCGACAGCGCCAGTCCGCGGCAGACGCTCGCATACACCGCGACATAGGGTGTGTCGTTTCTCCTGGCGATCTCCTCGATACGCAGGCTGTGAAGATCGGCAAGCTTTTCGTCCCGCGTCAGCCAGGCCATCTCGACTCCGGCATGATGCGGAATGAACAGGACCGCCGGATCGGGATGGCCGCTCTCGCTGGCGACCAGTTTGGCGATTCTCTCTCGCGCGACATCGAAACTGCCCGTCCGCGCCAGCAACCGCGCATGCAGACCCTCAACCCATCGTTCCACATTGAAGCCGAGCGGCGCTTCATGGGCCTTCTCGATGCTCGCAATGTGCTTGAGCGCCGTCTCGCCGGCCGCAAGTGCTTCCCGAAGCTTGCCGGCATAGCCGTAGGCCTGACACAGGAACACCTGCATCATCGTCCTGATGCTCGGGTCCTCGGAGACCTCGATCGCCTCCAGCAGCTGCCTCACATATTCGTCCGCCGAGCCCGTACCGGCGGAGACCCGGCCAAACGCGGCGAGCAGCAGGACCTCCCAGAGCGAGTCCTTGAGGTCCCGCGCGGCAGCCAACGCCTCGCGGAAGAACGGGGCAGCCTCTTCGGCGCTGATACCTTCGCGCCAGCCAAGGATCAACACCTGACCGGATGCGTGCATGCGCAGCCGATCGGTTTCCGGCGAGCGCGGCAGCGATTGCAGCAACAGCCGAACCTTGAGCCACGACTTCATGCCCAGCCGCGAATTGGTCGTGCCGATCCAGCTCGCCGAACGGGCCAGGTAGTTGGCCGCGGATCCGAAATCCTTGGCCGATTCGAAATGATACGCGATCAAATTGGCGTATTCGCCCAGCCGGTTATGGTAGAATCGCTCGAGCGCGCTCGCGACCGCCTGATGCAGTTCGACGCGGCGGGTGCGCAGCTGCATCGCATAGGCGACCTCCTGGATCAGCGGATGGCGGAACGCGTATCGATCGTGCTCGATCTCGCTGGCGACCTCCTGGATCAACTCGAGATGCGACAATCGGCCGAGTATGCCAACGAGATCGTGGTAGCTTGCACGTGCCACTTCGGCCAGCACTGAAAACGGGAATTCCCGCCCGATCGTGGCGCCGACCTGCAGCACTTCCTTGTCCATCGGCGCGAGACGGTCGATGCGTGCGCCGATCACAGTCTGGACCGTAGCCGGCAGCGTCTCGGGCGATGCCTGCCCGGACATCTCGTATTCGCCGGGCCGGCCGGTCAGATCGCCACTGTCTATCAGCGAACGGACCAACTCCTCCGCGAAGAACGGATTCCCGCCGCTTCGTTCGACGATGCGGTCGGAGATTGCGGCCGTGGATGGATGATCGCCGATCATGTCGCTGATCAGCGCGGAGACATCCTCGTCGCGCAGTTCGTCGAGCCGGATTTCGTGGAATCCCGGCCCCTCCTGCCACGGCGCATGATAGGTCGGCCGGTACGTGAGAATGATCAGGGCGCGGCTGACCTGCGCGACATTCACCAGCGCCGAGACGAACTCGATGCTCGCCTCGTCGAGCCAGTGGATGTCCTCGATGATGATCACCGACGGTGTGCGCGTGCCGTCACGTACGAGGCTTGCGACGAGATTGACGAGCCGCGTATGCCGCGTCTTTGGATCCAGCCCAGGCGCCGGCGATTTCGTGTCGCGGATGCCGAGAAAATCGGCGAGCAACGCCACGTCGTCCATCAAGTGGGGGACCGATGACTCGATCCGCGCCGCGACCTTGGCGCGCGCCGTCTCCGCATCGTCGCTCGAGGCGATCCGGAAGAAGTTGCGGAAGAATTCGAGCAGCGGCTGCAGCGGACCGGAATGGTCGTAGGGCGATGCGCTTGCCTCCTGCACCGGCACCAGACGCTCCTTGACGCTGCGGGCAATTTCGAAGCACAGGCGGCTCTTGCCGAGGCCTGGCGGCGCCGAAATTCCGATCACCTTGCCGGCGCCCTGCTCGGCTCCGGCAAATGCCTCATGGAGGATGGCAAGCTCGGCATCGCGCCCCCGATAGGTGCCGACGACGGCATCGCGGAACGGCGCGCGAGACGGCTTCATGCCGACCAGCCGGTAGACGCCGATCGGCCGCGGAAATCCCTTCACGTTCTGGTGGCCCAGGGCACGCGCATCGCAAGATGCCTGCACCAGCTTGAAAGTCGACTCCGTGACGCAAATGTCGCCCGGCTGCGCCATATGCTCGAGCCGGCTCGCCAGATGCACGGCGGCGCCGTAGACGCTTTGCTCCTTGGTGAATTTGTCGGGCACGCCCGCGACGATTTCGCCGGAATGGATGCCGACGCGCAGCACGATGCCGTTGTCCCGCGACGACTGCATCATGGCGAGCGCGGCCTGGCAGGCACCGAGCGCGTGGTCTTCCTGCGCGTGCGGAACGCCGAAGATCACCATCAATCCGTCGCCCATGCTGCGCATGATGGTGCCATGAAACTGCTGGACCGCATTGCCCATCCGCGCCAGCGCGGGCGGCAGGCGATCGAGCGCCAGCTCGGGATCGTTGTCCCCGATCAGCTCGGTGGAGCCGACGATGTCGGCAAACATCACGGTGACGACCTTGCGCTCGCCGACCGGCTGGACCTGGCCCAGACGCTCACCACAGGCGCTGCAAAATCGCGCCGCCTCGAGATTGGGATGCCGGCAATTCGGGCAGACGGCAGAAAAATTCAGCCCGCACGACCGGCAGACGCCATCTTCGGTCAGGGTCTCGGCTTGACAGGCCGGGCACAGCATTCACACCACCTTCCCGATCCCGTCCGTTTACAGGCTCCGGCACATCCTAACACAATCGGGGGGCCGGCCGCATGAGGCCTCATGAAGCCAGAATCGGCGTCCGGCGCCAAGTCTTACCTTTAAGCAGACGGGTTAAGGCGGGCTCAAGCACCCAGCGCGTGGCTTTCATGGCCGAAATAGGCGCGCTCGAGCCTGTGCGCGAGGTCACTTTCGCCGGTCGGCGCCTCCAGCGCGATCGCACCCTGCACCAGCGCGTAGACCCGATCGGCACAGGCCAGCGCCTTCTCCAACAATTGTTCGACGAGCAGCACCGAGGTGCCCTGCTCCCGCAGCCGGCCGATCACATTGAGGACGCGATCGACCAGCACCGGCGACAATCCGGCCGAGGGCTCGTCCAGCATCAGGACCCGGGGGCGGCGAACCAGGCCTTGCGCCACGGTCAGCATCTGCTGCTGCCCGCCCGACAACGCGCCGCCGCGCTCATGGCGCTTCTCGGCGATCTCGGGGAAGAACGCCAACGCCTCTTCGATGCGTACAGTCCGTTCGGCGCGCGGCAGGTCGTAGCCGGCGAGCAGCAGATTGTCGGTGACCGAGATCTGCGTGAACACGCGATGCCCCTCGATCACGTGCACCAGACCGGCCCGCGCGGCATCGCGCGGCGAGGCGTTGGTCATGTCGCGTCCGCCGAACCGGACCCGCCCTGCAGTGACCGGCAACAGTCCCGACATCGCGCGCAGCAGCGTGGTCTTGCCGGCGCCGTTCGGACCGAGCAGCGCCACGACCTCGCCGGCGGCGATCGTCATGTCGATGCCGTGCAGCACGCGGATCTTGCCGTAGCCGGATTCCAGCGCGCTCACGTTAAGCAGGGGTTCAGCCGCCGAGATAGGCACTGACGACCTCCTTGTGGACACGGATCTCCGCCGGCGTTCCCGCCGCCAGCGTGCGGCCGAGATTGAGCACGGTGACCTGGTGGCAGATGTCGAAGATCAGATCGGCATGGTGCTCGACCAGCAGCACACCGGTGCCGCGGGCGCAGACCGCCTTGATCAGGATCGCGAGCCGCTTGATCTCGTCATTGGAGAGGCCCGCCGCCGGCTCGTCGAGCAGCAGGAAATCCGGATCGAGCATCAGCGCCCGCGCGATCTCGATGAAGCGTAGCTCGCTGTGCTGCAAACGGTCGGCGCGCACATCGGCAAGCGCCTCGAGGCCAACGACGCCGAGCAGTGCCCGCGCCTTGGCGGCAAGCAGACGCTCGTCCGCACCGTTGCGCGGCAGTGCCAGCATCGCCTCGACGAAATTGGCGCTACCCTCGATCGAGCCGCCGATCATGACGTTCTCCAGCACCGAGGCTTCGCCGATCACGCGCGGGGTCTGGAAGGTGCGCGCGATGCCGCAGGCGGCGCGCATCACCGGCTGGCCCGCGGCCAGCACCTCATCGCCGAGCGTCATGCTGCCAGCCTTCGCGGCGTAGTAACCCGAGATCACGTTCAGCGTCGTGGTCTTGCCACTGCCGTTCGGCCCGATCAGGCCGTGGATCTGGCCGGGCGCGACGTCGAGGTCGAGACCGTCGATCGCCTTCACATTGCCGAAGCTCAGCGCGATGCCGCGCAGCTGCAGCGTCTTGCCACCATCGCGCCGGCGCACGATGGCGGCGAGCGCGGCCGGGCGGGGCACGATGGCGCGGTTGCTGGCGAGCGGGCGACGGTTGCGGAAATCGAGCAGCGCCGCGATGCCGCCAGGCATCACCAGCACGATCACGAGCAGCAGCACCGCATAGAGGAAGGTCGACCAGGCCGCGAGCGGCGCCGCGATCTCCGGCAGGATGGTCAGGATGATGGTGCCGAGCATCGGGCCGAGGATCGAGCCGCGGCCGCCGATCAGGATCGCGATGAAGAACAGCACCGAGAGATCGAAGGTGAAGGCGTCGGGCGTGATGTAGGTCTGCAAGGTCGCGAACAATCCGCCGGCGATCGCCGCCAGCGCACCGGCGAACAGGAAGATCGCGATCAGCATTTTCGGCTTGGAGATGCCGCTGGCTTCGGCTGCAACCTCGGCATCGCGCACCGCGATCAAGGCGCGGCCGAACCGGCTGCGCGCGACATTGGCGCTCATCCACGTGGTGACGACCGCGAAAGCGATACAGAGGCCGTAGAACCCCCACGGCGTGTTGAACGGCGCCGGGAATTCGGGACCGGCAATGCCGATGCCGCCGCCGGTCACGCTCTGCCAGGCCAGCGCGATCTGGGTCACGATGGTCGCAAAGCCCAAGGTCGACATCGCAAAGTAGAAGGTGCGCAGGCGCAGCGCCGGCAGGCCGACGATCACGCCGAAGATCGCGCCGATGAGGCCTGCGATCGGCAAGGCGGCGAAAACCGGAATGGCCGGCATCATATTGCCGGCGACCAGCACGCTGGTGGTGTAGGCGCCGAGCGTCAGCAGCGCGACATAGCCGATCGCAAGATGGCCCGCAAAGCCGACCACCAGGTTGAGGCCAGACACCAGCACCCAGTAGATCGCCGCGCGGGTGCCGATCAGCACCCAGTAATCATTGCTGACGAAAGGCAGCAGCAAGGCCAGCACCAGAATGCCGAGGAACGGCAGGAGGTGCGGCAGCGCGGCGCGCCATGCGATGCTGTCGGTTCGGGGCGGAGCGGCGGCGACCGATGTCATCACACCCTCCGCGCAGTCGAGGCGCCGAACAGCCCCTGGGGAGCCGCTAGCAGCACCACGATGAACAGCGTGAACACCGCGACCGAGGAGAAGATGCCGCCGACCAGGAAGTTCGCCGCCTGCTGGAACAGGCCGAGCGCCAGCCCGCCGATGATCGCGCCTCTGTTGTTGCCGAGCCCGCCGAGCGCCACCGGCACGAAGCCGTAGAAATTCAGCAGCGCGCCATTGGCGAAGAAGGCAAGCAGCAGCTGCCCGCCGGAAAATCCGGCGATGCCGCCGACCACGCCGGCGAGCGCGTAGCTTGCGACACGCAGATTGCGCTCGGGCAGGCCGAGCGCGCGTGCCGCGAAATTATCCTCGGCGATGGCGAGGAACGCACGGCCGACCAGCGTGCGGCGGTAGAGATATTCGAGACCGATGATAGTGACGGCGCAGGCGGCGACCGGCAGCCAGAATTTTTCGTCCCAAACGCCCTCGCCGAATCCTACGATGCGCGGGAACGGCTGTGGCTCGGTGCCCCATTTGATCGCCGTGACCTGCTGGATCATCAGCGCGACCGCGAGCGTCGACAGCACGTAGAGATGCTGGTCGAGGCTCTTGAGCACCGGCCGCACCGCGACGAACTCGGTGATGATCCCCATCACGGCGCAGCACAGCAGCGTCAGCACGAAGCCGACCGCGATCGGCAGGCCGAGCTTCAGCGTGAACATCGAGCCGAACACGCCGCCCAGCATCGCAAGCTGGCCTGCGGTGAAGCTCATCACCCGCGAGGTCGAGAACATCGTGTTGTAGGTGACGCCGACCAGCGCGTAGATCGCGCCCGCCGCGAGACCGGATGCGAGGATCGAGGCCAGCATCGGCTCGCCCCCGCCCTTCTATGTGTATCCCGGCGCCAGCGCGAAGGTGCCGTCCTTGGCGGTAGAGGCCTCCGACATCACGATCTCTTCGGTCAGGTAACCGTTATGCTGGGTCGGCGAGAAGCGAAAATTGCCGAAATAGCCGGGATAGGTCGACAGCGAGTTCCAGTAATTGATAATGCCGGCGCTGTCGGTCGAGCCGCTTTCCGCGACCGCCTTGGCGATCAGCTCGATGCAGTCGATACCACCCGCGATCCACCACAACAGCGTGTCGTTCAGCGCGACATTGGCCTTGGTCAGGCGCGCGACCAGGTCCGCGCTCTTCGCCGGCAGCTTGCCGCCCCCGTCATAGCTGCAGCTCTTGTAGCCGATCGCATAGACCTTCTTCCAGTTCTCCGGTTTTGCAACCAGGTTCGCAAGCTCGCCGGAAGCCATCGACGGGTGTCCAACGAAGGGAACGTCCCAGTTCATCGCGGCGCGGGTGTTGAACATGCGCGCCTCCATGCCGGTCGAGACGCTCCACACCACGATCGCCTCGGCGCCGGCGTTCTTGGCGCGCAGCATGTCCGGCGTCATGTCGGGCTGCGTGGCGTCGATGTTGGCCTGATAGGCCACCTCGGCGCCGTCCTTCTTGAACGCCGCGACCGACGCGCCAACCGCGGTGACGCCGTAGCCGGTGGTGTCGCCGATCACAGCGACCTTCTTCACCTTGAGGATCTTCAGGCAGTAATTGCGCACGGCATCGTCCCATTGATTGTTTGACGGCGCGATGCGGAACGCATTGGGGAACTTGACCGGATCGATCAGGGTCTCGACGACGCAGGGGTGCAGGTCGGGCATCTTGGCGCGCGCCATGATCGGTGTCGTGGCCAGCGCCTCGCCCGAATTCAGCGGGCCCCAGATCGCATGAACCTTGGCCTGGCTGATCAGCTCCTGCGTGGCGTTCACCGCCTTGGTTGGATCGCCCTGGGTATCGCGCATCACAAGCTCGATCTTGCGGCCTTTCACCCCGCCGGCGCCGTTAATGGCGTCGACCGCGAAATTGACGCCGCGATTGAAACCGACGGTCGGCGCCGAACTCGGGCCGGTGATCGCCGCGAGACAACCGATCTTGATCGGTTCCGATTGTGCGATCGCAGGAGCGGGGAAGGAGAATGATGCGGCGCCCAGTGCGCCGGCGCTGCCCAATAAAACGTCACGGCGTGAAATGGCCATGTGATGCCTCCCTGTTTCCCTCTCGGCGCCCGTCGTTTGCTGCGGGACGTCCGTTGATTGATTGTCCGCGCGCTCACGGCCGCGGTTTTGCAAGCTCAAGTTTGATCTGGATGTGAAGGTCTTGTCCAGTCCCGCGGACGGCATTGGGATCAGTCGAACTTTCATGGCCGCGGCCGCCGCGTCCAGCGCTCGGCATTGACAGCGCCGACAGGTATCTCGCCGGCAATGATCTTCGCGACCTGGCGCACGGTTTCCGACGATTGATGCTCGATCGCCTGCGGGGTCAGGCCGCCGACATGCGGCGTTGCGATCACATTGCGCAGCTTCGCAAGCTCCGGCGTCGGCATCTGGTCGGGCGCACGGCCGACATCGATCGCCGCGCCGGCAATGCGGCCATCGCGCAGCGCGGCCGCCAGCGCCGCTTCGTCGACCAGGTTGCCGCGCGACAGGTTGATGAAGAATGCATGCTTCTGCATCCGCGCCAGTGCGGCTTGCCCGATCAAATTCTCGGTCTCTGCGTTGGCGATCGCGAGACAGACGACATAGTCGGCGCTTGCCAGGAGATCGTCGAGCGGCAGATGCCGGATCGCGGCATCGTCTGACGTCACGAAGGGATCCGCGACCAGCACATTCATGCCGAGCACTTTTGCGATCCCGGCAAGATGGCGCCCGATGCTGCCATAGCCGATGATGCCGACCGTGCTTCCCGCAAGCTGGTGACCCATCACGACCTCAGGCGCCCTGCCCGCATGGTAGTCCGCGGTCGCGCGCGAGACGCCGCGCGACAGATCGACCATGAAGCCGAGCGCGAGCTCGGCGACCGACTGCACGAACCCGGTGCTCGCCTGCGTCACCAGCACGCCGGCGGCAGACGCCGCCGCGACGTCGATGTTGCGGATATCGACCGCACAGCGCACGAAGGCGCTGAGCTTCGGCAGGCGCGGAAAGATTTCGCTCGGCCCCTGCGTCATGCGGTCGGCGACGATGATGTCGACATCGACCGCGGCCCTGACCAGCGCAGCCGCGTCGAGCGCCTCGTTGCCGTCATGCAGCCTGACGTCGGCGACCGCGCGCAGGCCGTTCAGGCTACGCTCGCCGTAATAGTCGCGGCGCATTTGCGGGGTATGGGCGAGCAGTACCTTCACGCTTCTCTTCCCCTAATAGCCGAGCGCATGCGGCAAGGCCGTGCTGATCGCCGGCACGAAGGCGATCACCAGCAGGCACAACAACAGCAGGCCGAGATACCCAGCGATAGGCTTGACGGTCTGCTCGATCGGCACATTGCCGATCAGGCAGGCGCCATAGAGCCCAAGGCCAAGTGGCGGAGCAAAGAGCCCGAGCCCCATCGCGATCACCAGCACGACGCCGAAATGCAGGGGATCGATGCCGAGCTTGACGGCGACCGGCAGCAGCAGCGGCCCAAAGATGATCAGCGCCGCGGCGCCCTCGAGCACCGAGCCCATCACTACCAGCACCAGGATCGACAGCAGCATGAACAGCCAGACGCCGTGGCTGCCCGAGATCGCCAGCATGAGGTCGCCGACCGCGTGCGGCACCTGCTGCAGCGTCAGGATGAAGGCCAGCGATTGCGCCGCGGCGACGATGAACAGCACCAGCCCCGAACGAACAGCCGATTGCACAAAGCAGTGCGCGAGGCTTTTCGCGCCGAGCTCGCGGAACAAGAGACTACCGACGGCGATCGCATAAACCGCGGCAAAGGCGGAGATTTCGGTCGCGGTGGCGAAGCCGCTCTTGAAGCCGAAGAAGATCATGAAGATCAGCCCGACCGAGGCGATCGCGCCGGTCCACAGCCCCGACACTGCGGCGCGCGGCTCGGTTTCCACGTTCCCGGCAGGGCGTTTGCCGAAGATGATTGACACCGCGATCAGCGCCAGCGCCATCAGGGCAGCCGGCAACATGCCGGCGACGAACAATCCGCCGATCGAGAGATTAGCGACGAAGCCGAGGATGATCAAATTGATGCAGGGCGGAATGGTCTCCGCCATCACAGCGGAAGCCGCGAGCAGCGCCACCGCCCCGCCCGGATTCTGCCGCGAGCGGCGCGCCGCCGGGATCAACACCGAACCGACCGCGGCGACATCGGCCATCTTGGAGCCGGAGATGCCGGAGAACAGCACCATCGACATCACCATCACGACATTGAGCCCGCCGCGCATCCGCCCGACCGCACGCTGCAGCAGCTCGATCAGCCGGACCGACATGCCGTTGGCTTCCATCAAATAGCCGACCAGGATGAAGAACGGGATCGCCAGCAGCACGAAATTGTCGATGCCGCGCGCCATCTGCTGGGCGAAGATCACGCCAGGCAGCGTGCCCTCGACCCAGATGAAGATCAGCGCCGCCAGCGCCAGCGCAAAGCCGATCGGCAGTCCGCCGAACAAAGTGAGGAAGAAGCCGACCAGCATCAGCGCCTGCGACGATGGCACGGACGACGGCGCCAGCGCATCCCAGGCCAGATAGAGGCCCACGATGACGGCCGTTGCGACGATGCCGGCCACCATGTCGCGGAGCGGGCGGCTACAGAACGTCTCGAACGCGAAGATCGTCATAAATGAGGCGCCGACGCCCATCGGATAGAACGTCCATTCCAGCGGCAGGCCGGAGCCGGAGGTCTGCCCGGTGGTCAGCCAGCCCATCTTGATGGCGTTGAATGCAACGTAGAAGGCGATGATGGCGGCGAGCAGCGCACCGACCGCATCGACGACCCGCCGCACGCCCGTCGGCAGCATGTCGACGAAGAAGGCGACGCCGAGATTCTCGCTGCGTGCGAGCGCGCTGGCCGCGCCGAAGAAGCTCGAGCCGACCATCAGGCCGCGGGCGACATCGTCGGACCACTCGACCGGCGCGTTGAACAGGAAGCGCGCCAGCACCGACACGCAGACCACCACGAGATCCGCAGCGAGCAGGATCGCGGCGATCGCGTCGCTGGCGGCAAGCAGCGGCGCCGTGATCCGCTCAGCGCTGCTTCTCGTCGCGACTGCGGCGACCGACATGCGTCGACCTCAGGCCTGGGTGGCGCGGATCAGATCGACGACGGCCTTCGCCTCGGGCCGCGCCTTGATGAAATTGTCGGTCTGCGGCAGCACGCGCTTGCGGAACGCCTCCTTGTCGCATTCGACGACGGTGACGCCCTTTTCCGTAAGCGTCGCCAGCGCCTCCTTCTCCACCGCAAGGCCATGCGCGCGGGTGTCGATCGCGGCCTTGTTGGCCGCGTCGAGGAAGCCTTCGCGCAGCTTGGGATCCATGCGCTTGAAGCTGGCGTCGCTGAAATAGACCGCGAGCGGCGAGAAGATGTGCTGGGTCAGCGCATAGTGCTTCGACGTTTCGTAGAACTTGCTGGCGAGGATGGTCGGCGGATCGTGCTCGAGGCCGTCGAGCACGCCGGCCTGCAGCGCCGTGTAGATCTCGCCGAACGCCAGCGGCGTCGCCGCGGCGCCCATCAGCCGCAGACACTCGGTGATGATCGGATTGGGCAGCGTGCGGATCTTCAACCCGGCGAGATCCTCCGGCGTCTTCACCGGCTTCTTCGCCAGCACGCTGCGCGCGCCGAAATTATAGGCCCAGCCGATGATATGGATGCTGGCGCCCTTGAGCAGCGCATCCTCGATCGGCTTCGCCGCGCCGGCGTTGAACGCCTTGGTCTGCTGCTGATAGCTGGTGAAGAGATAGCCGAGGTCGAAGGTGCCGACCAGCGGCACCAGATTGGCCGATATCGACGATCCCGACACCATCAGGTCGATCACCCCGAGCTTCACCGAGTTGATGACGTCGATCTCCTGGCCGAGCTGGTTGTCCGGGAAGAAGGTGACGTCGATCTGCTCGCCGAGCCCGTTCGCCTTCAGGCTCTTGACCAGATTGTCGTAGTAGACGCGACCGTTGGCGTATTTGGGATCGTTCGGCAGCGACGACGAGCATCGCATCTTCAGGGTCGCGGCCTCGGCGCGGCGGATGATGGCGGGCGCAGCGGCAAGCCATGCCGCGGCCGTGACCGACGATCGCAGCACAATGCGGCGGCTCACCCGGTTCGTCGTCATGATGGTGCTCCTCCCCAGGAACGGATCGTTATTGTGTTGGCCGCCCGCCTGAACGGCGTGAGCTTGGCAGCTGATTTGTCATAATGTATGACAAAACAGATACGGTTGTGCAAGAGCGCGGCGCTGCGGCGGCGCAGGCACCAACCGCAGCGAGGCTTCCGATGTTCCAGACATCCAACGCATTGCGTCGGAGCGTGCACAGCCAGGTCACCGACCACGTCGGCAGCAGCATCGTGCGCGGCGATATCGGCGTCGGCGAGACGCTGCCGCCGGAGATGCAGATCTGCGAGATGATGGACGTCAGCCGCACCGTGGTGCGCGAGGCGATGCGAACCCTGACCGGCAAGGGCCTGATCGAGTCGCGGCCGAAGAGCGGCACGCGGGTGCGGCCGCCCGAGCAGTGGAACCAGCTCGATCCCGACGTGCTGCGCTGGCACCTCGAGACCGCGGAGATCGATCGCTACCTGGCAAAACTGTTCCAGCTGCGCGCCGCGGTCGAGCCCGGCGCCGCAGCGCTGGCGGCAACCCATGCCGAGGCGGACGACATCGCCCGCATTCGCGCCGGCTGCGACGGCATGGACGCGGCGAGGACCAACGACGACTTCGTCACGGCCGACATCATGTTCCATCAAGCGATCTATTTCGCGACCCGCAACGAGTTCTTCTGGCCGATCGCGCAGATGTTCGAGATCACCCTGCGCCAGAGTTTTACGATCGCCGCACCGGGCTCGCACCGCCCGCGCGCGCTGCGCGAACACCGCGCGGTACTCGACGCGATCGCCGCCGGCGAGGCCGAGGCGGCGCGCGCGGCCACCGTCGTGCTGCTGACGAATTCCGCCGATGACCTCGTGCGAATTCGCGGCAGGGAGTTCGAGACGCCGGCGGGCAAACCTGCGCGCAAGCGGTAGTGAGCGCACGACTCTCTCCTCATCGTCGTCCCTGCGAAAGCAGGGACCCATAGCCACCGATGCCAATTGGTTCGCAACGCTGGGGCCACAGCTCGCTTCAACAACACAACCCTGTGGTTATGGGTCCCTGCTTTCGCAGGGACGACCACGAGGATGGTTCTCGATTTCAACCTGTCAAACAACCTGCTCGGTGTCATCGCCAGGCTCGACCGGGCGATCCAGTATTCCAGAGACGCCGGTGCTTGAGCCGAAAGGCCGCGGCGGACTGGATCGCCCGGTCGAGCCGGGCGATGACAGTGTGGGTGGGGACACAGCTTTGCATTCTCGCGACATGATTCGTCCGAGCTTTGCATCTCTTGACCGCCCTCCTCTTGCAGAGGGCGCAGGGAAAGCCGGGTGCCGATCGCACCCATGGGCCCCGAGCAATGGGTAGAAAGCTCGGGGGTAGGACCACAGGTGTAACCGGAGCAATCCGGCTTTCCCTGCGCGATGGGTTACGGCTTACTTCGTGCTCTCCCCGGCGAGACTGGGCTTGTTTGTCCCTCGCATCACGCCTTCGCGTGTTGCTTGGGGACACCGGCCGCTAGGGCGTCAGGACCACACGACTTCACCGTCCGCTTCGCGTGCTCTCGTCAGCGACACGCTCGGCGTCCACCGCATCCCACACCGCGTTCGTGACGATCGCGACCCGCCCCTCGTATCGGGTGAGACGGGTGAACCTATAGCACTGAGTTGCTCTACTGATAAACCGAATTATTTCTGCGCGCGGGGATTGACAGGTTTTTGCTGTGTTGCCCGACGTGTCGAATTGGCAACACTGGTTGCCATCACGATGTGCATGGTAGGATGGGTCGAGCCCAGCGAAACCCATCCTCTCAACGCGCGGATAAGATGATGGGTTTCGCTGCGCTCGACCCATCCTACGATCTACTACGATCCACCAGCCGAACCTCGTCGCAACACAACTATTTCGAGCGTGCCACCGTGGTGCCGTCCCAGTCCTCGTCGGTGGGATTGGCGAGCTGATGCCGGCACCGCTCGATCATCAGCGACGAGGCCGCATCCGCGCCGCGGAGTTGCCGGGAGGTCTCGAACGCTGCGATCGCTGCGGTGAAATCGCCGGCGCGCCAGGCCGACAGTCCGGCCTCATAGGACGCGATCAGTCGCACGCGATCGCGCCCTCGTCGGCCATTGCGATCAACTCGTAGATGTCGAGCCCGCCGGCGCGGCCGTAGACGGCGAGCCGGTCGAGCTCGCGGACGACGATGCGATCACCGGCCAGACGCCGCGTCTCCGGACCGATGATGATGGTCGAGCCATAGACCTTGTTGGTGCTCTCGAGGCGGCTTGCGATGTTCACGGCATCGCCGATCACGGTGTAGTTGAGCCGCACCTCCGAGCCGATATTGCCGACCAGCATGTCGCCGGAGTTGATGCCGATGCGGATCGCGACCGCGTCTCCCTTGTCGTCGGCGAGGTCGGCCTGCGCCACCGCGCGCTGACAGGCGAGCGCCGCCCGGCAGCAATCCGCGGCGTGATCCGGGTTGGCCGCGGGCGCGCCCCAGAACGCCATCACGGCATCACCGATGAACTTGTCGATGGTACCACCCTCCTTCTGGATCGCCGCGGAGACGACGTCGAAATAGCGCGACAGCAGGGGGATGATGCGGTCGCCGAGCCGCTCCGACATGCCGGTGAAGCCGGCAAGATCGATGAACATCACGCTCATCGGCCGCACCGCGCCGCCTAGCCGCGCGCCGTTGCCGTCGCTGACCAGCCGCCGCACCAGATCGGCGGGGATGTATTTGCGGAACGCGGCGAGCCCCTGCGCCATGTCGCCGATCGCGCCCGAGAGGTTTTCGATCTCGGCAAGGCGCGACGGATGCCGCTCGACCTTGTCGAGGTCGAAGCGCTCGACATGCCGGATCTCGCCGACCACCTTGATCAGGGGCGCCGCGATCAGGCGCTGCGCCAGCCAGGCCGACAACAGGCCGGCGGCCGCGATCAACGCAGCTAGCCCGATCAGGAGATTGCGGATCGTCATCCGCACCGGGCCGAGGAATTCGGATTCCGGCACCACCGTCACCAGCGACCAGCCCGGAAACGAGATCGGCGTCAGCACCGCCTGATAGGCCTGCCCGTCCCGTGTGACCTGCGAGCGGTACGCCTCGCCCTCGCCGGGATCGTAGGCCTTGCCGGCCTGCCTGACCGCGGCGACCGCAACCGGCAGCAGCGGGTGGTCGGTCTTCAGCGCATTCAGCTCGTCGGCGTCGGGATCGGGAGACGCGATCACGCTGCCGTCGCGATCGAGCAGGAAGGCGCCCGCAGACTTGCCGACCGTGAGTTGCGAGAGGAAGTTCGACACTCGGGTCAGCTCGATGATGATGGCGAGCACGCCGGTGCGCTCCCCGTCGACGTCGATCGGCACCGCCAGCATCGCGGCCAGCCGCTCGCCGCGGGGCAGCGTCGTCAGCGTCGACCATTGCTGGTCGCGGGCTGCGATTGCATCGCGAAACCAGGGCTGGTCGGTGACCAGATATTTGCCATCCTCGACGGTGCTATCCCTGAGCTTGATGTCGATGCCGGCATAGTCGTATCGATCGGCCTTGAGCTTGCGGTCGGGTGAGATGGTCAGCATCTCGACGCCGGCATCGCCGAGCTTGTGCCCACCGAAGAACGAGCCGTCCGGCCAGCCGAATGCAACCCATGAAATGGTCGGTTGCGACTGCAACTGCGACAGGAACACGAACTGCCGCTTGCGCGCGTCGCTTGCGTCCAGCACCTTCTCGGTCAACAACGTCCGCACCGCCGTCATCGACGAACGCGCTTCGGTCGTGATCGACTGCAATTCGTCGCCGACCGCGGAGACGATCTGGTCATTGATGGTGTCGGCCAGGGTCTGGCTCACCCGTTGTGCGGTGCGCCACCACAACAGATGCACGCCGACGGCGCTGACCACGATCGAGGTCAGGACGAGGGCCGAGATGGCGCTGCGGATGCCGATGCGCATCGTTGGGGTCCGTATCAACGGTTTCATTACCGCACTACGGAACATATCAGGGTTTGTTTCACCCGCACGGCCTTGGCGTAGCGCCCGGACACGGCCCTGTGACCATAGTTGAATGTGCCGGCGACGAAACTTCTGGATTGTTGGCCGCGTACACGCCAAGACAAGACAGTTACCTCGAAGGTCCATTGATGCACGACGTCTCGATCCCGGCAGCCCTGATCGCCGGCCTTGTCAGCTTCCTGTCGCCCTGCGTGCTGCCGCTGGTGCCGCCCTATCTGATCTATTTGACCGGGGCGACCATCGAGCAGGTCAATCAGGACGGCGCCACCGCGGCCTCCAAGCGCGCGGTGATGGTGGCGGCGCTGATGTTCGTGCTGGGCTTCTCCACCGTGTTCGTCGCGCTCGGCGCCAGCGCCTCCCTGGTCGGCGGGCTGGTGCGGGCATGGTCGGCCGAGCTCTCGATCCTGGCCGGCATCGTCATCATCATCATGGGCCTGCACTTCCTCGGCGTGACCCGGATCGGCCTCTTGATGCGCGAGGGGCGCATGACCGCACCGAAGCCGGTCGGGCTGTGGGGCGCCTATGTCATGGGCCTTGCGTTCGCGTTCGGCTGGACGCCCTGCATTGGGCCGATCCTGGCGGCCATCCTCTCGATTGCGGCCGCCGAGGCCACGGTGACGAAGGGCGCCGGCCTGCTCGCGGTGTATTCCGCCGGGCTCGGCATCCCGTTCCTGCTGGCGGCCTTCATGATCAAGCATTTCTCCTCGCTGTTCGCGCGGATGAAGCGCCATCTCGACACCGTCGAGCGGGTGATGGGCGTGCTGATGGTCGTGACCGGCATCGGCTTTCTGACCGGCGCCGTCTCCGGCGTCAGCGTCTGGCTGCTGGAAACCTTCCCGGCGCTGCAAAATATCGGCTAGGCGCGTAACAAGCCCGCCACGACCGGCGAAACTCCTGCCATGACGGGCCCGTAGCTTTTAGCTCGTGCCCTTTGCCGCGCGTGCGCCCAACGGGCGCAGGCGGCCTGGCGAGATATTCGGGAGGGTTCGCATGAATTTCATCGTTAATTTGCTGATTCTGCTGCCGGCGCGGATCGCTTCGCATTTTTCGTGGGCCGGGCCGCTGATCATGCGGATCATCGTCGGCTACACCTTCATGCTGGCCGGCTGGGGCAAGCTCACCAACCTCGCCCAGGTCACCGAGAATTTCGTCGGCTGGGGCATTCCGTTCCCGACCATCCTCACCCCCTTTGTATCAGGCGTCGAATGCTTCGGCGGCGCGATGCTGATCCTCGGCCTGTTCACACGCATTCCCGCCGCGATGCTCGCGGTGGTGATGATCGTCGCGATCAGGTCGGCGAAATGGGGCGACGTCGATTCGCTGGAGACGCTGCTCGGCTTCGAGGAAGCGACCTACTTCGCCGCCTTCATGTGGCTTGCGATTGCAGGTCCCGGCGCCGCCTCGCTCGACCGCCTGCTGGTCAACGCGGTGGCCGGCCAGAAGGCGGCGACCTGAGAGGCTGGCTCACGATCCCGTGACATGGCGAGCCCCGATCCGGGCGGGCACGTAGCTCACACGACCCCTCGCCGCCAGGAGCGCGCCATGAGACTTGTCCGCACCATCGCAATTCTCGTGGCGTTGAGCGCGTCACCATCGCTGGCGGCGGACGGCCCGGCATGGAGCGACTGGGGCCACGATCCGTTCGCACGCGCCACGGCCGAGAAGCGCTTCGTCATCCTCGATCTCGAGGCGGTGTGGTGCCACTGGTGCCACGTGATGGAGAAGACGACCTACGCCGACCCCAAGGTGCAGGAACTACTGTCGGCAAGATATCTCCCCGTCCGCGTCGACCAGGACGCCAATCCGGACCTCTCCAGCCGCTATGGCGACTGGGGCTGGCCGGCAACCATCGTGTTCGCGCCTGACGGCACCGAGATCGCGAAGATCAGGGGCTATATCGAGCCGGAGCGGATGCAGTCGCTGCTCAAGGCCATCATCGACGATCCCTCGCCGGGCCCGTCGGTCGGCGAGGCCTTTGAGGTCAAGCCCGCCGCCTCGGCCTTTCTCGGCAAGGCGCAGCGCGCTGAGCTGAATAAGGCCTTCGACGAGTCCTACGACGAGAAACTCGGCGGCTGGGGCGAGAACCAGAAATATATCGATGCCGACAGCCTCGACCTTGCGATCGGCCGCGCCGAAGCCGGCGACGCCACGGCGACAAAGCGCGCGAGGCAGACGCTCGATGCCGCGATCGCGCTGATCGATCCGGTGTGGGGCGGCGTGTTCCAGTATTCCGAGGCCGGCTCCTGGAAGCGACCGCATTTCGAGAAGATCATCTCGTTCCAGTCGCAATATCTGCGGCAATACAGCCACGCCTATGCGCTGTGGAAGGACCCGAAATATCTCGCGGCCGCGCGCGACGTCGAGCGTTACCTGACAAGCTTCCTGCTGAGCCCCGACGGCGCCTTCCATGTCAGCCAGGACGCCGATCTCAATCACGATGTCGACGGCCACACATACTACGCGCTTGATGATGCCGAGCGCCGCAAGCTCGGCCTGCCCCGCATCGACAAGAACCTCTATGCGCGGGAGAACGGCTGGGCGATCTCGGGTCTCGTGGCCTATCATGACGCGAGCGACGATCCGAAGGCGCTTGAGATCGCCGAGCGGGCGGCAAAATGGGTGCTGGCCAATCGGGCGCTGCCGGATGGCGGCTTCCGCCATGGCGAGACGGATCGCGGCGGCCCCTTCCTCGGCGACACCGTCGCGATGGGACAGGCCTTGCTCGATCTCTACGCCGCGACCGGCAATCGCGACTGGCTGACGGCGGCAGCGAAGGCAGGCGATTTCGTCGCGGGCTTCCGCGACGAGGCCGGCGGCTTCTTCACCGCGAAGACGTCGGAGGGAAAGCGGGCGTGTTTGCAAAGCCCGCAAAACTGATCGACGACCAGATCCAGGTCGCGCGTTTCATGAACATGCTCAATCGCTATACCGGCAGCAACGGCACCCGCGAACAGGCGGCGCATGCCATGCGTTACTTGAGCGCGGCGTCGGCCGAGATGCCGCGGCCGCTGCCCGGCGTGCTGCTCGCCGACGAGGAGCTCGCGGTCGAACCGACGCATGTGACGATCGTCGGACACAAGGATGACGGCCGCGCGCTAGCGCTGCATGCGATCGCCCGCGCCCAGCCCGCCCGCTACAAGCGGCTCGAATGGCTCGACCTCCGCGAAGGCAAGCTGCCCAACCCTGATGTCGACTATCCCGATCTCGGCGAGCCCGCGGCGTTTGCCTGCAGCAACCGCATCTGCTCATTCCCGGCGTTCAGTGCCGAGGAATTGCAGGCGAACGTGGCGCAGATGGCGAAGCTCAAGCCGGCGCGATCAGCGCAGAATGATTAAAATGCAGAGAGTGCGATGCAGCAAACCGATCGGCACCGCGCAATGAAACACTCTTTGATCCGCGGTGTTTGACATGAACCGGGCATCAGACCCGGGTCGAACAAAATTTTCTTTTGAAGCGCTGTAACCAAATCGCCTGATACCCCGTAGCTGATTTTGGACCAGCACTCAAATCGCGGGAAGCACCGCGCCGCGGACGCCCCTGCGATCTGATTGTTCTCCGAATGTCCATCCGTTGTGCGGTCCGGGATCGAACGATCATCGGATACTCACGGACCACGTTTACTGCATTCAAACAATCACCGAGGAGATCGTCATGAAGTTGAATTCGAAGTCCGGCGCCACGCTCGCCGTCGCTGCGGCCACCCTGTTCCTCGCCGGCTCCGTGGTTTCAACCACCTCGACCGCCGCCAATGCCGCCACCGGCAAGTGCATGGCCGGCAATGCCTGCAAGGGCCAGAGCGCCTGCAAGGGCGGCGCCAATTCCTGCAAGGGCCTGAACGCCTGCAAGGGCACCGGCTTCTCGATGGCCTCGGAGAAGCAGTGCATGGCTCAAGGCGGCAAATTCGTCAAAGGCTGATCGCAGCGGTCAACGGCCGGAGAAGGCCCGGCACGCAGACCGGGCTTTCTTCATTGCGAGCAGCAAAATGTCCGTCCTTGGTGTAACCAGGACGGACTGCTGTGCGTAGCTATCAATCGGGTGCAGCCCTGGTCCGGGACTGTCGCAGGCCGGCGGGCGCCGCACCTTCAACCATCGTCCGTAAGGAGACGCTCATGAAGGTTACGACCAAGTCCGGCGCCACACTTGCCGCCGCTGCAGCCACGCTGTTCCTCGCCGGTGCTGTCGTGTCGACGCCGTCCTACGCCGCGGGCGAAGGCAAATGCATCGGCGCCAATGCCTGCAAGGGCCAGAGCTCCTGCAAGGGCGGCAACCACGCCTGCAAGGGCCAGAATGCCTGCAAGGGTCAGGGCTTCTCGTCCATGACCAAGGATCAGTGCACCACCGCCAAGGGCAAGTTCGAGCCCGCCTGAACCGATCGAGCGGGACGAGGCCCGGCATAGGCCGGGCCTCGTTTCCATGTTAGTTTTGCAGACGAGACGCTGCGATTGCAGCGCCTGCCACGCGGAGACGCCATGAACGTCGCAAGCCGATTGCCCACGACGGCGCACACGGGGCAAACGATGCAAGCGGCCAAACCGCCGTTCCTGGGCTTTGGCCTCGGCCTGCGCGCGCAGCACTACGACGAGATCCTGAACGGCAATCCGCCGATCGACTGGTTCGAGGTGATCAGCGAGAACTACATGCTGCCGGGCGGCCAGCCGCTGCGCATCCTCGACCGGATCTGCGAGCGCTATCCCGTGGTGATGCACGGCGTCTCGCTGTCGATCGCCTCCACCGCGCCGCCGAATTTCGACTATCTGGAGGGCCTGAAGGACCTCGCAAAACGCGTGCAGCCGAAATGGGTGTCGGACCATTTGTGCTGGACCGGCGTGCACGGCAAGAACCTGCACGATCTGCTGCCGATCCCCTACACAGAGGAGGCGCTCGATCATGTCGTGAGCCGCGTGCAGCTGGTGCAGGATGTCCTCGGTCGCGCGCTGGTGCTCGAGAATGTCTCGACCTATGTGCAGTTCAACAATTCCGAGATGACGGAGTGGGAATTCCTCTCCGAGCTGTCGCGCCGCTCCGGCTGCTGGCTGCTGTTCGACATCAACAATGTCTATGTCAGCGCCTTCAACCACGGCTATGATCCGATGGCCTTCCTCAACGGCATTCCGGCGGATCGCGTGGTGCAATTTCACATGGCGGGCCACAGCCATATGGAGACGCACATCATCGACACGCACGACCATCCGGTGTGCGAGGATGTCTGGGAGCTCTATGTCGCGGCATTGCAGCGGTTCGGCCGGGTCTCGACCATGATCGAGCGCGACGACAACATCCCGCCTCTCGACGAATTGCTGATCGAGGTCACGCGCACCCGCGAGATCGCGGCGCAGGTGCTGGGCGCGGGCGCGCCGGCGGCATGAGCGACTTCGCGCGCCAGCAGGGCGACTTCCAGCACGCCATCCTCACCGGCGACGATAATATCCTGACCGAAATCCTCGACAGCCCCAGGGAGACGCGCGCGACGCTGTTCGGCGTCTACCGCCACGCCTATGGCTCGCGGCTGGTCGAAGCGATGCGCAACGACCACGCGCTGCTGCATCGCTTTCTCGGCGACGAGATGTTCGACGAGATGGGCCACGCCTACGTCAGGGCACGGCCATCAGAGCATCCGAACCTGCGCTGGTTCTCGCAATGGTTGCCTGACTTCCTGAAGTCCGCCGAACCCTACAGCCATCATCCGGTGCTCGCCGGCCTTGCCGCGCTGGAGAAGGCGCTGAACGACGCCTTCGACGCCCGCGAGGGCGCCGTGCTCGCGCTGGAGACGATGGCGGGTTTCGCGCCCGAGGTCTGGAACGACCTGGTGTTCCAGCCGCATCCGAGCGCTGCGCGGATCGACCTGTCGACCAATGCCGCCGCGATCTGGATCGCACTGAAGAACGACGAGACGCCACCCGAGGCGGCGACGCTGGCCGAGCCCGCCCGCCTCCTGATCTGGCGCCAGGACACCACGCCGATGTTCCGCGAGCTGCCGGCCGAGGAAGCGATGATGTGGGACGAAGCCTCTGCCGGCATTCCGTTCGGCGTGCTCTGCGAGATGCTCGCGACCTATGACGATCCCGACGGTGCTGCAGCACGCGGCGCCGGCTATCTGCACGGCTGGATCACGGCGGGACTGCTGACGGCGGCATCGGTTCGCGAATAGGGGCGCGGCATGAGCGCCGAGATCATCAACCACTTCATCGAGCGCCTCACCTGGGACGAGGTCGCGCGGCGAATTGCGGCTGGCCGACCGGCGATCCTGCCGATCGGCGCCGCCGCCAAGCAACACGGTTTCCATCTGCCGCTCAACACCGACCGCGTGCAGGCCGAGTGGTTTGCGGCGCATCTCGCCGAACGCATCGACGCACTGATCTGGCCGACCCTCACCTACGGCCACTACCCCGCTTTCATCAACTATGCCGGAAGCGCCAGCCTGTCGGCAGCAACGTTCGAAGCCATGGTGCATGAGATCGCCGCCGGCATCCTCGACAACGGTATCAGCACCTTGTTCGTGCTCAACACGGGAGTCAGCACTCTCGCTCCGGTCGAACGCGCGCTGGCGGGTTTCGAACCGGCCAAGGTGACGCATCTGCGGCTCTATCAGGGCCCGCGCTTCCGCCGCACGGCCGAGCAGATCTCCGAGCAGCGCCATGGCAGCCACGCCGACGAGCTGGAGACGTCCCTGATGCTGGCGCTGGCACCGGATGTGGTCGATCCGGAACGCGCCGAAGCCAGTCCCGCTTTGCGCTACGAGGTGCCGGGCCGCCTGACGCCGTCGGACAGCAATTCGCCGAACTACAGCCGATCCGGCAGCTACGGCGATCCGACGCTGGCGACATCAGCCAAGGGCGCGGCGCTGCTCGCGGCCATTCTCGACGATCTCAGCGATCAGGTGACCGCGGCCCTTGGCGAGAACGACAGGCCACAGCCGCGCGGCACGCCGCGATGAAGAGCATCCCGACCTATCGCGTGATATCAGCCGCGATGCTGGTCGCGGCGATCCTCATCGGCATCGTATCATGTCACGTCAAGGCACAGTCCGAGTTCATGCGCGGCGAAGGCATGCCCTACGACGCCTTCGACCGGCTGCCCAGGACCGATCTCGAAGTGTCTGGTGGCACCATTCATGTCGGGTTCGCGCCCGGCAACATGGCGCTGCCCAAGGAGAAAATATTCGACTGGATCAAGGCGTCCGCCAGAGCGGTCTCGATTTACTACGGCCGGTTTCCCGTCAACTCGCTGCGGCTTCTGCTGGTGCCGGTCGACGGCTCGCGCGTGCGCGGCGGCACCACATGGGGTTATCGCGGCGCTGCGATCCGGCTGCCGATCGGCCGCGATGCCGATGCGGACGATCTCAAGCGCGACTGGGTGATCGTGCACGAGATGGTGCACACCGCCCTGCCCGATCTCGACGACCGCTACGCCTGGCTGTCGGAAGGGCTCGCGGTCTATGTCGAGCCGGTCGCGCGCGTGCAGGCCGGCGACCTGACGGCGCAGGAAATCTGGCAGGCGATGGTGCGCGACATGCCCAAGGGCCTGCCGCAGGCCGGCGACGAGGGCCTCGACAATACCGACACCTGGGGCCGGAAATACTGGGGCGGCGCGATGTTCTGCCTGTTCGCGGATGTCGAAATCCGCAAGCGCACCGGCAACAAACTCGGCCTGCAGGATGCCGTGCGCGGCGTGCTCGCCGCCGGCGGCAATCACGAAAAGGACTGGCCGATCGCGCGCGTGCTGTCCACCGCCGACAAGGCGGTCGGCGTCGACGTGCTGACGCGGCTGCATGACGAATGGGGATCAAAGCCGGTGACACCCGATCTTGCCGGACTGTGGCGCGATCTCGGAGTGAAGATGAAGGGTAATAGTATTGCGTTCGACGACAACGCGCCGCTGGCGGCGATCCGCAAGGCGATCACCGAGGCGCGCGCCGGATAGCTGTCCGCTTCGCGGCTGCACATAACCCAACTCCGCTGGCTTTTGGCTGCGCGATATCCGAATATTCAAGAATCGCGGCAATCCACGTGGGAGACCGATGGGCCAGGATCATCCGACACGCGCCAGCTGGCCGGTCTTCCGTTCGCTGGCCGCATTCCGGCCGAGCGACCTGCCCGGCGACCTGATCGCCGGGCTGACGCTTGCCGCGATCGCGATCCCGGAGCAGATGGCGACCGCGCGGCTTGGCGGCTTCTCGCCGCAGATCGGCTTCTTTGCCTTCATGGCGGGCTCGCTCGGCTTTGCGATGTTAGGGGCCAACCGCTTCCTGTCCTGCGGCGCCGATTCCACGATCACGCCGATCTTCGCGGCGGGCCTCGCGCTGATGGCAACCGCGGGTTCACCCGACTATCAGTCGCTGGCGATGGCGCTGGCGCTGATGGTCGGCGCGATCATGATCGCCGGCGGCCTGTTCAAGCTCGGCTGGGTCGCCAATTTGCTGTCGACGCCGGTCACAGTCGGCTTCCTCGCCGGCATCTCCGTCCACATCCTGGTCTCGCAACTGCCCGGCGTGCTCGGCCTGACCACGCCGGACGGGCCGACGCTGTACAAGCTCGGGGTTCTCGCGGCAGAGATCGGCCAAACAAATTTCTATACGCTGGCGATCGGCCTCGGCGTGCTGGCGCTGGTCGCGGGATCGGAGAAGATCAGCGCGCGCATTCCGGGCGCGCTGATCGGCCTTGTCGTGGCCACCATTGCTGTCATCGCCGGCCATCTCGAAAGCAAGGGCGTCAAGGTGGTCGGCATCGTGCCGGGGTCGCTGCCGAAGCCGTCATTTCCGGACATCGCACCGGAGCGATGGATCAAACTGTTGTCGCTGGCGATCCTGATCGCCATCGTGGTCATGGTGCAGACCGCGGCGACGACGCGTTCGTTTCTGTCAGATCCGGACAAGCCGGCCGACGTCGATCGCGACTTCCTCGGCGCCGGTGCCGGCAGCCTCTTGTCCGGCCTGTTCGGCGCCTTCCCCGTCAACGCCAGTCCGCCGCGCACCGGCATCGTCTCGGAGACCGGCGGACGCACGCAGCTCGCCGGGCTGTTCGCCGCGACAATCGTGCTCGCGCTGCTCGCGTTCGGCGCGACGCTGCTCAAACACGTGCCTGACGCTGCGCTCGGCGGTGTGCTGCTGTTCGTGGCGCTGCGCATCATCCGCGTGAAACAGATCGTCGCGATCTTCCGCCAGTCGTTCTACGAATTCCTGCTGGTGCTGGCGACGGCGGCCGCGATCATCGTGCTGCCGATCGAGCAAGGCGTCGCAGTCGGCATCGCGCTGTCGCTGCTGCACGGCATCTGGACCACGACGCGGGGCCAACTGGTGGAATTCGTCCACGTGGCTGGCACCACGATCTGGTGGCCGACGGGTCCGCACGTCACCGGCGAGCGCAAGCCCGGCATTGCCGTCGTCGGCCTGCAGGCGCCGCTGTCGTTCCTCAACGCGCAAGGCTTTCACAGCGACGTGCTCAAAACCATCGGCACGGCGACGCCGAAACCGCTTCTGCTGGTGATCGAGGCCAGCGGCATGATCGAGATCGATTTCACGGCGGCGCAGGCGTTGCGCGATCTGTTTCGCGAATGCCGCGATGACGGCGTGACGGTGGCGGTGGCGCGGCTCGAATCCGCACGCGCGCAGGACGCGTTCGAGCGCTTCGATCTCTACGCGGTTCTGCCGCGCGACCACGTCTTCCGCAGCGTCGACGAAGCGGTGCGGACGCTGGGCCCACAGGCGAGTAATTCGTAGCCCGGATGAAGCGAAGCGCAATCCGGGATTCTCTCGTGCATTGATGAACCGTCCCGGATTTCGCTTACGCTCCATCCGGGCTACGGGGACTCGCCTCGGCCGGAGCAACTCAAGCCTGCTCGCCCTCGAGCGTCGGATGCTCCCTCAGGACGTCGGCCTTGATGGAATTGGTGTGGATGGCGCGGAACAGCGCCCGGCCGGTCTTGATGTTGTTGGCCTTCATGCAGAGGCCGACGATCTCGCGCACCGCGGAATCCCGCATCATCTCGTCGGATATTTTCATCGCGATCTCCATCGCGGTCCTGGCGGCACGCTCGTAGCGCTCACGCTCGACCTGATGCTTGTTCGGCGAACGCTTCTCGGGCGCGCCGACCGCCTCGGCGCAGCTAGCGGCGTCGCGGCAGATCGCGCGTATCCGCTGCGCAGCCTCGATATCGCCGAGCGGCTGCTCGACGGGATCATCCCAGATGTCTTTGCGCTTGGCCTTGCTGAACGTCCACATCGCCGTACCCCGAAAGCGCGGCGAGCATAGCTGGCCTGGGCACAACCTGTGAACCGCAGAGTCCTCTCGGCGCAAGAGCGAGATGCTGGCTATGGCATCATGGCCACACCGGAACAGCCGATCCGGCGAGTGACTTGATGTCACACGCGCATCAAGCCGATCGTTGCGGCCCGATCGCCTCGAACTGCGCCTTTTGCTCGTCACTGAGGGTGGCGTAGAAATTCTCAAGCGCGGCGCGGACGTCCTTGACAGCCTGCAGCATGACGTCGAGCCGATTCGCAACGGAGGCGAGACGCGCCGGCGGGGTCATCGCGTCGTTGGGCTGGCACGCCGCCTTCAGTTTGCGGGCCGCATCGGCGCTGGTGTCCTGAAGCGCCTGGAGCGCTGCGCGCTGGGCGTCGTTGAGCTGCATCCGGGCCTGGATCTCGCTCGTCGGCCAATCCTGCGCGGCACCCTGCGCAGCGCCGCAGTTCCGGGCGACTGCCGCGTTCTGGTCACCTTTGGGATCGCGCGCCGCGGCTTCCTTGCGCTGGCTGTCGGCGAGCGCGTTGAACCGCGCCTTCTGCTCATCGTCGAGCAGGCCGTAGAATTTCTCCAGCGGCGGCCTGACGGTTGCGACCGCCGTCACCATCGCTTCGATCCGCTGCTGCATGGCGGCGAGGCGGTTCGGCGCGGTCAACACCACCTGTGCAGGACATGCCGCCCGAATGGTGCGGGCGGCTGCGAGCGACGCTTCGCCGAGTTCGCCGAGCGCAGCCAGCTGCGCATCGGTCGGCTGCACAGTATCCGCAATCTGATCCACCGGCAGGCCGGCAATCGAGCGGCTGTCATTGCCGCACATCTCTTCGATCCGCCCGCCGCCGCGATATCGGCGGCCCGGCCTGCGATCTGGCAGATAGCCCCTGAGATCGTCATAACCATAGGGACCGAAGATGCCGGCATAGATGTCCGGATAGCCGTAGCCCCAGAATCCGAGATCGTCGCCCCAGACCGCGTAGTCATAGATGTCGTTGTAGGCGAACGGCCAGAACAGCGGGCCGACCCAACCATAGCCGCCGCCGGAATGCTGCCACCAGCCGCTGGCGACAGTCCCGCCGTGCCAGCCGGCGAGCGCCGCGGCCGCCGCGATCTGCGCACGCGCCGCCGGGTTGCTCAACAGCCGGCCGTTGCGCAATGCGCCGTTGCGCGACAGCGAGTTGAACGCATTGCGCATGTTGCCGGGCTGGCCGAAATTTGCCGCCCCGCGCGACACGAAGGCGCCATGGCCGGCGAAGCCTGATCGCGGGATCGCGTGCGAACGGCCGAACCCGCCATGATGGCCGCCGCCGAAATGCATGTGGCCAAAGCCATGCCCGCCATGTCGATGACCACCGCCATATCCATGGCCACCGCCATGTCCATGGCCACCGCCGTGCCCGTGACCGCCACCATGGCCTCCTCCATGGCCGCCACCGTGCCCGCCGCCGCGGGCGATCGCGTCGCCCGACAGCGCCATGGCAACGATCATGACTGCAATTCCGATTGCTCGTCCGATCACTCGTCTCGCTCCGCGCCAATACACTACGGCACAGGAAAGACGCCGGACGGACGGAAAAGTTCCGCGCGATCGCGGCGCGCAACCGCTCGCGGATACTGCGCTGCTGAGTAACGGCGCCTCAGGCGGCCGGGACGATCTTTCCGGGATTGAAGATGTTCTGCGGATCGAGCGCCTGCTTCAGCGCCCGCATCGCGTCGAGCGCCTCCACCCCGAGCTCGGCCTTGAGATATTTCTGCTTGCCCTGGCCGATGCCGTGCTCGCCGGTGCAGGTGCCGCCCATCGCCTGCGCGCGTTCGACCAGACGATGCATGAACTCCTCGCCGCGCGCCATCTCGTCCTCGTTGTCGATGTCGCACACCAGTGAGCAGTGGAAATTGCCGTCGCCGACATGGCCGACGATCGGCGACATCAGGTTGAGCCGCTTCAGATCGTCCTCGGTCTCGGTGACGCAGTCGGCAAGCCGCGAGATCGGCACGCAGACGTCGGTCGCGACGACGCCGATGCGGTCGCCGGGACGCAGCGCCTTCACCGACCAGTAGGCGTCATGCCGGGCCTGCCACAGCCTGGTGCGGTCCTCCGGCTTGGTGGTCCAGGAGAAGTCGCCGCCGCCGCATTCGGCGGCGATGTCGTGGAAGTTCTTCGACTGCTCGGCGACCTCGACCTCGCTGCCGTGGAATTCCAGCAACAGCAGCGGCGTCTCCGGCAGCGACAGTTTCGAATAGCTGTTGCAGGCCTTCACCTGCTCGGCATTGAGCAGCTCGATGCGAGCGACCGGGATGCCGGTCTGGATCGCGAGGATGGTCGCCTGGCAAGCGCCGCGCACCGTCTCGAACGAACAGGCGGCGGCGGCGATCGTTTCGGGAATGCCGCGCAGCTTGATGGTGAGCTCGGAGATGATGCCGAGCGTGCCTTCGGCGCCGATGAACAGATGCGTCAGGTCGTAGCCGGCCGACGACTTCTTGGCCCGCGTGCCTGTGGTGATGATCTCGCCGTCGCCGCGCACCACCTTCAGCGCCAGCACGTTCTCGCGCATGGTGCCGTAGCGCACCGCGTTGGTGCCGGAGGCGCGGGTCGAGGTCATGCCGCCGAGCGAAGCGTCGGCGCCGGGATCGATCGGAAAGAACAAGCCCTGGTCGCGCAGATGCTCGTTGAGCGCCTTCCGCGTCACGCCGGGCTGGATCACGCAGTCGAGGTCCTCGGCATGCACCTCGAGCACCTTGTTCATGTCGCGCAGATCGATGCAGACGCCGCCCGCAGGCGCATTGACCTGGCCCTCGAGCGAAGTTCCGGTACCGAACGCGATCACCGGCACGCAGTTCGCGGCACAGATCCGCACCACGTCCTGAATGTCAGCCGTCTCCTGCGCCATCACCACTGCGTCCGGCGGCTGGTTCGGCAGCCATGTGGTGGTATGGGCGTGCTGTTCGCGCACGGCCAAAGACGTGACGAGCCGGTTGCCGAACCGCGCCGCCAGCGCGTCGATCGCGCGCTTCAGGGCCTGCGGCTCAGGTCGCGTCAAATTGCTCGAAATCGTTGTCGCCAAGTCAAATTTCCTCCCGGCTTTAGCCGACCGTGGCAAAGCTTGTATAAGGGGTCAAGAGAGCCGGACTTGAAAAAGTGGCCGCCGGAGTCACAGAAAAGCTCATGCTCGAACGCCAGCAAACCGGGGGATGGACGATGACGCCAGTGACTGCCGCAAGCGAGATGCCGATCCCGCCGGCCCCGTTCAAATCCTCTCTGATGCAGATCGAGCCGCAATGGATCGATTACAACGGCCATCTCAACATGGCCTACTACAACGTGATGTTCGACCGCGCCATCGACGAGATGTGGCTGCAGCTCGGGATCGGGCCGGCCTACATGACGGCGCGGCACTGCTCGACGTTCACCGCCGAGTGTCACGTCCGCTACTTGCGGGAGATTCATCTCGGCGATCCCGTGCAGGTCTCGGTGTTCCTGCTCGGCGCCGACGAGAAGCGGCTGCACACCTTCGAGGAGCTGCGCCACGCCACCGAGGGCTGGCTCTCGGCGACCTCGGAAAACCTCACGCTGCACATCGACATGGAGGCGCGCAAGGTGGCGCCGTTTCCGCCTGACATTCAGACGCGTGCCCGGGCGATCGTGGAGAGCTATGCGGGCGTGCCGCGTCCGGAGGGCATCGGCCGCAACGTGGCGATGCCCTCCACCAAGACGTAACCAAGCGCCGCGTTAGACCCTTGTGCGGCCACGCGCCAATCCGACCACCGCCGACACCAGGAACAGGATGATGGCGATGAAGAAGATCGCCTTGGCGATTTCGATCGAGGCGCCGGCGATGCCGCCGAAGCCCAGAATTCCCGCGATCAGGGCGATGACCAGGAATGTGACGACCCAGCTCAGCATGATCAAACCTCCGCTTCGTTTCCTCGTTCGTTTCCCAGCGCGGACCTCTGCCCGGCGTCGAACTTGTTGAAACAATCCTGCGGGGAAACGCTGGTTCCTGATCGCGAAACCGCGAGATTTTCGCCGATTTCAGGAACCAGGCCGGTTGTACGCTGCTGCCAAAAGCGTTCCTGTCGGCCGCGATAAAACCTGTCAAAACGGCCGATCAGGCCCTATATGCCCCTCAATCCCTGTTAAGAAGGCTCCCCTTCACCGTCCCGCGGTGCCATCGTGGGGCCGAGACGATTCGCTGATGACCGAGCCGAGCAAATTGCCCCCTCACGGCGTCCCCGAGCACCAGCCGGTGGCTGGGGGCATCGCCGCGCGTGCGCGGGCGGCGGCGGGTCCGCAATATCTCCAAGGCCTCAATCCGGAGCAGCGCGAGGCGGTCGAGACGCTCGACGGCCCCGTGCTGGTGCTCGCCGGCGCCGGCACCGGCAAGACACGGGTGCTGACCACGCGCATCGCGCATATCCTGAGCCAGGGCCGCGCGCGGCCGCACGAGATCCTGTCGGTGACCTTCACCAATAAGGCGGCGCGCGAGATGAAGCTGCGGCTCGGCCAGATGCTGGGCCAGGCGGTCGAGGGCATGCCGTGGCTCGGCACCTTCCACTCGATCGGCGGCCGCATCCTGCGCATCCATGCCGAGCTGGTGCAGCTCAAATCCAACTTCACGGTGCTCGACGTCGACGACCAGGTGCGGCTGCTCAAACAGCTTCTGCAGGCCGAGAACATCGACGACAAACGCTGGCCGGCGCGGATGCTGGCCGGCCTGATCGACAGCTGGAAGAACCGCGGGCTGTCGCCGTCGCAGGTGCCGTCGGGCGAGGCCGCCTCGTTCGGCAACGGCAAGGGCGGCAAGATCTACGCGACCTATCAGGAGCGGCTGAAGATCCTCAACGCGGCCGATTTCGGCGACCTGCTGCTCGAGAACATCAGGCTGTTCCGCGAAAATCCCGATGTGCTCCGGCAGTACCAGAACCGCTTCAAGTTCATCCTGGTCGACGAATATCAGGACACCAACGTCGCGCAGTACCTGTGGCTGCGGCTGCTGTCGCAGGCGCCGACGCAGCCCGGCCTGCCGCTGTCGGCGGTGATTCCGGGTCCGATCGATGATGCGGCCGCAAAGCAAGCAGCAAGCGCACAGCCCGCGCCGGCCGCTCCCTCCGCGCCGCTCAAGAACATCTGCTGCGTCGGCGACGACGACCAGTCGATCTACGGCTGGCGCGGCGCCGAGGTCGACAACATCCTGCGCTTCGACCACGATTTTCCGGGCGCCAAGGTGATCCGGCTCGAGCGCAACTACCGCTCCACCGGCCACATCCTGGCCGCGGCCTCGCATCTGATCGCGCATAATGAAGGCCGGCTCGGCAAGACGCTGCGCACCGAGGATGTCGACGGCGAGAAGGTCACCGTCACCGGCTCCTGGGATTCGGAGGAGGAAGCGCGCGCGATCGGCGAGGAACTTGAGGAGCTGCAGCGCGCCGGCGAAAACCTCAACGACGTCGCCATCCTGGTGCGCGCCTCGTTCCAGATGCGCGAGTTCGAGGACCGCTTCGTCACGCTCGGCCTGCCCTACCGCGTGATCGGCGGCCCCAGATTCTATGAGCGCGCCGAAATCCGCGATGCGCTGGCCTATCTGCGCACCATCAACTCGCCGGCCGACGATCTCGCCTTCGAGCGCATCGTCAACGTGCCCAAACGGGGCCTCGGCGACGCCACCGTGCAGCTGCTGCACGACCATGCCCGCAAACGCCGCATTCCGCTGTTCGAGGCGGCGCGCACCGTGGTCGAGACCGACGAGCTGAAGCCGAAAGCGCGCGGCTCGTTGCGCGATCTCGTCATGCAATTCGACCGCTGGCGCGCCCAGCGCGAGGTGGTCTCACATACCGAGCTCGCCGAGATCGTGCTCGACGAGAGCGGCTATACCGAGATGTGGCAGAAGGATCGCTCGGCTGATGCCGCGGGCCGGCTGGACAACCTCAAGGAACTGGTGCGTTCGATGGAGGAATTCGAGAACCTGCAGGGGTTTCTCGAACATATCTCACTGGTGATGGACCGCGACGGCGAGGCCGGCGACGAGGCGGTGTCGCTGATGACGCTACATTCGGCCAAGGGGCTGGAATTCGACAATGTGTTCCTGCCGGGCTGGGAGGAAGGCCTGTTCCCGAGCCAGCGCACGCTGGATGAACAGGGCCGCGCCGGGCTCGAGGAGGAGCGCCGCCTCGCCCATGTCGGGCTGACCCGCGCCCGCCGCCGCGCAAAAATCTATTTCGCCACCAACCGCCGCATCCATGGCACCTGGTCGACCACGATCCCCTCGCGCTTCCTCGACGAGTTGCCGGCGCACAATGTCGAGATCACCGAATCCAAGGGCGGCTCGGGCTGGGGCGGCAGCGGCGGCTATGGCGCCTCGCGCTTCGACAACCTCGAATCATTCGGCTCGAGCTATTCGACCCCGGGCTGGCAGCGCGCCCAGGCCAACCGCGGCCGCGGTGGCGGGGGGCGCAGCGGCGGCTTCGAGGAGCGGCAATCGCCATTTTCAGGTTCGCGAAGCGATACCTCCACCTCGCGGACCGATGCCTCCTCGGGCGGCTTCAATCGCAGCAAGCGCGGCCCCATGGTGATCGAGGGCGAGCTGGTGGCGAAATCCACCGGCACGGTGTCGGAATTCTCGCTGGAGGATCGGGTGTTTCACCAGAAATTCGGCTACGGCCATGTGGTGAAGATCGACGGCAACAAGCTCACCATCGCCTTCGAAAAGGCCGGCGAGAAGAAGGTGGTCGACAGCTTTGTGGAACGGGTGTGACACAGCCGCCTTCCTTGGCGGCCTTCCCTGTTCGTAGCTCTTGACCCCAGTTGAATTCACGGGTTGAGATGGCCCCATGGTCCGGGGAGGGTTTTTCCTTTTTGTCATCGCGCTCACTGCGCCGTCGCTGGCGGTCGCGGAGACGATGAGCTTTGGCGATTCGGCCGCGCAGCTCGCCAAGGCCTGCGGCGCCGACATCACCGCCAACTGCCGCGGCGTCAATCTTGACGCCACTCGCCTCAAGGAGTGCCTGTCGCGCAACCGCGACGTGATATCGCCGCAGTGCAAGGAGACTTACTTCTCCACCCTCGACACGATCCAGAAGCGGATCGCGGCGCGCGTGACGGTTGCAAACGCCTGCACCCGCGAGATCGTCAAGGTCTGCAACGGCTCGACCAAGGAGACCAGCAAGGCGGTGCCCTGCCTCGTCGCAGCCAAGGGCGTCAGCCGCAATTGCGCCCAGGCGATCAATGACGCGGGGTATCAATGATGCGGCTGTCGACGGGCGGCTTGCGCGATCTTGGCCTGTTGGGTCTTCTCGCCGCGCTGACGTTGCTGGCGGCGCCGCTCGTGCAGGCGCAGACCGCGGTCACGCGCGACGACGTCATCGCCAAGCTCAATCATTTCGAGACCGACGCCGCAATCGACGTCCCGGCGCTGCGCCAGCAGACGCTCGAACGATCGAAGTCGCGATCGAAGAACGAGCCGCCGCCGCAAAAGCGCCCGCCGATCGCTCCCGATCTGACCAAGCTGCCGGCGTTCAATGCCGACATCGCGTTCGACGTCGACACGCCGATCGTGATGCCGGAATCGTATCAGACCGTCGGGCGGATCGCCGATGCGCTGACGCATTCCTCGCTGCTGCCCTACACATTCCTGATCGTCGGCCACATCGAATCGACCGGACGGCGCGACAACAACGTGCTGCTGAGCCAGCGGCGCGCGGACGCGATCCGCGACATCCTGGTCAACACCTTCAAGATCGCGCCGAAGCGCCTGCAATCGGTCGGGCTCGGCGAAGAGCAGCTGCTCGACCCCGCCCGCCCCAACGCGCCGGTCAACAACCAACTGCAGATTATGCTGGTCGCGAAGGTCGCCGACGAGCCGCCCGCGCACCCCGCGCCGGCGGCGGCCGCCAAGAAGCCGGCGAAGCCAGCCAAGAGGCACTAGCGCGGCTTTTCTGCACGCCGCAGAATAGATTTCTGCGCTGCCGGGTGATTGCGGAACGGAATATGCGTTCCTATCTGCGCTTGACCCGCATCCCGCCCCGCCCGGGCCCCAATCCGCGCGCGCCCCCCTCCCTCACGCTTTCGATCCTTCATGTCGCCGATCATTTCCGTATCCAATCTTTCGAAGACCTACGGCTCCGGCTTCAAGGCGCTGAAGGGCATCAATCTTGATATCAACCGTGGCGAGATCTTCGCGCTGCTCGGGCCGAACGGCGCCGGCAAGACCACGCTGATCAGCATCATCTGCGGCATCGCCAATCCGAGCGAGGGCCGCATCATGATCGGCGGCCACGACATCATCGGCGACTATCGCGCGGCCCGCTCGATGATCGGGCTGGTTCCGCAGGAACTGCACACCGACGCGTTCGAATCGGTCTGGGCGACGGTGAGTTTCAGCCGCGGCCTGTTCGGCAAGCCGAAGAACCCCGCCCATATCGAGAAGGTGCTGCGCGACCTGTCGCTGTGGGACAAGAAGGACGACAAGATCATCACACTGTCCGGCGGCATGAAACGCCGTGTGATGATCGCCAAGGCGCTATCGCACGAGCCGCAGATCCTGTTCCTCGACGAGCCCACCGCCGGCGTCGATGTCGAATTGCGCAAGGGCATGTGGGAAGTGGTTCGCACGCTGCAGGCTGCCGGCGTCACCATCATCCTGACCACGCACTACATCGAGGAAGCCGAGGAGATGGCCGACCGCATCGGCGTCATCAACAAGGGCGAGATCATCCTGATCGAGGACAAGGCGACCTTGATGCAGAAGCTCGGCAAGAAGCAGCTGACGTTGCATTTGCAGAGCAAGCTCGACGCCGTTCCGCCCGCGCTTGCCGCCTACCATCTCGAATTGTCCGACGACGGCCGCGCGGTGACCTACGATTACGACACCAAGGGCGACCGCACCGGCATCACCAGCCTGCTCAGCGACCTCCGCAATGCCGGCATCCGGATCTCCGATCTGGATACGAAGCAATCCTCACTCGAGGACATCTTCGTCTCCATCGTGAGGGCGCCATGAATTATCGTGCAATCCGGGCCATCTATCTGTTCGAAATGGCGCGCACCTGGCGCACGCTGCTGCAGAGCATCGTCTCGCCCGTGGTGTCGACCTCGCTGTATTTCGTGGTGTTTGGCGCCGCGATCGGCTCGCGCATCACCCAGGTCGAGGGCGTCAGCTACGGCACCTTCATCGTGCCGGGGCTCGTGATGCTGTCGGTGCTGACGCAGAGCATCTCCAACGCCTCGTTCGGCATCTACTTTCCGAAATTCGTCGGCACGATCTACGAGATCCTGTCGGCGCCGATCTCCTATTTCGAGATCGTGATCGGCTATGTCGGCGCCGCCGCCACCAAGTCGATCATCCTCGGCCTGATCATCCTGGCGACCGCCGGACTTTTTGTACCTTTGCATATCCAGCATCCGGTGTGGATGCTGACCTTCCTGGTGTTGACCGCCGTCACCTTCAGCCTGTTCGGCTTCATCATCGGCATCTGGGCCGATGGCTTCGAGAAGCTGCAGATGATCCCGATGCTGGTGGTGACGCCGCTGACCTTCCTCGGAGGCAGCTTCTATTCGGTGAACATGCTGCCGTCGGGCTGGCGCACCATCACGCTGCTCAATCCCGTGGTCTATCTGATCTCCGGCTTCCGCTGGAGCTTCTATGAGATCGCCGATGTCAGCGTGCCGCTGAGCCTCGGCATGACCGTGGGATTCCTGGTGGCGTGCATGGCCGTCGTGGCATGGATCTTCAGGACCGGCTACCGGCTGAAGAACTGACTTGCGAAAGCAAGTCATTCCGGGGCGCGCCTTAGCGCGAACCTCAGATGCGCAATCGCGCGTCGGGGAATCTCGAGATTCCGGGTTCATGCTTCGGATGCCCCGGAATGACGGTCACCGTCTCAATAACAATGGAAATGGCCGTGGCGGTAATAGCCGCGGCAGCGGTGGCCACGGCGGTAGCCGCGATCCGGGATGCCGAACACGCCCTTGACCGCGCCCATGGCGCCGCCGACACCAGCGCCGACGGCACCACCGACCACGCCGCCCACCGGGCCGGCGACCCGGTTGCCTTCATAGGCACCCTCATGGGCCCCGCGGACGATGCCCTGGGCATGGCCGGGATGGGGGACTGCCACCAGCGTCAATGCGAGGGCTGCGGCCGCAAGCAGGAGCCGCGCGGAGAGGCCGGCGGGGACGACGGCCGCGGTCTTAACCTTGGTATTGTTCATCTGGATTCCTTGAAGCTCGGCGCGATTGCGCCGCCGGGGCGGGATTGTGAAACGCCCATGCGGCCAGATGGTTGCGTGTTGGCGGCCAATTGCGGGCATCGTCGCGGCCTGCTCGCGAAAAAGTCAGGCCGCCGCGACCGGCAGGCCCGGCTTCGGCCTTGTTTGCGCCGTGCGCGGGATTAACGATGGCGCTTAACGATGGCCTGGGTCCGCGACTGGAACCAAGTTCGGATTCCGTGCATATTGGTTGCCGGGGACGGAGAGCCGCGGCATCGCGATCAGGCCTGGAGGCCAAAGGTAAAATGCGTTCGTTCCTCATTGCGTTCACTTCCGTGATGTTTTTTGCGGCCGGCGCCGCGCAGGCCAAGGTCGATATCACCATCGACAAGGACAACCAGCAGATGACCGTCGCGGTCGACGGCGTCGCGCGCTATCACTGGCCGGTCTCGAGCGGCATCCCCTCGCGCGAGACGCCGAACGGCACCTTCCGCGCCTTCCGCATGGAAGAGGACCACTATTCCAAGGAATTCGACGACGCGCCGATGCCGCATTCGATCTTCTTCACCAAGATCGGGCACGCGATTCACGGCACCGACTCGGTGAACCGCCTGGGCACACCGGCCTCGCATGGCTGCGTGCGGCTGTCGCGCGACAACGCAACGACGCTCTACGCACTGGTCCAGAAGCAAGGCGTGCTCAACACCACGGTGACGCTGACCGGCTCATCCCAGGTCGCACTGGCGCGCAATCCGCGTGGGCGCAACGGCACCGCCGTCGCCCGCCGCGCGCCGCAGCAAGATGAGCAGTACGGCACCGCCGCCGCCGGCGATCCCGTCGTGCTGACGCCGCAGCCGCGCGAATATCCGGCGCAGGCCCGCGCCGACGACGGCTACATCTATCCGGCCGACGGCAGCTCGACTGCGCAGCGCTACCCGGCGCCGCCGTCAAGCCGCCGCGTCTACGACGCGCAGGGCTATGGCCAGCAGCAATACTACGGCAACCAGGGCTACGCGCCGGCGCCGCAGGGCAATTACCAGCCGCGGCCGTACTACCAGCAGCAGCGCGGCTTCTACGGCAACAACTATCAGGACTGAGACGCAGTCTCCTGATCAACTGACGGCGCTGCAGGCCGCGCGCCTTCAGTTCACGATCCCCTCACCCGCTTGTGACCGCTGCAAAGCGCCCGCGTCGTCGTCCGCGGTGGCCCGTCGTTGCCTCGTCATCCGATTGTTAAAATAGCCCGATATTCGGCGGCAATAGCGCCCGCCTGGCCTCTGGAGGCCGTTTCACGCGGAATGCCCAGGTGAGATCAGGGCCAGGCGCGGGTCACGTAGGCAGTATCAGAGGTCGAAATGAAACGGGGCTTCATTGTCCTTTGCCTGTGCGTCGTGGCGATGGCCGGCTATTTCACGACGGACAGATGGGCGATCCGTCACACGACGCTGACGTTCAGTGACATCCTGCGCGACGACCGTAACGTCACGGTCGAGCTGGCGGTCCGCCGCGACCGGCAGATGCAGGCGATGGCCGAGATGATCGAATTGCCGGTCGCGATCCTGAGCCACGGCAACACCGTCAAGAACACCGAGTATTCGTTCCTCACCAATCTGTTCGCGTCGCGCGGCTACCTCGTGGTCAGCATCCAGCATGATCTCGACACCGATGCGCCGATGGTGACCAAGGTCGGCGAGGAATATGTCGGCCGCCGCATGCAATACAATCGCGGCGTCTTCAACATCATGTATGCGATCGACGAGCTCAAGAAGCTTTATCCGAACGCAAACTATCGCCAGCTGACGCTGATCGGTCATTCCAACGGCGGCGACATCTCGATGTTCTTCGCCAAGCAGCATCCCGAGTTGGTCAAGAAGGTGGTCACGCTGGACAATCTACGCGTCCCCTTCATCACCGACGCGAGGATCAAGATCCTCTCGTTCCGCTCGAAGGACCCTCATTTCAAGGCGGACCCGGGCGTCGTGCCCGACGACGAGACCTGCGCCCGGCTCGGCATCAAGGTGGTCCGAACCGAATTCCAGCACAACGACCTCAGCGACCGCGGCCCCGACAGCGCGAAGTCGTCGATCCAGGCCGGGGTCGAGCAATTCCTCGACGAGGACAATGGCGAGAGCACGCCGACGATGCCGCTGCTCGCAGCGTCAAGCCCGGACAAGGAGAAGGCTGCGGCGGCAGCCGACGACAAGTAACGGGCGGTCGAACGGCCGGCTAGAGCTTAGGTTCTGATTCAATCAGAACCTAAGCTCCAGTGCCTACGGGCTCTCTGATGCGACGAGGCCGCCCTTACGCATGCGCGTTGCGATAGGTGATGGCTATGAGCCAGATTGCGGACACCAGGAAGTAGAACGCGCCGAACCCCGCATAGGGAGCGACGTCCAGAATCGTTGGCGCGACGGTGCCAATGGATTGGCTGATCATGTAGCCACCGGCGAGGGCCGACTGCGCGCCGCTCAGGATCATTGCCCATTGCGCACCGTAATGACGCCAGCGCCTTGCTCCCGTGTACAACTGCAGCAGACCCGAAAGAATCGCCCAGACTCCGAATACGGCCAGCACGGCATATGCGCTGTGGCTAACCGCTGCGACCACGGCGAGCGCCGTTATCGTGCTGACCGCGACGTTCAATGCCTGGGATGGGTTGGCCTTCAGGCCGCCATTGACCCGGGCGTCTGCCAGATTGGCGATGGCGTCCCATGCCGGGTAGATCACGAGTAGAAACGCGGTGACCTCGGGTTGTCCGCTGAACAGAAGGGCGGCGGCAACCCAGGCGATCGAGAATATGGCGCGCCCGAAATAATACGATCGCAACCAGGCGGATTGGGTCGAAAGGTGGCTTTGCATTGACAGGCTCCCTGCTTACCTTCCTACTAGTAGGTAGATAAAGCTTTTGAGTCAATCCCACGCTCGGACACCTTCTTGTGTGGGACGGGAGAGCTGGGGTAGCTTGACAAGCTTACCTACTGGAAGGTAGGCGCCATTATGAACCCGACGATTTCGACCTCAGAAAAAATTCTCGATGTCGCCCAGTCTCTCATCGTCGCGGGAGGCTACAACGCGTTCAGCTATGCCGACATTTCGGATGCGATCGGCATCAGGAAGGCGAGCATTCACCATCACTTCCCGACCAAGGCCGAATTGGTCTCGGTGCTGGTGGATCGCTACAGGCGGCAGGCGGAACTGGGCCTGAGGTCGCTCCAGGAGCAGTTCTCGAGCCCGGCCGAACAGCTGCAGTCTTATCTGAACTTCTGGCAGACCTGCATTCGGGATGCCTCGCTGCCTTTCTGCGTCTGCGCGATGCTTGCCGGCGAGATGCCGATGTTGCCGGAACCGGTCGCTTCACGCGTCCGGGCGCATTTCCATGGTCTCGCAAGATGGTTGACGTCGGTGCTGCAGGCCGGCGCGGAGCAGCGCCTGTTCCACTTGAACAACCGGCCGGAAGACGAGGCTCAGATGCTGATGGCATCGGTCCACGGCGCAATGCTCTCTGCGCGGGCGTTCAACGATCCCGAGTTGTTCGTCGTAATCGTCAACTCCCAGATCGCGAAGCTGCTGGTAGCGGATCGCTAGAGCAGGATGAAGTTATCTTGAGCCGAAGCGGCTGCCGAACTTCACCTCTCCCTTGGGAGAGGCATAGGCCGCCCGCGGCGGCCGTCCACGAAGAGAACGCCGAAGCGAAGCTTCGGCTCTGGCGTAGCGCCGGGTGAGGGGTTGCGGTCTCTCGTTGGAGCTGCGGCCCCTCACCCGATTTGCTGCGCAAATCGACCTCTCCCCGATGGGGAGAGGTGAACCTCAAGCCTATTGCTCGCCGTCGCGCAAGCGGCGGTACACCGCACCCAGCACGTTCGAATAATCGTCGGTCCAGACCCGCTGTTTCTCGTCGGCTTCGGTCTCGGTCCAGACGTCAGACGATGCGAGCTTGCCGACATCGGCCTCCTCGCGCGCCGAGACCACCACCGAGGTCGAGAAAATGTACTCGTTGTCGCGGCCGGAATCCTCGCTGTAGACCCAGCTCTTCATGTCGTTGGCATCGGCGATGCCGACCACGACGCTGGCCAGTTCGAGATGGCGGTTGGAGACGTGCATCACGACCGCGCCCTGCGGCGCCAGCTTCTCCTTGTAGATCGCCATCGCCTCCTCGGTCGCGAGATGGATCGGGATCGCGTCCGACGAATAGGCGTCGACGATGATGAGATCGTAGACGCCGTCCGGCTCCTTGGCGAAGGTCAGCCGCGCATCGCCAATCACGGGCTTGAGGTTCGGCTCGCAGTTCTGGATGTAGGTGAAGTATTTCGGGTCGCGCGCGGTATCGACCATCGACTGGTCGATCTCGAAGAAGCGCCAGTCCTCGCCGGGCTGTGATGCGCAGGTCAGCGTCCCCGAGCCGAGCCCGATGACCGCGACCTTCAGCGGCGCGCCCTTGCGCTCGCGGATCGCTGTGATCGCCTGCCCGATGCCGCCATCCTTGTGATAGTAGCTGATCGGCTCCGGCCGCCCGGTGACCGGCGTACCGTCGTCGTTCCTGAACTTCTCGGCGCCGTGGATCGTGGTGCCGTGCATCAGCACGTGATACTGCCCGTTCCGGGTCACCACGATCTTGTGCACGCCGAAGAAGCTGCGCACGGTTTCGACGCGGCCGTCGTCGGACGGATAGGCGCGCAGCACCACCAGCGCGACCACGACAGTGGCGAAGATCTTCCAGCGATTGGCGTTGAGCGCGAGCGCCAATAGCGCCGAGAGCACGCCGACGGCGCCTATTATCCAGACCCTGCGGTCCTCGAGCCAGTTGAAGATGTCGCCCGCCGACCAGGATGGCGCGATCAGCGCCACCGCCAGCACCGCGAGGAACGGCCAGTACCAGGCGCTCCAGCGCGGCAGCCGCTCGGCGCCGCCGGGCGGGCGGCACAGCGCGGCGAGCGCCAGCAGGATCGGATATTCGGCGACCCAGGAGAAAGTAAACGGTGCAATAAGTCCCGCGAACAGGCCGCCGATCATGCCGCCGAACGACAGCGCGACATAGAAGCCGGTGAGGTATTTCGCGGCCGGGCGGGTGCGCGCGAGCTCGCCATGACAGGCCATCGCGATGATGAAGAAGCAGAGTTGATGGCCGCCGAGCGTGAGCAGAAGGTTCTGCTCGCCGCCGACCGCGAGCAGGATCACGACGCCGGCGATCGCCAGCGGCTGCGCCAGCAGCATCCATTTGTGCGGTAGCAGCGGCCGCGACTGGAACACCAGCACCCAGGTCAACAGATACAGCGACAGCGGCAGCACCCACAGCAGGGGCGCTGCGGCGACGTCGGTCGAGATATGCGCCGTCACCGCGATTAGGAGGCCGGACGGCACGGCGGCGAGGAAGATCCAGCGCGCCCGCTGCGGCCAGGACGGCACCGTCGCGTTTGCGTCGTCGGCCGGCATGTTGAGCGCGGCGGCATTGGCCGGCGATCGCAACAGCAGCAGGCCGCAGCCCGCGATCAGGACGATCAAAAGACCATAGCCGCCAGTCCAGATCAGGTTCTGGGTCCGCAACGTTAACATCGGCTCGAGCAGCACCGGATAGGACAACAGCGCCAGGAAGCTGCCGATGTTCGAGGAGGCGTAAAGAAAATACGGGTCGGGGCCGTTGGGGTGGCCGGTGCGCACGAACCAGGCCTGCAGCAGCGGATTGTTGGCGGCGAGCGCGAAGAACGGCAGGCCGATCGAGACCACGAACAGGCCGAGCAGCCAGATCGCATAGCCTGAAGTCGGCGGCTCGCCCCAGCCGCTCTTGATCGACAGCGGCAGTGTCAGCAACGCAATGACGAGCAGCACGAGATGCACCACGATCGGCACGACACGGCTGTTCAGCTTCATCAGCAGATGCGCATAGGCATAGCCGCCGAGCAGCAGCGACTGGAAGAACACCATCGCCACCGACCACACCGCCGGCGAGCCGCCGAGCCGCGGCAGCACCATCTTGGTGAACAGCGGCTGCACCGAGAACAGCAACAGGGCACTGACAAAGATCGCAGCGGTGTAGACGACCAGCACCAGCCGGTTTCGCGAGGCGGACGGCTCAGATGTCATGAAAGCTCCGGCATGGACCCGGCGGGCGCCGGAGGCGGACGGTCCGGCGGCAGCGCACCAGAGGAGGAGAATTGAGCATAAGGCAGTAGCACGGACAAGAAACCACGGTCACGCGGACTTGACGACCGGGCGCTGCGGCGCCACAGCACGTGCTCTAATCACTGCTTCTTGAAGCGGACATGAACGAGACAGACGTCGTCATCATCGGTGCGGGGCACAACGGCCTCACCTGCGCGGCCTATCTTGCGATGGCAGGGCTGCGGGTCAAGGTCGTGGAACGCCGCAAGGTGGTCGGCGGCGCCGCTGTCACCGAGGAGTTCTGTCCGGGATTCCGCAATTCGGTTGCCGCCTACACGGTGAGTTTGCTCAACCCGCAAATCATGTCTGACCTGAAACTTGCCGATCATGGCCTCAGGATCGTCGAGCGGCGCGCCCAGAACTTCCTCCCCGCGACCGACGGCAGCTATTTGCTGACCGGCGAAGGCCGCACCCAGCAATCGGTCGCGAAGCTCAGCCAGCACGACGCGGGTGCAATCGGCGTGTTCTCCGGGGAACTCGAAGCCATCGCCGACGTGCTGCGGCAATTCGTGCTGCGCGCGCCGCCGAACCTTGTCGAGGGCTTTGGCATCGGTGCGGTGAGCGAGGCCTTCAACGCGCTCGGCACCGCCAACATCCTGCGGCGGCTGTCGCTCGAGCAGCAGCGCGACCTGCTCGATCTGTTCACGCGCTCGGCCGGCGAGATGCTCGACGAGCGTTTCGAGAGCGACCTCGTCAAGGCGCTGTTCGGCTTCGACGCCATCGTTGGCAACTATGCCAGCCCCTACGCCGCAGGCTCAGCCTATGTGATGCTGCACCATGCGTTTGGCGAGGTGAACGGCAAGAAGGGGGTCTGGGGCCACGCGATCGGCGGCATGGGCGCGATCACCCAGGCGATGGCGCGCGCCGCACGCGGCCATGGCGTCGAGATCGAGACCGATGCCGGCGTGCGCGAGGTGATCGTCGAGAAGGATCGCGCCACTGGAGTCATCCTCGACAATGGCGAGACCATCCGCGCCAGATACGTCGTCTCGAACGTCAATCCGAAGCTGCTGTACACGCGCCTGGTGCCGGCAGGCGCTCTGGCATCCGAGTTCCTCGCGCGCATCTCGCGATGGCAGAATGGCTCCGGCACGTTCAGAATGAACGTGGCGCTCAGCGCCCTACCCTCGTTCACCGCGCTGCCCGGCCCCGGTGATCACCTCACTGCGGGAATCATCATCGCCCCAAGTCTCGGCTACATGGATCGCGCCTGGCGCGACGCGCGCGACTTCGGCTGGAGCCGCGCGCCCGTCGTCGAAGTGCTGATCCCCTCGACGCTCGACGACAGCCTGAGCCCGCCGGGCCAGCATGTCGCGAGCCTGTTCTGCCAACACGTCGCGCCGCAATTGCCGGACGGCAAATCCTGGGACGACCATCGCGAGGAGGTCGCCGATCTGATGATCGCAACCGTCGACAGCTACGCCCCCGGCTTCGCGGCCGCCGTGGTCGGCCGCCAGATGCTGTCGCCGCTCGACCTCGAACGGCAGTTCGGCCTGCTCGGCGGCGACATCTTCCACGGCGCGCTGACGCTGAACCAGCTGTTCTCGGCGCGGCCGATGCTCGGCCATGCCGACTACCGCGGCCCGCTCCGCGGCCTCTACCATTGCGGTTCCGGCGCCCATCCCGGCGGCGGCGTCACCGGCGCCCCCGGCCACAATGCCGCGCGCGCCATCCTGGCCGACCATCGCGCGCTGTTCGCATAGGGCACGACGGATCACACGCTGCGGAGGGCAAGCTGTGGACAGGTCTGTTGAGAAGCTGTGGGTCGGTTGTGGGTGAACCGCGGTGCGCTGCGCGGGAATGCCGGAGGAAATCCCGGTGGACTGGCTGTGCAGCAGTCGCTGACAACCCGGGGACAACGCCCCGCATATCCCGTTGGCAAGTTGCGTGGAACTCTGTGGACGGCCTGTTCAAAAAAGAAAACACCGGGCGTCGTTGCCCGGTGTTTGCTCGAGAACGCCGTCTGCCAATTACTTCAGGGAACCGCTGATCGAGTTGAAGGTCCCGCTCAGCGCCGTACCGACGCCATTCACCGCAGCGATGATGGCGATAGCAATGCCGGTCGCGATCAGTCCGTATTCGATGGCGGTCGCGCCGGATTCATTCTTCAAGAATCTAACGATAAAAGCCTTCATTGCAGCCCTGCCCTTGGTTGTGATGCCTTGGAACACGGGAGAGTTCCGGTTCCGGAACCAGTATAGTACGGTAACATCTAAGGTTGTCTGAACCGGGAACCTATCAATTCTCGCGATATTCGAATGAATCCAGCTTGAAATTTTAACAAAAACCGCGCTACCGGCCTCCGATGACCCCGTCCACACACCGCGCCAGCATCACCCTGTCAGACGAATCGACCGCAAAACGCGTGGTTGATGCGCTTTCCGAGCTGTTTTTCGAGGATCAGGCGGCCTTTGCAGCCTTCGAGCGGCCGGACGGCCGCTGGGACGTCACCGTCCATTTTGCCGACCCGCCGGACCAATCCTTGCTGCGCGAGTTGATCGGACAGGTGGTGCGGCAGGATGTCGCATCTACTTTAGTCTTTGATATTGTTGAGGCAAAGGACTGGGTCAAGGCCAGCCTCGAAGACCTTGTCCCGGTCGCGGCCGGCCGCTTCATCGTCCACGGCCAGCATGACCGGCACAGGATTCCGCCCAACAAGCTCGGGATCGAGATCGAGGCGGCGCTCGCCTTCGGCACCGGCCACCACGGCACCACGCGCGGCTGCCTGCTGCTGCTCGACCACGTGCTGAAGGCGTATCAGCCCCGGCGCGTGCTCGATCTCGGCACCGGAACCGGTGTGCTGGGGATTGCCGCCGCCAAGGCGCTGCATGGCCGGGTGCTGGCCAGCGATATCGATCCGCCGTCCGTCCAGGTCGCCGAGGAGAACGCCCGGCTGAATGGGGCAGGACATCTGGTCGACGTGATCCGCGCCACCGGCTTTGCGTCGCCGCGCTTTGCCGGGGACGGGCCGTTCGATCTGGTGCTCGCCAATATCCTGGCCAATCCGCTGCGCCAGCTGGCGGGGCCGATGGCCCGCCACCTCGCTTCGTCGGCACAGGTCATCCTCTCCGGCCTGCTGACCCACCAGGCGCCGGCTGTCATCGCCGCCTACCGCGCCCGCGGGCTGGTGCCGCTGCGGCATCTCAGAATCGAGGGCTGGAGCAGCCTGCTGCTACGCTCGGTGAGGTGACATGACCGCGCCCGGCAGACAGTGCGGCGACTGCACGCTCTGCTGCAAGGTAATGGCGATCGAGGAACTGGCGAAGCCCGCCAACGCCTGGTGCCCGCATTGCAAGCCGGGGCGCGGCTGCCGGATCTACCCGAGCCGGCCGGCGGAATGCCGCTCGTTCAGCTGCGTCTGGCTCGTCAACGAGCTGCTGGAGGAGCACTGGAAGCCCTCCCGGTCGAAGCTGGTCCTGACCACATCGGACGACGGCCTCGAGGTCAGATGCGATCCGGGCTTCCCGGACGCCTGGCGCAGGGAGCCGTTTCGCAACGAACTGAGGGAATGGGCGCTGTCCGGCGAGACGCTCGACATGACCGTCGTCGTCATCGCCGGTCAGCACATCACGCTGGTGACGGCGGAGCGCGAATTCGATCTGGGGATCGTCGGCCCCGATGAGCGGATCGTGCGCGAGCTCGACGGCACCAGGGTCGTCAACGTGACCGTGGCGAAGGCGTCGGACCTGGGATAGTCAGACCCTTGCAACGGCAGGCATCATCAAGCGTTGGTCCGCGATCCTGTTCGTGATCTCTGCGAAGGAGACCGTCCGCATGAAACGTCCCACTCGCGCTTTCACCATCGCGGCGATCTTCGCTGTCGCGTCTGCGGCGGTCACCAACGCCCGAGGAGGCGGCATCCGCCCCGTCAGCGACCGCAGCCATGCCGGCGAACCCTATCGCGGTTATCCAACCGGGCGTCATGACAGCCGGCCGCGGGTACGCAGTGACGGCCGCGAGCGTGGCTGGCCCAGCGGATCATATCCTCTGGAGTACGAAGACCGGGACCGGGGCGTGTACCTCGGCCAGCGTCACGACGATTGAAGGAGAGCTATTTGGACGGCGCAGGATCGCGGCCGGGAGTCTTCTCGACCTTGTCCTGACTGGCTGCACGCCTGGCACGCGCCTCGACAAAACGGTCAAGCATCTGGACGATGACGCCACGCTGCTTCTGTTCGATCGGCGCGACCGGTCCGCGAGGGACTGGCGGCGAGATCTTCTCAAACGAAAATGCAGGCATCGTGCATCTCCTCACCGTTGAGTTGAGACACTCCTGGACACCCCCCCGTACGCTTTGACCAAGGACGCGAAGTGGACATCGTCCGGTCATTTCCACTATGCCACGATTCAAGCATAAGTTATGCCAAAATAATGGTCAGGCCTGACCGCGTGGCGCAAGGTGGACAACCGGCTTTCCGGCGCGACAAAGGCGCCGCGTTTGCGCGAAGATCATGCGCCATCCGAAGAGAGTGCGACAGCGATGTTCGAAGCCCATTTCCAGACGTTCGAAGAGCCTGAAGGCGGCGTGGCGCTGACCGCGCGCTTGAGCGCGCTACGCGAGGAACTGGTGCGGCGCAAGCTGACCGGGTTTGTGGTTCCGCGCGCCGACCAGCAGCAGAATGAGTATGTTGCGGCGTCCGAGGAGCGGCTCGCCTGGCTGACCGGCTTCACAGGATCGGCCGGGCTCGCGATCGTGCTGAGCAAGCAGGCCGCCCTGTTCGTCGACGGCCGCTACACCCTGCAGGCCGCCAAGCAGGTCGACGCCAAGGCCTGGCAGGTCGAGCCGCTGGTCGAGCCGCCGCCGGAGCACTGGCTGACGCGGCACCTTTCAGCGGGCGACCGCCTAGGATTTGACCCGTGGCTGCACACTTCTGCGGCAGCGGAACGGCTGGCGACGGCCTGCACCAAGGCCGGCGCCGAACTGGTCGCCGTCGATCGCAACCCGGTCGATGCGATCTGGAGCGAGCGGCCGGCGCCACCGCTCGGCCCGGTCAGCATCCACGGTGCGCAGTTTTCGGGTGAGATCGAGGCCGAGAAGCTCAAGCGCATCCGGCTCGAGATCAACAAGCTCGGGGTCGATGCGCTGGTACTGTCCGACAGCCACGCGGTGGCCTGGGCCTTCAACATCCGCGGCGCCGACGTCTCGCATACGCCGCTGCCTCTGTCCTACGCGCTGGTGCTGAAGGACGGCCGGCCGCTGGTGTTCATCGATCACCGCAAGCTGTCGAACGCGACGCGCGACCATATCGAGCAATCCGCCGATGTCGAGGAGCCGGCGGCGCTGGCGCCAAAACTCACCGAGCTCGCCAAGCGCGGCGCCTCGATCGCGCTGGACAGCGCGACCGCCGCGGACGCGCTGAGCCGCCTGATCGCTGGCGCCGGCGGCAAGCCGATGCGCGGCAACGACCCGGTCAGCCTGCTGAAGGCGGTGAAGAACATCACCGAGATCGAGGGCACCCGGTCAGCGCATCAGCGCGATGCGGTGGCGCTGACGCGCTTCCTCGCCTGGATCGACCGGGAGGCGCCCTCGGGCCACCTCACCGAGATCGACACCGTCGAGGCGCTGGAGACGTTCCGCCGCCAGACCGGCGCGCTGAAGGACGTCTCGTTCCCGACCATCGCCGGCACCGGGCCGAACGGCGCCATCGTGCATTACCGCGTGACGCGCAAGAGCAACCGCCGCATCGCGCCCGGCGATCTTCTGCTGATCGATTCCGGCGCGCAATATCAGGACGGCACCACCGACGTCACCCGCACCATCGCGATCGGCACACCTGTTGACGAGATGCGTGACCGCTTCACCCGCGTGCTGCGCGGCCATATCGCGATCGCCCGCGCGATCTTCCCCGACGGCACCACCGGTGCGCAGCTCGACAGCTTCGCGCGGCAATATCTCTGGCAGGCCGGGATCGATTTCGAGCACGGCACCGGCCACGGCGTCGGCAGCTATCTCTCAGTGCACGAAGGGCCGGCGAGGATCTCGAAGCTCGGCACCACGCCGCTGAAGCGCGGCATGATCCTGTCCAACGAGCCCGGCTACTACAAGACCGACGCCTACGGCATAAGGATCGAGAACCTCGAGCTCGTGATCGGCACCGACATTGCCGGCGCCGAGAAGCCGGTCAACGCCTTCGAGACGCTGACCCTGGCGCCGATTGATCGCCGCCTGATCGAGGTCAGCCTGCTGAGCCGAGACGAATTGGCCTGGCTCAACGACTACCACGCCCGCGTCGCGCGCGTGGTGCGTCCGCATCTCGACGACAACGCCACGAAGCAGTGGCTGGATGAGGCGACGGCTGTGCTGAAGTAGCGGCGCGGGCAGCGTCCACACACTCGACGTCGTCCCGGCGAAGGCCGGGACGACAGTGTGTTTATTGCGCGAGACGAAACATCACCGCAGCGCCTCTCGAAATCGCATGGGCGCATGCCAAAACACACGTATTCCGCGCGAACGGGCACGCTACAGTCTTTCCATAATGCTGGATCGGACCTGAATGCACGGCGTGATGGGCAAGCCGCCCGGCGACAACAACAAAGACAACATCAAGGACAACATCGCGACATCGAAGGTCATGCTGCTGATGCTCGTCGTGATGACGGGCGTCGCGCCGATCTCGCTCTATATGCTGGTCCCCGCGTTGCCGGTGCTGGCGACCAATTTCGGCCGCGACATCTCTATCGCGCAGATGACGGTGTCGCTCTACATGGTCGGCATTGCGCTCTCGCAGCTGATCATGGGGCCGCTGTCCGACAAGTTTGGCCGCCGCCCGGTGCTGCTCGCAGGCCTCGGCCTGATGGTGGCGGCGGGCATCGGCTCGGTGTTCGCCGAGACCCTGCCGCAGCTGATCGCGGCGCGCTTCTTCCAGGCGCTGGGCGGCGCCAGCGGCATGGTGATCAGCCGCGCCATCATCCGCGATCTCTATCCGCGCGAGCGGGTCGGCGCCATGATCAGCCTCGTCGTCGCCGCGCTGATGATCGCGCAGATGGTGAGCCCGCTGACCGGTGGCCTCTTGGAGACCGCATTCGGCTGGCGCGCGATCCTCTATCTGATCACCGCGGCGTCGTTGACCGTCACAATCTTCATTGCGCTGGCGCTGCCCGAGACCCGGCGCGACCGCGCCGACAGCTCCAGCTTTCGCGGCGACCTCGGCAAGCTGATAACGAACCGCGCCTTCGTCGGCTATCTGCTCTGCCAGGTGCTGTCATCACAGATCATCTTCGCCTTCGCCGGCGGCGGCCCCTACATCGTGGTGACCCAGATGGGCCGCAGCAGCGCCGAGTATGGCGCGTGGTTCGCGATGACCGGGTTCGGCTACTTCGTCGGCAATCTGCTCTGCGTGCGCTTCGCGCCGCGGCATTCGCTGGAGAAACTGATCTGGTTCGGCCTCGCGCTGCAGCTCGGCGGCAGCCTCTTGAACCTGATCTGGAGTTTTGCCGGAGTAAACCAGGCGCCGCTCTGGCTGTTCGGCACCCAGATGATCGTGATGGTCGCCAATGCCTTCGTGATGGCCAATTCCGCCGCCGGCGCCATCAGCATCCGCCCCGAAGCCGCCGGCACCGCCTCAGGCGCCATGGGCTTCCTGCAGCAGGGCATCGGCGCGCTGATCTCGCAGTTCGGCGCCTATCTCGGCGGCCACTCCACCACCACGCTGCCGCTGACCTCGGCAATCTTCGCGATCTCGATCGCCTGCGCCTGCACCATGATCTTCATCGTTCCGCGGCGGAATGTGGTGGTGAGCGAAGAGCTGATCGCGCAGGCGGAGGAGGATGAGAGCGGGATGATGTGAGGCGTGCGTGCGCCGCACCTCAACTCGTCATCCCCGCGCATGCGGGGATCCAGTACGCCGCGGCCCATCCGCTCAACAATGACTGTCTCTGGAATACTGGATCACCCGCATTCGCGGGTGACGACAACGGAGAGTGCGGCGACGCTGCGCCCCTACTCCTCGATCAGCGTCAGCCACTCGTCCTCGGTCAGCACCGCAACGCCAAGCTCGCGCGCCTTGGTCAGCTTGGAGCCCGCGTCCTCACCGGCCACCACATAATCCGTCTTCTTGGAAACCGAGCCCGCGACCTTGGCGCCGAGACGCTCTGCCATCGCCTTGGCCTCGTCACGGGTGAATTTCGTCAGTGAGCCGGTGAACACTACGGTCTTGTCCGAAACAGGCGAGCTGTTGCGCGGCTGCTCGGCGGGCTTCACCTCGATCTGGTGCAACAATTCGCCGAGCGCCTTGACGTTGCGCGGCTCTGCAAAGAACTCGACCACCGCATCTGCGACGATCTCGCCGATGCCATCGATATCGTTGAGGTCCTGGTAGGCCTCGGTGGCGTTCTCTTCGTCCTTGCTGCCCTTGGCGGCGGCCAGCATCGCCTCACGGAAGTTTTCGATCGTGTGGTAGTGCCGCGCCAGCAGCTTGGCGTTGCCTTCCCCGACATGGCGAATGCCGAGCGCAAAGATCAGCCGGTGCAGCTCGATGTTGCGGCGAGCATCGATCGCGTCGAACAGATTGCGTACCGAGGTTTCGCCGTAGCCCTCGCGCTCCATCAACTTCCTGGTCAACCGCCCGTCCCGCTCGCGAAGGGTAAAGATGTCGACCGGCGACATCACCAGCCCGTCCTCGTAGAATTCCTGGATCTGCTTCTCGCCCAGACCATCGATGTCGAAGGCAAGCCGCGACACGAAATGCTTCAGCCGCTCGACCGCCTGCGCCGGACAGATCAGTGCGCCGGTGCAGCGGCGCACCGCCTCACCTTCCTCGCGAATCGCATGGCTGCCGCACACCGGGCAGGTGTCGGGAAACTTGTACGGCTTTGCACTCTTCGGCCGCTTGTCCAGAACAACGCCGACGACCTGGGGGATGACGTCGCCGGCGCGCTGCACGACGACCGTGTCGTCGACGCGGAGATCCACGCCATCCCGAATCGGATTTCCGTCGTTGCCGATGCCCCTGATGTAGTCCTCGTTGTGCAGGGTTGCATTCGAAACCACGACGCCGCCGACCGTCACCGGCTCGAGCCGCGCGACCGGCGTCATCGCGCCGGTGCGTCCCACCTGGATATCGATCCCCCTGAGAATCGTCGTTGCCTGCTCGGCCGCAAATTTGTGAGCGATCGCCCAGCGCGGGCTGCGCGACACGAATCCGAGGCGCTCCTGCCAGTCGAGGCGGTCGACCTTGTAGACCACGCCGTCAATGTCGTAGCCGAGCGAGGCCCGCTCCTCGCCGATCTTGTTGTAGAATTTCAGGACATCATCGACGCTCTTGCAGAGCGTGATCAGCGGATTGACCACAAAGCCTGCCTTGTCCATCCACTCCAGCATGCCGTGCTGGGTGTCGGCGGGCGGCTCGCTCATCTCGCCCCATGTGTAGGCGAAGAATTTCAGCGGCCGCGACGCGGTGATCGACACGTCCTTCTGACGCAGCGACCCCGCTGCCGAATTGCGCGGATTGGCAAAGATCGTGTCGTCAGCCGCGGCCTGCTTCTTGTTCAGCTCAAGAAAATCCTTCTTGAGCATATAGACTTCACCGCGCATTTCGCAGGCTGCCGGAACGTTGCGGCCCTTCAGGGTGTGTGGAATGTCCTTGATGGTACGGACGTTGGCGGTCACGTCCTCGCCGGTGAAGCCGTCGCCACGCGTCGCGGCGCGGACAAGCTCGCCATTTTCGTAGCGCAGCGAGAGAGACAGGCCGTCAATCTTCGGCTCGGCGACCAGCACCGGAATCTGGTCGGCATCCAGCTTGAGAAAGCGCCTGATACGTTCGACGAATTCGGTGACGTCCTCGTCGCTGAATGCGTTGCCGAGCGACAGCATCGGAACGGCATGTTGCACCTTGGCAAAGCCGCGAGCCGGCGCCGCGCCAACCGTCTGCGTCGGCGAATCCTTGGTGACGAGATCGGGGAATTTGGCCTCGATCGTTTCCAGGCGCCGCCGCAAGGCGTCGTAGGCCGCATCGGATACGGTCGGCGCGTCCTTCTGGTAGTAGCGCTCGTTGTGAGCCTCGATCTCGAGTGAAAGGCGCATCAGCTCGACCTTGGCCTGCGCCTTGGTGAGCTTGTCGACGTCGACCAGCGCTTTCTTCGCCTTGGCAGCCATGGGCGCGACTAGCTCGCCGCCCTGAGCAGCCGCTCCGCCGCGGCGCGGGCCTCGGCGGTGATCTCGGCGCCGGCCAGCATGCGCGCGATCTCCTCACGGCGATGGTCGGCGGCGAGCGCGTTGACGCGGGTGGCGACGCGCTTGCCCTTGTCGAGCGCATCTTTGGAGATCAGGAGATGCTGGCTGGCGCGGGCCGCGACCTGCGGCGCATGCGTCACCGCCATCACCTGCACCTTGCCGGCGAGACGTGCCAGCCGCGAGCCGATGGCATCCGCCACCGCGCCGCCGACGCCGGTGTCGATTTCGTCGAACACCAGGGTCGGCGCCGAGCCGCGATCGGCCAGCACGACCTTCAGCGCCAGCAGGAAGCGCGACAGCTCGCCGCCGGAGGCGACCTTCATCATCGGTCCCGGCTTGGTGCCCGGATTGGTCTGGACCCAGAACTCGACGCGGTCGATGCCCTGCGGGCCCGGCGCGGCGGCGTTGCTCTCGACCTGGGTCATGAACTTCGCGCGCTCGAGCTTGAGCGGCGCGAGCTCGGCATTAACGGCCTTGTTGAGCTTCTCGGCCGCCTTGGTGCGCGCCGCCGACAGTTTTACGGCAGAAGCAGCGTAGCGCTGGTCGGCCTCGCGGGCGGCCGCTTCCAGCTTCTTCAGCTGGTCGGCGCCGGCATCGATCAGCGCGACGTCGCCGGCGTATTGCGCTGCCAGCGCGGCCAGCAGATCGACCGGCGTCGAATATTTGCGCGAGGCGGCACGCAGCGCGAACAACCGCTCCTCGATGCGCTCGAGTTCGGCCGGATCGAAATCGGTCGCCGCCAGCGCGGCATGGAGATGCTGGTCGGCCTCTTCCAGCGCATTGATCGCAACGTCGATCGCCTTCACCGCGGGCTCGATCAGGCCGGGCGCATTGGCGGCGCGCCGCTCCAGCCGCCGCACCGCGGCCGACAGCGCCGACACCGGCGAATGCGAGCCGCCGATCGCCTCCTGCGCCTCGCGCAGATCGGTGGCGACCTTCTCGCCCTGCATCATGGTGGTGCGGCGGTTGGCGAGCTCGGTCTCCTCGCCCTCCTTCGGCGCCAGCGCCTTCAGCTCCTGGGAGGCATGGCGCAGGTAATCGGCCTCGCGCGCGGCGCGTTCCATGCCGGCGCGATGTTCGTCGAGGTCGGCATTGGCGGTCCGCCTGATATCCCACAGCGCTTCCAGCGCCGCGACGTCCTTCTCATGGCCGGCGAAGGCATCGAGCAGCTGACGGTGGGTGGAGGCGTCGACCAGGGCGCGCTCGTCGTGCTGGCCGTGGATTTCGACCAGAACGGCGCCGACCGCCTTCAGGGTCTGCACGCTGATCGCCTGGTCGTTGATGAAGGCGCGGGTGCGGCCGTCAGCGAGTTGCACGCGGCGCAGGATCATCTCACCGGTGTCGTCGAGGCCGTTCTCGGCCAGGATTTTGGCCGCCGGATGCCCCTTCGGGACATCGAACGTGGCGGTGACCTGGCCCTGCTCGGCGCCGTGGCGCACCAGTCCGGCATCGCCGCGGCCGCCGAGCGCGAGCGCAAAGGCGTCGAGCAGGATGGATTTGCCTGCGCCGGTTTCGCCGGTCAGCACCGCGAGGCCACGGGAAAATTCGATATCGAGCCGTTCGATCAGGACGATGTCACGGATCGACAGACGCGCCAGCATGCGAGGACAATTCCTAGCCGAGACCTATCTTCTTGAAGGTCCTGCTGATCCAGGAACCCTGATTCTCGCTCGGCTCGAGACCGCCGGACTTTACTAGATTATACGCGTCCTTGTACCAGCGGCTGTCTGGAAAATTGTGGCCAAGCACCGCGGCGGCGGTCTGCGCCTCGCCGGCAATGCCGATCGCCATATAGGCCTCGGTGAGCCGGTACAGCGCCTCTTCGACGTGGCGCGTGGTCTGGTACTGCGTGACCACGGTCTTGAAGCGGTTAATCGCGGCGGTGAAGTCGCGCTTCTCGATGTAATAGCGCCCGACCGCCATTTCCTTGCCGGCGAGTTGGTCGCGTGCGGCCTGGATCTTGGACTTGGCCTGGGTGGCGTATTCCGAGGTCGGATATTTGCGCACCACCTCTTCGAGCGCCGCGATCGCCTTCTCGGTGCGACCCTGGTCGCGCGAGATGTCCGGGATCTGGTCGAAATGCGATGCCGCGATCAGGTACTGGGCGTAGGATGCGTCCGGGCTGCCGGGATGCAGCGTGACGTAGCGCGTGGCAGAGCCGATGCAGCTGTCATAGTCGCCGGCCTGGTAGAACGAATAGGCCGACATCAACAGCGACTTGCGCGCCCAATCCGAATAGGGATGCTGACGGTCGACTTCCTCAAACTTCTTCGAGGCGGCCTTCAGGTCCTTCTTCTCGTTCATCATGTACAAGCCCTCATTGTAGAGCTTGTCCGCGGGCTCATCGACGAAGGTGTCGTCCTTGGCCATGAACTTGTCCCACAGCGCGCCGGTGCCGCAGCCTGAGAGCGGCAATGCCAGCACGATCAGGCCCGCCGCAAAACGCAGCGTGCGCGCGGCCTTGGTCAGGCCGGAGACGTCAGAAGAGGAGCGTGGTTCGAGCGCCATACGCATTGCCGACATGGATTGTAAAACCTGACGCCTTTGATGCGGTTAACGGCGACCCCACTCCACCCATGAACCGCGGTCATGGATGCAATATTACCCGTGGCTTTGGTGCCGTCACTCGCAACCGCGGGCCTGTTTAGCCGAAAAATGACCTCGGACCAACCGAATACGAAGCCATTCCGCCCGGAATAAGGCGGCACGACGAAGCGCACAGCCTGCTGTGGTTACTACGGAAATTGGGGCTGACCGCCTGCGGCGATCAGGACACGTCCGGACCATAGGCCGGGGAGACAAGGCCGCCCACCGTGCTTGCACCGGCCTCGACATGGCCACGGACCGGCCGCCGGGCGGTTTCCGATTCGACCACTCGCCAGGCGCTGCGGTCGGAGAGCAGCGCCTTCAGCACCGCGTTGTTGAGCTTGTGACCGCCCCGGACCGAACGGTAGCTGCCGAGCAGCGGCAGACCGGCCAGCGCGAGATCGCCGATCACGTCGAGCACCTTGTGGCGAGCGCACTCATTGGCGTAGCGCAGGCCCTCGGTGTTGAGCAGGCGGGCCTCGTCGAACACCACGGTGTTGTCGAAGGAGGCGCCGAGCGCGAAGCCCGCGCCCCACAGCCGCGCCACGTCGTTCATGCAGCCGAAGGTGCGGGCACGGGCGACATCGCGGCGGAAGCCTTCCGGCGAAAGGTCGAACGAGAAGGTCTGGTGGCCGATCACCTTGTTGGTGAATTCGATCTCGACTTCAGCGCGGAACCCGCCGGCGAACGGACGCAGTTCGCCCATTGCGTCGCCGATCTTGACCTGCACCGGCTTCAGCACCTGGATGAAGCGGCGGACGGCGGGCTGGGTCACGATGCCGGCCTGATCGATCGCTGCGACGAACGCCGCAGCGCTGCCGTCCATGATCGGAACTTCCTGCCCGTCGATTTCGATGGTGGCGTTGTCGACGCCCATGCCGCGCAGCGCAGCGAGCACGTGTTCCGCGGTCGAAACCAGCGGCCCTTCGCGGTCACCCAGCACCGTCGCGAACTCGGTTGCGATCACAGCGTCAACGGTGGCGGCGACTTCGCGGTCGGCACCGTCGAGACCGGTGCGGACAAAAATAAAACCCGAATCAACGGGCGCCGGTCCCAAGGTAAGACTGACAGGAAGACCGGAATGAACGCCTACGCCAGTCACGGTGGCTTGCGACCGAAGCGTGGTTTGACGGCTGAACTTCATTCGATAATGCCCACTACCCGACTTCACTCAATTCAAGTGGCCAAATTTCCCCAGGCCGACTCGCTTGAGCTCCCCAAGTCACGGCAGACCATAGTGATTTCCTAAACCGCGCCAACTCACGCTTCTTTACCGATTGTTACCCCATCTCGGCCGCATTCACGCCCAAGGTTAACCTAATTGCGGCAACGAAACCGGCCCTCGAAGCGCGGCCATCAGATCACCGAAAGAATAATTAATGATTTAAAATCAGTTGCTTGTTTGGCAATCACAATCGCCTGCCCGCACAAAGGAGAAGGCCCCGGCGGTTCCCCGCCGAGGCCTTCTTTGTCGCCAAGGTTGTAACAAACTTCAGTTTGCCTGCCGGCGCAGGAAGGCCGGGATATCAAGATGGTCGTCACCCTGTGGCGTTGGCGCAACAGGTGCCGGGCGGCCATGAGCGTCCAATCCCTGCGGCGCCGGACGTTTCGCATATTCCGATACCGGCGATTCGTTCGCCGATATCTGCTGCGCGACGCTGCGGGCCTGCTTGCGGTCGGGCAGCGGCGGCATCGCGGGCATCGCTGGATTGGAGGCGCGGGCCGCGATCGGCGGCTCGGTCTCCTCGTCGCGGCGGCCGAGGCCGACATTGGCCAGCCGCTGCAGCAGCGACAGCCGGGTCTTCTGCGGGTGCTCCGCCTCACCGTCATGGGCCTGGCGGATCTCCGCCTGTGCCGGCATCGGCAGATCCTCGAACTTCGGCATCCGCGGGGCGCGGACCGGCGAACGCTCGGCAGCCTGCGGGATGAAGGTCTCGGGCGGCATCGGCTCGTGCTGCTCGGCCTTGGCTGCCTCGTGGTCGGGGAACAAGGTCGGCTTCTGGGCGATCGGCCGCACGGTGACGTCACCATAGGACCCCGGCTGCATCGGCGCCTGAGCCGATGCGCTGTCAGGGGCCACCGCGGCCGCGATCGCCGCGAGCGCTGCGCGCTCGACGGCCGGACGCTGCTGGGCGGCGGCAGGAGCCGCAATCGGCGCGACCGTCACGCCGGTCGGCGGCTCCAGCTTCTGGGAACGCTCGGCCATGCGCTGGTTGTCGGCCCGCAGGCGGGCAGTCAGATCGGCCAGCCGGCTCTCCGGCGAGCCGCCCGACTGCTGCGCGGGCGCCGCGGCACGGGAGGCGATCGCCGCCTGCTCGATGCCGGTTGCGACCACCGAAACGCGAATGACGCCGTCGAGCGATTCGTCGAAGGTGGCGCCGACGATGATGTTGGCGTCGGCATCGACTTCCTCGCGGATGCGGGTCGCGGCTTCGTCGACCTCGAACAGGGTCAGATCCTTGCCGCCGGTGATCGAGATCAGGAGGCCGCGGGCGCCCTTCATCGAGCTATCGTCGATCAGCGGGTTGGCGATCGCAGCTTCGGCTGCGGTCAGCGCGCGCTTCTCGCCGGTGGCTTCGCCGGTGCCCATCATCGCCTTGCCCATTTCCCGCATCACGGCGCGGACGTCGGCGAAGTCGAGGTTGATCAGGCCTTCCTTGACCATCAGGTCGGTGATGCAGGCGACGCCCGAGTACAGCACCTGGTCGGCCATCGCGAAGGCGTCGGCGAAGGTGGTCTTCTCGTTGGCGACCCGGAACAGGTTCTGGTTCGGGATGATCAGCAGCGTGTCGACCACCTTGTGCAGCTCGGAAATACCGTGCTCGGCGGTGCGCATGCGGCGCTGGCCCTCGAAGTGGAACGGCTTCGTGACCACGCCGACCGTGAGGATCCCCATTTCGCGGGCCGCCTTGGCGATCACGGGCGCAGCACCGGTGCCGGTGCCGCCGCCCATGCCGGCGGTGACGAACACCATGTTGGCGCCGGTGAGGTGATCGCGCAGCTCGTCCATGACCTCCTGCGCGGCCGCGGCACCGACATCGGGCTGCGAACCGGCGCCGAGGCCCTGAGTGACCTGGGTGCCCATCTGGACGATGCGCTGCGCCTTCGACATGGTCAGCGCCTGTGCGTCGGTGTTGGCGACGACGAAGTCGACGCCCTGCAACCCGGCGGTGATCATGTTGTTGACGGCATTGCCACCCGCGCCACCGACGCCGAAGACAGTGATCCGCGGTTTCAGCTCGCTGATGTCAGGGGGTGTCAGATTGAGTGCCATGGTTGCCTCTCTCGATTACGCGCGCGTGGGTTCGCCCCGGCCACGGGGCGCGGGAGTTGGTGAAAATGGGGTGAGCCGGGATGCGGTCATCAGAAGCCCTCGCGAAGCCATCGTCCGACCTTTCCGAAGTAGCCGTCTGTCCCTGTCCTGAGCTGCCGCGTGCGCCGCGGTTCGACATGTTCAAGATGAGCGTATTGCGGATAGACCAGGAGGCCCGTCGGCACCGAGAACGAGGCGCCCTTCGCTTCGTTCGGCAGCCGGCCGAAGCCGAGCGGGCGGCCGATGCGGACCTGGCGGTTCAGGATGCGGGTGGCAAGCTCGATGGTGCCGGTGAGCTGGGATGCGCCGCCGCTCAGCACGACGCGCGCCCTCGGCTCGGCGGCAAAGGGGGAATCCGCGAGCCGGTCACGGACCATTTCGAAGATCTCCTCGGCGCGATGCCGGACAATGTTCGCGATCGTGGCGCGGGACACGATTTGCGGAGTCTCCCGATCATCGCCTGCAGTGGGGACGGACATCAGCTCGCGCGAGTCCGAACCGCCGGTCAGCACCGTGCCGTATAAAGTCTTGATTCGCTCGGCATCCGCAATGCACGCGCCGATGCCGCGCGCAAGATCCATCGTGATATGTTGCCCGCCGAGCGCAAAACCCGATGCGTGCACGAGGCGTCCGCCCGAGTAGGTCGCGATCGTCGTCGATCCCGCGCCCATCTCGACGACGGCAGCGCCGAGGTCGGCCTCGTCATCGGTCAGCACCGACAGGCCCGCGACATAGGGGCTCGACGCCATGGCTTCGACGTTGAGATGGCAGCGCTCGACCACCAGCATCAGATTCTTGGCGACCGTCGCATCCGACGTCACGACATTCATGTCGACGCCGAACTGGCGCGCCACCATGCCTCTGGGATCGCGGATGCCCTTGACGCCGTCGAGCGCGTAGCCGACCGGCAACGCATGCAGCACGGTGCGGCCGGCGCCGGCGGCGTGGCGCATGCCGGCGGAGGTGACGCGGCTGATATCGTCCGCGGTGACCGAGCCGCCGCGGATATCGGCCGCGGCCTCAACCAGCTGGCCATGCAGCCTGCCGCCGGAGACCGACAGCAGCACGGATTCGACGCGGACCTTGGCCATGCGTTCGGCCAGCGCCACGGCATGACGCACCGCCTTCTCGCATTCGGCGAGATCGACCACGGAGCCGGCCTTGACGCCGCGCGACTGGATCTGGCTGTAGCCGATCAATTCGACCGCATGGGTGCGGCCGCGCAGCGCCTCGTTCGGCGGCGACGGCTTCAGCCGCGCGATCATGCAGGCGATCTTGCTGGAGCCGACGTCGAGAGACGCCACCATCGCGGTGCGCTTCTGCATCGGGCGGGTCTTCGGGGTCAGGTTGCGATCGAGGCCGGTCATGCGGAATCACCGGCCTTCTTCTTGGACTTCTTGTCCTTGAACAGCTCGTCGCGCGCCTTGCCGGCGTCCTCGGACAATTGCACGATCAGGCGGTCCGGCAGGCGCATGTCGACGGCGACGATGTCGCGCGAGAACAGCTTCTCGTCCTTGTCGAGCCTGGAGAGCGCAGCCAGCGCATTGCCGACGTCGTTTTCCGGCAGGCGGATGTCGAGGCCGTCCTTGAGGCGCAGGTTCCAGCGCCGCTCGCCGACGAAGATCGCGGCCTTGGTCACCGAGCGCACCTGCGGGTAGCGGTCGAGCAGCGCCAGGAAGTCCTGGGCACGCGTATCGGCGCCCTTGCCGACCACCAGCGGCAGGTTGAGGAAGCGGCGCGAGACGTAGGGCTCGAGCACCGCGCCGTCGGAGGCGATCACCGACAGGCGGCCGTTCTGCTGCCACAGCGCGAAGGCGGTGCGCTCGACGATGTCGATCTGCAGCCGGCCCGGATAGAGTTTCAGGATCGTGGCGTCCGCGATCCAGGGATTGGCCTTCAGCTTGGCGCGCACGGTGTCGGCGTCGAGGAACAGCAGCGAGGAGCGGCCGTTGACGCCGCCGATCGCAAGCACCTCGTCCTGGCTCAGCTGCTTGCGGCCGTTGATGCCGACGGTGGTGATGCGGAAGCCTGCTGCGTTGGCGAGCGCGTTGCGGGTGTCGCTGAGCGCCGTGGTGAATTCCTCGACATGGCCGCCGCGGACGATGCCGAAGCCTGCGCTGCCGAACAGAATCGCGAGCGTCGCGACCAGGCCGATGCGGCGCGGCAGATAGCGTTCGACCGTCAGGATGAAGCGGTTCGGCGGCTCGCGATCGATCACCTGCGACCGCCTGGCGGCGGGACGCCGGCGGCGTGCGAGATGGGCGCCGACATACTCGCGCAACAGCACCGCCGCTCCAATAGCGGCTGCTTTCAGGTCAGCTTGGGGCCCCAGCGATCGCAGCGATCGAGTGAGGCGTCCTGCACCATCCATTGCACGAGCTCGTCATGTTGTGCCCGCCAAACCCTGCGGGTCCCGGCACAGGTCACGTCTCGGCTAGACCGGTGGGATTAGAGTGGCCCCCTGTTCCCTGGTTGCGATCCTCGAAGCGGTAATCCGCGACAGCTCACGCCCCGGCAGCCAAGCGCTACATGCGCCGCCAGCGTTAACCTTCGGGCTTCCTGGTAAACAAACGGTAAACGAGTTCAGCCTGGAGTGTGTTTTGATCAACGCTTTGAGGACTTTGCCGCGAACCCGTTAGCATTTTAGCAACAGCGGCCGGGTTCCATCCGGCCGAGTCTCACGGGTTCCCGCCCGGTCGGCCTTAACTCCGGACGCGGCGGCGCGCGATCTCGATCTGGTCGATCAGGAAGTCTGCAAAGGCGATGCCCTGCGCGTTCAAGGCCTTAGGGTACAGTGATGCCGCAGTCAGCCCGGGCAGCGTGTTGGTCTCGAGGTAGACCGGCCCGTTCACTGAGACGATGAAATCACTGCGCGAGTAGCCGGTGCAGGAAAGCGCGCGATGCGCCTTCAGCGCGTGATCCATAATCGCGGCGCTGACGTCCGGCGCGAAGCGGCCGGGGCAGATCTCCTGGGTCGACTTCAGGAGGTATTTCGCCGTGTAGTCGAAGCTGCCCTCCGCCGGTACGATCTCGATCGGCGGCAGCGCGAACACCGTGCCGTCGGATTGCTCGAGCACGCCGCAGGTCGCTTCCACGCCCGCGACGTACGGCTCGATCAGATAGTCTTCATGCCTGGCCGCATTGCGAACGGCGACAAGGTCCTGCTGTGCGTTGACGAAGATCAGGCCGTAGCTCGATCCGTCCTTGGCGGGCTTTGCGATCAGCCTGCCGTGTTGGGCGAAGGCCGCATCGATCCGTTCGACGGCGATGCCCAGCGGCGCGTTGAGACCTGCGATCGCCGCGAAGCGTTTGGCCGACGGCTTGTCGAACGCCAGATGCGACGACGCCGAGCCTGAGCCGGTGAACGCGACGCCGCGCATCTCGCACATCGCCTGCAATTCACCATTCTCGGCGCGGCCGCCGTGCAGGCCGAGCACCAGCACACGCTGCTCGGCGCCAGCCTTGTCGAGCGCCTCCTCAAGCGCGATGCCGCGACCGTCGGGCTTGAAATCAACCTCGAAGGGCCGCGTGTGACCGAGCAGCTTCTCCGACGTCACCGCATGCACGGTGTCGTCGACGTCCCAGAACCAGAGCTCCGCGTCGGGCAGCGCGCGATGCAGCGCCTGCGCGCTCGCCACCGAGACCAGCCGCTCTTTGTTGGTGCCGCCGAACAGAATGGTCACCTGCATCAGCCGTTCCCGATCCGCTTGATTTCCCAGTGCAGCTCAATCCCGCTTGTTTGCTTGACCCGTTCACGCACCGTTTCGCCGAGCGTCTCGATGTCGTGCCCGGTGGCGTTGCCGGTGTTGATCAGGAAATTGCAGTGCATCTCCGACACCTGCGCGCCGCCGACCTTGAGACCGCGGCAGCCGGCGGCGTCGATCAGCTTCCAGGCGCTGTTGCCGGGCGGATTCTTGAAGGTCGAGCCGCCGGTCTTCTCGCGGATCGGCTGCGCGGTCTCGCGATGGGTCTGCACCTCGTTCATGCGGGCGCGGATCGCATCTGATGCGGTGATCCTGCCGCGGAAGCGCGCCGAGGTGAAGATGACGGACGGATCGACGCCGCTGTTGCGATAGACGAACTTCATGTCGGCATTGCCGAACGTATGCTTCGTGCCGTCGCGGCCGATGCCGGTCGCTTCCACCAGCACGTCCTTGGTCTCGCCGCCATTGGCGCCGGCATTCATGCGCAGCGCGCCGCCGACCGTGCCGGGAATGCCGAAGAAGAATTCCATGCCGCCGATATTCGCGGCTGCCGCCGTTTCGGCGACGCGCTTGTCGAGCGCCGCGGCTCCCGCAGTGACGACATCGCCGGCCGCGCTGGTCTCGCCGAACGCGCGCGGCGCCAACCGGATCACGACGCCCGGCATGCCGCCGTCGCGCACGATCAGATTGGAGCCGACGCCGACCACATAGACCGGCCGCTCCTGCGGCAAGCGCGTCAGGAAATAAGCGAGATCATCCTCATCCGCCGGCGTGAACAGCACCTGCGCCGGACCGCCGACGCGAAACCAGGTCAGCTCCGCAAGCGATTGGTTCGCCAGCAGCCGCCCGCGCAGCTCCGGCATCGCGGCTTTGAGATCGGGCGTGATGTCGGGGAAGGTCATGACGCGCTGATCGATGTACGAACGGATTTGAGAAAGCGTCGCTTTGCGTTTCGCGCCGGCGCCCGGGGCTTACCCCTCTCCCCGACCCTCCCCCGCAAGGGGGGAGGGAGCCTGACGAGCGTGCTCACCTTACGTGGTGTCACAACGGCGCTCTGACTCTTTGCACGAGTCAGGGAGGCACGGGCGGATGGGTTCCCTCCCCCCTTGCGGGGGAGGGTTAGGGAGCTGGGTGGCGGCATACGCCGGCCTTCGTGACTGCGCACCTGCTCGGCAGCGGCAAGAGCGAACCTCATCACCCCAGCGCCTTCAATTCGCCGGGCAGCGCGTAGGCCCATTGCGTGATGTTGCCGGCGCCGAGGCAGACGACGAGGTCGCCGGATTTTGCCAAACCGTGCACGATCTTCGCGAGCTCGCCTGCGTCCGGCAGCGGCACCACGTTGCGATGGCCGTGGGCGCGCAGGCCGGCGGCGAAATGATCGCGGTCGATGCCGGCGATCGGCGTCTCGCCGGCCGGATAGACCTCCGCGACGACGACCGCATCGGCGTCGTTGAAGCAGGTGCAGAACTCCTCGAACAGCGACTGCAGGCGGGTGTAGCGATGCGGCTGCACCACGGCGACGATCTTGCCGTTGGTGGATTCCCGCGCCGCCTTCAGCACCGCGGCGATCTCGACCGGATGATGACCGTAATCGTCGATCACCGTGACGCCGTTCGACTCGCCGGTCTTGGTGAAGCGCCGCTTGACGCCGCCGAAACCGGCCATGGCCTGGCGGATCACGTCGTCGGACACGCCAAGTTGGTGCGCGACCGCGATCGCCGCCGTCGCGTTCGATGCATTGTGGCGTCCCGGCATCGGCAGCATGATATCCGCGATCTCGTGCGTCGCGCCGGTCTTGCGATCGCGGATCGCGACCGTGAACTTGGAGCCGCCTCCCATCGGCGTCAGATCCATCAGCTGCGCATCGGCCTGCGGATTTTGTCCGTAGGTGATGATGCGGCGGTCCTCGATCTTGCCGACCAGGTTTTGCACCACGGGGTGATCGGTGCACATCACGGCAAAGCCGTAGAACGGAACGTTCTCGACGAAATTGCGGAACGCGTCCTGGATCGCCTCGAAGGTCTTGAAGTGATCGAGATGCTCGGGATCGATATTGGTGACGATGACAACATCCGACGGCAGCTTCAGAAAGGTGCCGTCGCTCTCGTCGGCCTCGACCACCATCCAGTCGCCGGCGCCAAGACGCGCGTTGGAGCCGTAGGCATTGATGATGCCGCCATTGATCACGGTCGGATCGAGGCCGCCAGCATCGAGCAAGGTCGCCACCATCGTGGTCGTGGTGGTCTTGCCATGGGTGCCGGCGATCGCGACGCAGCTCTTCAGCCGCATCAACTCCGCCAGCATCTCGGCGCGCCGCACCACGGGAATGCGCTGCGCGCGCGCCGCCATCAGCTCGGGATTGTCGCGCTTGATCGCGGTCGAGACCACGACGACATCGGCACCGTCGACATTCTCGGCGGTGTGGCCAACCGAGACTTTTGCGCCCTTCTTGCGCAGCCGGTCGAGATTGTAATTGTCCGACGCGTCCGAGCCCTGCACGGTGTAGCCGAGATTGATCAGCACCTCGGCGATGCCGCTCATACCGATGCCGCCGATCCCGACGAAGTGAATGGGTCCGATCTCGCGCGGCAGTCTCATGATCCGGTTCCTGACATCATCATCCGCCCAATGCGGGCACCGCTGCGGAGCGGACGATTGAGCTTCTCTGTGCGCCTCGCATCGGCGGCGCTGACCACTGGATGCCCCGCTTTTCCCATGCGTGACAAGGGCTTTTTGCGGCCTCCGGCCGCGGAAATGTCGCGATCGCCGACTACCGGCCAGTGGTTGCGATGAGGGATCACGGACATCTCCATCCCCGCCCGGCGGCTACGCCGCTCCCAATCGCACGGCACGCGCCGCCAGTTCATCCTGCATCTCGATGACGCGAAGATAGTTGCGTAGCCGGTTGGTCTCGAGCGCACGCAGCAGCTTGTTCTGGTGATAGGGCAGCACGAGTTCGGCCAACGATGCGCTCCAGGCCGCATTCATGTCGAACAGCACGCCGAGGCCGAACACGGCGGGGATCTCGGCGAAGCCGAACTCCTTGCCCTGCGCCAGCTCCTCCGCCAGGAAATCATCGATCGCGGTCATCACGCCGTTGCGCGCGCCGCCGGCGACGTTTGCGAATGCAGCGAGGCCCGCGCCGCGAGAGCCACGCCCCTCGACCAGCACCGGGCGATCCAGCGTGGCGCCCGCGTCGTAACTGTGCGGATGGCGATACGCCGCGGGAATTTGCTCGGGTGCGTAATACATGTCGCGCCGCCCGCAGGGCCAGCCGACATCGTGCAGGAAGACCAGAACAGGCTTGCCGGCGCGGCGGCTGATCACCTCGATCTGCCGGAGCTCGTGATAGACCGTGTACCAATTGTGGTCGCCATCGACGATCCAGGCGTCGGCGGCATCGAGTTCCGCGAAGGCATCGAGGCTGGTCTTCGCAACGTGATGCACATCCGGATTGGCGTTCACCCAATCGAGGAATTCGGGCTTCGGCGCCGGATCGACGCTGGTGAGCTGACCGCCGCGCGCCCGGCAGTGCTCGGCGAGCAGCGCCGACATGCCGCCATACTCCGCGCCGATCTCGACGATGTTTTGCGCGTCCGCCAGACGCAGCGCCTCAAGGATCAGATCCGAGAATTCCGAGACGGAGTGAATCAACAGGCCCGTCATATTCAAGTCTCCCCCGGCGTCCTGCCGGATTGGCGCATCAAATCCCGGCCACCTTGGCAACCAGGTCCGCCAGCCGCTCGGCGGCATCGAGCCGGCCGACGCCGCGCGCAGCTTCCGCCATCGCGGTCAGCCTCGAGGGCTCCGCAGCGAAGGCCGTGATCTCGGCGGCGAGTCTTTCGGGCGTGAAGTCGCTCTGCGCGATGCGCAGCGCGCCGTTCGCTTGCGAGAGCACGCCGGCATTGGCGAACTGGTCCTGATCGATCGCGCCCGGCAGCGGCACCAGGATCGAGGGCCGGCCGATCGCGGCGAGCTCGGCCACCGTGCCGGCGCCCGAGCGCGAAATGACGAGCTGGCTCGAGGCCAGCCGCGCCGGCAGGTCGGCGAAGAACGGCGCGAGCTCGGCGTCGATCCTGAGCCGGTCGTAAACCGCGCGCACCCTGGTCATGTCCTCTTCGCGCACCTGCTGGGTGACGATCAGGCGGCTCCACAGCGCGGGCGCGAGCTGCTCGATCGCCGGCGGCACGATGTCGCTCATCACCCGCGCGCCCTGGCTGCCGCCGACGACCAGCAGGCGCAGCGGCCCGTCCACCTCGGGCGGCGTGTATTTCACTGCGGCGGCCGCCAGGATCGCCGGCCGCATCGGTGTGCCGACGGTGGTGGCCTTGCCGGCCAGCGCGGGATCGCGATCGAGCACGCCGGGCAGCGAGGTCGCGATCGCGTTGACGCGGCCGGAGAGGAAACGGTTGGCGCGGCCGAGCACCGCATTGGCGTCGTGGATGATGCCGGGGACGCCGAGCATCCGCGCGGCGATCAGCGGCGGCAAGGTCGGATAGCCGCCGAAGCCGACGACGGCCGACGGCTTCAGCCGGCGCACCAGATTGGCGGCAACCAGCGTGCCGTAGCCGAGCATCAGCACGGTCTGCGCCAGCGAGAGCGGGTTGCGGCTGCGCACGGTCGCGCTCGGCACCAGGTCGATGCTCTCCCGGCCGAACAGGCCGGAATAGCGCAGCGCGCGGCCGTCGGTGGCGAGCCGGACCCGCAGGCCACGTCTGATCAATTCCACGGCGAGCGCTTCGGCCGGGAACAAATGGCCGCCGGTGCCGCCGGCCGCCAGCAGAATCAGGGGCGCGTTGTCCATGGCCTTCAGATAACCGACGCCGCAGTCACAGTCACCTACGCGTAGGCGCGCCGAGCGCTGGCGCCTTCCATCGATTCGATCTCGGTGCGCGGCCGCTGCCGCGTCAGCGCCAGCATCATGCCGACGCCATAGGCGAGCGAGACGAACGAGGAGCCGCCATAGGAGATGAACGGCAGCGTCATGCCCTTGGCCGGGATCAATTGCAGATTGACCGCCATGTTGATCGTCGCCTGCACGCCGAACAGGATCGCAAGTCCCGACGCCGCGAAGCGCGAGAACATGTCCTCGGTGGCATAGGCGCGGGTCAGCGTGCGGATCACGATGAAGCCGAACAGCGCGACCAGCATCAGGCAGAGAATGATGCCGAACTCTTCGGCCGCGACCGCGAACACGAAGTCGGTGTGGCTGTCGGGCAGGCTGCGCTTGGCGATGCCCTCGCCCGGCCCGAGCCCGAACCAGCCGCCGTTCCAGAACGCCTCCATCGCGGTGTCGACCTGGAAGGTGTCGCCGGAGGCGGGATTCATGAAGCGCTTGATGCGGCCGGCGACGTGCGGCACCAGCAGGTAGGCGCCGAACAGGCCGGCACCGGCGGCGCCGGCGAGCCCGAACACCCAGATCATCCGCATGCCCGCGATGAAGAACAGCGCGCCCCACACGGTGAGGATCAGCATGGTCTGGCCGAAGTCGGGCTCCATCACCAGCAGCGTGACCAGCGTCATCAGCAGCACCAGCGCCATCGAAGTCGCCGGCATCTCCGGCCGTTTGGTCGATTCCGCAAACAGCCAGGCGGCGACGATCACGAAAGAAGGCTTGGCGGCTTCGGAGGCCTGGATGTTGACGCCGAGCAGCGTGATCCAGCGCCGCGAACCCTTGACCTCGGGCCCGATCAGCAGCGTTAGCACGATCAGCGCGATCGAGACCGCGAACACGATCAGCGCGGTGCGCCGGATCTGCCGCGGCGTCATGAACGACACCCCGATCAGCACGATCAGCGACGGCGCCAGGAACATGACGTGGCGGTTGAAGAAGTGGAACGGATCGAGCCCGATCCGGGTCGCGACCGGCGGGCTTGCCGCCAGCGACAGGATGACGCCGGCCAACATCAACGCGGCGATCGCCACAAGCAGCAACTTGTCGACGGTCCACCACCAGTCCGAGAACGGGGTGCGTTGGTCACGGGCGAGCATGGGCGTCCCCAGATGGCAGAGATAACGTCCATTCGTGGCGCAGGATGGTTTCCAAGGGGTTAACGGGTTGGGTAACTTTTGAGGGAGGCGGATTGGGGCTCCGTTCACTGCTGCGGACCCCACGCACAGCTGTCGTTCCGGCGAAGGCCGGGACCCATACGCCGCGGCCGGTGTTGTGGATGGAACTCGTCGTTCCAGCGACGCTCGACAATATCCTTTTGTGGTTATGGGTCCCGGCCTTCGCCGGGACGACGGTGAATATGTGGCGCGGTCTGCAGGTCACACGTCCGCATTCTCGCGACATGATGCGCCCGAGCTTTGCTCTTCGTTCCGCCCTCTCCTCACGCAGAGGGCGCAGGGAAAGCCGGGTGCCGATCGCACCCATGGGCCCCGAGCAAAAGGTAGAAAGCTCGGGGGTAGGACCACAGGTGTAACCGGAAACACTCCGGCTTTCCCTGCGCGATGGGTTACGGCTTATTTCGTGCTCTCCCCGGCGAGACTGGGCTTGTTTGTCACCGCCTTCGTAAAAACGCTTGCGCGTTCTGCGAGAGGACACCGGCCGCTAGGGCGTCAGGACCACACGACTTCGCCGTCCGCTTCGCGCGCTCTCGTCAGTCACACGCTCGGCGTCCACCGCATCCCACACCGCGTTCGTGACGACCGCGAAGCGCCCCTCGATCGGGTGAGACGGGCGAACCATACACCGAGTTGGGTGTTCTGATAAATAGAAATGTTTTTGTTGCGGGGGCTTGCGCCGTCGGGCAACTCAGTGATTGGCGCGTAAGGGAGGCACCGGCGGAAGGGTTCCCTCCCCCTTGCGGGGGAGGGTTAGGGAGAGGGGTGCCACACGACGTACTCTCTCCGCATTTGTCGCCGAGGCAAGCGAACAAGTTGCAAGAGCGATGCGTTCAACAATCAGCTCAGCCCGCGGCCACCCCTCTCCCCACCCTCTCCCGCAAGGGGGGAGGGAGCCTGAGAGACGTGCTCACCTCGCATACGATGAAGAAAAACCAATTCCCATCGATACTGTCCGGCCAGCGCTCTACCCATCCTCCGACGTCGGAAACGTCACACCATCGGCTTGACGCCGGGCAGTGCCTGGACGATGTCGCGGAAGGCGGCGCCGCGGATTTCGAAATTGCGGTACTGGTCGAACGAGGCGCAGGCCGGCGACAGCAGCACGACGGCCTCGGAGAGCCCCGACACCTCGGCATCGCGCGCGGCGCTGGCGATCGCGGCGTCGAGCGTGCCGGACATTTCGTGCGGCACGCGCTCGCCGAGCGTGCCGGAAAACTCGGCTGCCGCCTCGCCGATCAGATAGGCCTTGCGGATGCGCGGGAAATAGCCGGTGAGACCCGTGATGCCACCGGCCTTCGGCTTGCCGCCAGCGATCCAGAAGATGTCGGCGAAGGACGACAGCGCATGCGCGGCCGCATCCGCATTAGTGCCTTTGGAGTCGTTGACGAACAAGACGTTGCCGCGGCGGCCGACCTGCTCCATGCGATGCGCGAGACCCGGAAAACTGCGCAGGCCGTTCTGCAGCACGTCGGTCGTAATCCCCATCGCGAGCGAACAGGCCGAGGCGCAGGCCGCGTTCTGCGCATTGTGCAGGCCGCGCAGCGAACCGATGCCGCCGAGGCGCGCGATCTCGCTGCGCGCTGCGCCCGATGCACGCACGATGGTCTCGTGCTCGACATAGAGGCCGTCGGGCAGCGGGTTCTTGACGGAGATGCGCACCACGCGCTTGCCGGCGCGATCGAGCCTATCGGCGATATCGCGGCACCAGCCGTCATCGACGCCGACGATCGCGGTGCCGCCCTGCTGCACGCCCGCGACCAGCCGCTCCTTCACCGCGGCGTAATGCGCCAGCGTGCCGTGGCGATCGATGTGGTCCTCGCTGATATTGATCAGGATGCCGACCGAGGGATCGAGCGACGGCGCGAGGTCGATCTGGTAGGACGACATCTCGATGACATGGACGCGGCCCATCCGCGGCGGCTCCAGCGACAGGATCGCGGTGCCGATATTGCCGCCCATCTGGGTGTCGTAGCCGGCGACCTTCATCAGATGCGCGATCAGCGCCGTGGTGGTCGACTTGCCGTTGGTGCCGGTGATGGCGACGAACGGCGCGTTCGGCGCGTGACGGCGCCGCTCGCGGCAGAACAATTCGACGTCGCCGATCACCTCGACGCCGGCATCGCGCGCCTTCAGCACGCTCCAGTGCGGCGCCGGATGGGTCAGCGGCGCGCCGGGCGTCAGGATCAGCGCGGCGAAATTCGCCCACGAAAGGTTACGCAGATCCGCGGTGGTGAAGCCGGCCTGCGCGGCCTTGGCGACGTTGTCGGCACTGTCGTCAGCCGCGATCACTTCCGCACCACCGGCCTTCAGCGCATGGCAGCTCGCAAGCCCGGAGCCGCCGAGCCCGAACACTGCGACCGTCTTGCCGGAGAAGGAGGTGACCGGGATCATGGCGGCGCTCAGCGCAGCTTGAGGGTGGACAGGCCGGCGAGCGCCAGCATTACCGAGATGATCCAGAACCGGATCACGATCTGCGGCTCGGTCCAGCCCTTCTGCTCGAAATGATGGTGCAGCGGCGCCATCCGGAACACGCGTTTTCCGGTGAGCTTGAACGAGGTGACCTGCACGATGACCGAGACCGCCTCCAGCACGAACAGGCCACCGATCACGGCGAGCACGATCTCGTGCTTCACCGCAACCGCGGTGGCCCCGAGCATGCCGCCGAGCGCCAGCGAGCCGGTGTCGCCCATGAAGATCGAGGCCGGAGGCGCGTTGAACCAGAGGAAGCCGAGGCCCGCGCCAAGCACCGCGCCGCACAGCACCGCGAGTTCACCGGTGCCGGCGACGTAATTGATCTGCAGATAGTCGGAGAACACCGCGTTGCCGGTCAGATACGAGATCATGCCGAAGCTTGCGGCCGCGATCATCACGGGCACGATGGCAAGACCGTCGAGGCCGTCGGTGAGGTTCACGGCATTGCCGGCGCCGACCATCACGAAGGCGCCGAAGATCACGAAGAACCAGCCGAAATTGATCACCATGTCCTTGAAGAACGGGATCGCCAGCGAGGTCGAGGACACGTCGCGGCCGAGCCGGACCAGCGCGTAGCAGGCGGCAATCCCGATCACCGCCTCGATCAGCAGCCTGAGCTTGCCGGCGAAGCCAGAGTGTGACTGCTTTGTGACCTTCAGATAATCGTCATAGAAGCCGACGAAGCCGAAGCCGAGCGTCACCGCCAGCACGATCCAGACATAGGGATTGAGCGGATTGGCCCAAAGCAGCGTCGACACCACGAGCCCGGACAGGATCATCAGCCCGCCCATGGTGGGCGTGCCCTTCTTGGAGATCAGATGCGACTGCGGACCATCGGTGCGGATCGGCTGGCCCTTGCCCTGCCGCAGCCGCAAATGATCGATGATCCAGGGCCCGAACAGGAACACGAACAGCGCGCCGGTCACCATCGCACCGCCGGTGCGGAAGGTGATGTAGCGGAACACGTTCAGGCCGCTGCGGAATGCCCCAAACCCCGGAACGGTGTTGGACAGCTCGATCAACCAGTAGAACATTCAAAAGGTCCTATACCGCTTCTTCGTGCGCGGCCTTGCCGGGGAAGCGTTTTTCCAGCGCGCTGACAATGAGCTTCATCTTCGATCCCAGCGAGCCCTTCACCATGATCACGTCACCGGCACGGACCGCGGCGACCGCCTGCGCTTCGAGCGTCGCCGAGCTCTCGGCATAGCCTCCCCGCTTGCCGGTGGAAAGGGCATCCCACAAATTCCGCATCAACGGACCACAACAATATACGAGGTCGATGCGGTTGGCGGTCACGGCTTCGTTGAGGCCGCGGTGCAAATCCGGCCCGGTCGGCCCGAGCTCGAGCATGTCCCCGAGCACCGCGATGCGGCGGCCATGCGGCCCGGTTTTGGCCTGGCCGAGCACGTTGAGGGCTGCGCCCATCGAGGCCGGATTGGCGTTGTAGCTTTCGTCGATCAGCGTCGCCTCGCCATGGCCGACCTCGAGCGTGCGGCGGAGGCCACGCCCGGTCGGCGCCTCGAGCTGCGACAGCGACAGCGCCGCGCGCGCGATATCGGCGCCGAGCAGCGAGGCGCCCGCGAGCACCGCGAGCGAGTTCATCGCCATGTGGCGGCCGGGCATGCCGATCTTGTAGGTGATGTCATGGTCCAAGATATCCGCATGCACGGCCGAACAGGTCGCGTGCAGCGAGAGGTCGATCAGCCGCGCCTCGGCGCGCTTGTCGGTGCCGAACGACACGATGCGCGAGATGCCGGCCTGCTTGGCCTGCTTCTGCAGCCGCGCGAATTGCCCATTGTCGCGGTTGAGCACCACCGCGCCGCCGGGCTCGACGCCGGAGAAGATCTCCGCCTTGGCGTCGGCGATCGCCTCGATGCCGGAGAAGAACTCCAGATGCACCGGCTCGATCGTGGTGATGATGGCGACATGCGGCCGCACCAGCTTCACCAGCGGCGTGATCTCGCCGGCATGGTTCATGCCGATCTCGAACACCGCAAAGCGCGTGCTCGCAGGGCAGCGCGCCAGCGACAGCGGCACGCCCCAATGATTGTTGAACGACGCCACCGAGGCATGGGTCTCGCCCTGCGCCGACAGCACGCGGCGCAGCGCCTCTTTTGTCGAGGTCTTGCCGACCGAGCCTGTCACCGCGATGATCTTTGCGTTGAGCCGCGCACGCGAGGCGTGGGCGAGCTCGACGAGACCGGCGAGCACGTCGTCGACCACCAGCAGCGGCGCGTCGGCGGGAAATTTTGCTCGTTGCGCGGTCTCGACCACGGCAAGCCCGGCGCCGGCCTTCAGTGCCGCCTCGACGAAGGCGTGGCCGTCATGGACGTCGCCCTTGATCGCGAAATAGGCTTCGCCCTTTGCAATGCTGCGGCTGTCGATCGAGAGCCCGGTGACGCCCTCCGGCAGCGTGCCTTGGGTGGCGGCGTGCATCGCTTTCGCCATCGCATCCGAGGTCCACAACATCGTGCTCATGCGCCGCCCTCCGCAGCCAATGCATTGGCAACCGCTTCATGATCGCTGAACGGCAAGGTCGTGTTGCCGACGATCTGCCCGACCTCGTGGCCCTTGCCGGCGACGACCAGCGCATCGCCCGGTTCGAGGCCGGCGATCCCGGCGCGGATCGCCGCGGCGCGGTCGCCGATCTCGCGCGCGCCCTTCGCCGTCGCCATGATCGCGGCGCGGATCGCCTCCGGCTTCTCGCTGCGCGGATTGTCGTCGGTGACGATGACGTGATCGGCATTCTCGGCCGCGATCGCGCCCATGATCGGACGCTTGCCGGCGTCGCGGTCGCCGCCGGCACCGAAGATCACGACGAGCTTGCGCTTCGCATAGGGCCGCAGCGCCTGCAGCGCCTTGGCGAGCGCATCGGGCTTGTGCGCGTAGTCGACGAAGATCGGCGCACCATTGTGCTCGCCGACGAATTCCAGCCGGCCTTTGGCGCCTTCGAGATGCTCAAGAGTGCCGAACACGTCATCCGCGGCGCTCCCGGTGCCGATCGCAAGGCCCGCCGCGACCAGCGCATTCTCGATCTGGAATTCGCCGACCAGCGGCAGCCGGATCGCGTGCCGGCGCCCGCGGTGCTCGATCGCGAGCTTCTGGGCAAAGCCCTCGATGGCGGCATCGACCAGCTTGATGCCCTCGCCCGCATCGGCGTTGCGGCCGACCGTGATGATGCGCAGGCCGCGCGCCCGCGCCGCATCGATCACTTCGCCCGAGCAATCATGATCGGCCGAGATCACGGCAGCGCCGCCATCCGCGACGAGATCGCGGAACAGCCGGAGCTTTGCATTCAGGTAATGCGCGACGTCGGGATGATAGTCCATGTGGTCGCGCGACAGATTGGTGAAGCCGCCGGCTTCGATGCGCACGCCGTCGAGACGATACTGGTCGAGGCCGTGCGAGGAGGCCTCAAACGCCAGATGGGTGACGCCGTCGCCTGAGATCTCCTCGAGCTGGCGATGCAGCGCAATCGGATCGGGCGTGGTCAGCGAGCCGTAGACGGTGCGCTTGTCCGACACGAGGCCAATGGTGCCGATGCTCGCGGAGGAGTGACCGAGCCGCTGCCAGATCTGGCGCGTGAAGGCGGCGACCGAGGTCTTGCCGCTGGTGCCGGTCACCGCCGCGATCGTCTTGGGCTGGCGCGGATAGAATTTCGCCGCGGCAAGCGCCAGCGCGCGGCGCGGATTGGGCGTGATCACGAACGGCGCGCGGGCGTGACCCTGGCCTTTGCCTTGACCTTGCGGCAGATGGTCGCTGGCGACTGCGACCGCGCCTGCGGCAATCGCCGCATCGACGAAACGCGCGCCGTCGGTCCGGCTGCCTGATAGCGCGAAGAACAGGTCGCCCGGCTTCACCGCACGGCTATCGACCGCAAGCCCTCCGACCGTGACAGAGGAGGCACTCGGATCGATCGTGGCGTCATCGCTGAAGAGGTCGCGAAGTCTCATGATCTTCCAGTCTGGCCGGCGCTGTTCTGGCGCCGCGTTCATGTACGCCTTACTGGGTTGTTCTGGATGCCGCAAGAATAAGGCGGTCGGACGGCGGCAGGTCGAACCGAGGTTCGACGCCCAAAAGCGGCGCAATTCGGGCGATCACATTGCCGCCGGTCGGCACCGCATTCCAGCCCGAAGTGATGAAACCATAGGTCTCCTTCAGGGGCTGCGGTTCGTCGAGCATAATCAGCAGCTGGTATTTCGGATTGTCGGCGGGCAGGATCGCGGTGAACGCGTTCAGCACCTTCTTCTTCGCGTAGCGGCCGTTGATCACCTTCTCCGCTGTGCCGGTCTTGCCGCCGATATAATAGCCCTTGACGTCGGCCTTCTTGGCGGTGCCGATCTCGGCGTTAAGCCGCATCAGATAACGCATCTTGTCCGAGGTCTCGGGCTTGATGACGCGTTTGGCGAGCGCCATCGCTTCCCGCTCGGTGCGCTTGAGGAAGGTCGGCGGGATCAGATAGCCGCCATTGACCAGCGCATCGATGCCCATCACCGCCTGCAGCGGCGCCACCGCGACGCCGTGACCGAACGAGATGGTGACGGTGTTCAGTTCGCCCCACTTCTTCGGCACGATCGGCGAGGCGCTCTCCGGCAGTTCGGTGCGCAGCCGCTCGAGCTGTCCCATCTTGCGCAGGAAGGCCTTGTGCGCGTCGACGCCCATCGCCAGCGCAATGCGCCCGGCGCCGATGTTGGAGGAATAGTAGAACACCTCCTTCATGTTGATCATGCGGCCCATGTTGTGATCGTCATGGATCGCGAACTTGCCGTAATGCAGCGGGCCGCGCGCATCCCACATCGAGTTGAGGTCGAACCGGCCGCTATCCAGCGCCATCGCCAGCGTGAACGCCTTGAAGGTCGAGCCCATCTCGTACACGCCGGTGGTCAGGCGGTTGATGCGATCGGGATCGTGCGCCTCCTTCGGATTGTTCGGATCGAAATCGGGCAGCGACACCATCGCCACGATCTCGCCGGTGCGCACGTTGGAGACGAGGCCCGAGGCGGCCTTGGCCTTGAACTTCTCCTTGGCCTTGATCAATTCGTCGCGCAGCGCGTGCTCGACGCGCAGGTCGACCGACAATTCAACCGGCTTCTGCAGCCGGTCGGTGGCAAAGCCCGCGCGATGCAGATCGGCCAGACCATTGCTGTCCAGCCACTTCTCCATGCCGGCGATGCCCTGATTGTCGATATTGACGAGGCCAATCAAATGGGCGACCTCGTTGCCGGTCGGATAGACGCGCTTGTTCTCGCGCAGGAAGCCGACGCCGGGAAGGCCGAGGCGGTGGATGTCGGACTGCTGCTTCGGCGTGATCTCGCGCTTCAGCCAGACGAAACCCTTGCGCGACGACAGGCGGTCGCGGACCTCGCCGGTGTCGAGATCGGGCAAGGTCGCGGTCAGAAGCTCGATCGCCTCGTCCTTGTCGATGAGGCGGCGCGGCTCGGCGAACAGGCTCGGCGCCTTGACGTCGGTGGCGAGGATTTCGCCGTTGCGGTCGGTGATGTCGGGCCGGGCGGTTGCGATCGCATCCTGCGAGGCGGCGCGCCGCGCGCTGTGGCTATCGGCGCCGACCGCGAACAGCACCAGCCGTCCGGCCAGCACGCAATAGACCACGGCAAAGGCGACAATGGCCAAGCCGACGCGCGCGCGCGCCTTCGCGGCACGATCGACATTGCTGCCGTACAGCAGCGTGCGGATCAGCCGCTGGCTCCAGGGTTCGGGCTTGGGCTCGGGCTTGCCGGCCGGTTTGTTGGCGGGTGCCGGATCGGTCATGGCTGGTCCCGTCATTGCTGATCTCCCCCGCCCTGATCGGTGTCCGCGGTGGGCGCAGGCTGGTCGGCGGTCGGCTGGTCTGACGCCGGCTTCGCAATCGACCCGGTGGTGCTGTCGGGCGCCGCGGCGGCCTCGATGGTGTCGATCATCGCGCCGATCGGATCGCGCGAACCGGGCCGCGTGAAGTTCGGCGGCCGCTCCGGCAGGTTCTTCAGGGAATCATACTGGTTGGCGTTGACCGGCTTCAACGGCAGATGACGCTCGGCAAGCCCCTGCAGCCTGAGCGGCGCGTCGAGCTTGGCCCATTCGGCGCGCAAGGTGGCGATCGCGTTGCGCTGCTCGCGAATTTCCGCGTTGAGCTGCAACACGCGTTCGACGCGGGCGGTCGATTCCATCTTGATGCGGTAGACGTAGGATGCCGCGAAGATCAGCATGCCGATGACGAGGAGATGGAGAAGGCGCATCGTCACCCTCCCCGCTTCAGGTCTGATAGCCGCGGCCACGACGGCAGGTCGTCGTCGACATGCACTGGCGCTGTGGTGCGTTCGGCCGCACGCAGTTTTGCGGAACGCGCGCGCGGATTGGCGGCGAGTTCGGCTTCGCCCGGCGTCACCGGACGCTTGGTGAGGATCTGAAAGCTCGGCGCTGCCTGCGCGAGCTCGGGCAGATGCCGCGAGCCGCCGGCGACCTTGCCGCGTTCAGTGAGGAAATTCTTGACGATGCGGTCTTCCAGCGAGTGGAACGAGACCACGACGAGCCGTCCGCCCGGCTTCAGCACACGCTCGGCCGCGGCGAGCGCGCGATGCAGCTCGTCGAGCTCTTCATTGACGAAGATGCGCAGCGCCTGGAAGGTGCGCGTCGCCGGATGGATCTCGTTCGGCTTAGCGCGCACGACCTTGGCGACGATGTCGGCCAGCGCCTGCGTCGTCGTGATCGGCGCGTCCTTGCGCGCGGCGACGATGGCGCGGGCAACGCCGCGCGAATGACGCTCCTCGCCGAAGATATAGATGATGTCGGCGAGCTCTTTCTCCGAAGCGGTCGCCACTACATCGGCCGCGGTCGGGCCGCTCTGTCCCATCCGCATGTCGAGCGGACCGCCGAGGCGGAACGAGAAGCCGCGCTCGGCCTGGTCGAGCTGCATCGAGGACACCCCGACGTCCATCACGACACCGTCGACCGCATCACACCCCTGCCCGGCGCAGACCTCGGCAAGATCCGAGAAGCGGTCCTCGACCAGCGTCAGCCGGCCGCCGGCGCCGTCGACCAGATCAAAGCCGCCTGCTATCGCGGTGCGGTCGCGGTCGATGCCGATCACGCGCGTGTCGGCGACATCGAGGATCGCACGGCTGTAGCCGCCGGCGCCGAAGGTCGCGTCGACATAAATGCCACCGGCGCGCGGATCGAGATACGCGACCGCCTCGCGGCCCAGCACTGAAATGTGACGGGGCGCACGCTCGCTCATGCGCCGCCCCTGGGCAGGGCCGCGTAACTGGCATGCAAGCTGGCTGCGCGCCGACTCATTGCGCCTCGAATCCTCGCGCTTTACCTGACCGTTCCTGCGAAAAAGCCGCTGTGTGATACCAGCGCCAACTCCCGTCCTCGGCCGCAAATCCTGATATCCGACCGGAATTGGGAGGGTTTCCATGGGATTTCGCGCAAAAGCGGACCTTGGCCGTCCCCCAAAAACGGTTCGGCACTTCAGCTCTCAGTAACGGCACTTAACGTTAAGAAAACGTTGATGATCGGTTAGCGGAATCGCGCGCCTTTGATCCACTTTCGAGTGATACCCTTGGCCGCTACTCCGGGCACAATTGTGCGCTCTGGAACCGGCGGGCCGATTGCGCGGCCCTGCACGGTAAAGGAATAGTAAACGCCTATTTGTTTATCCATATGTCAAAATGCTTTCTCCTGGTTCGGGTTTGAGTGATTCGTATGGCTTCAGGTTCGTCTTCGTCCGGCAACGCTGATCAGAAGCGTCAGCGCGCCCTCCCTGTTCCGAAGGGAGTGGCCGACGCGAAGACGTTCACGCCGGATTCCTCGATCGCCTCCGACGTGATCCCGTCGGTCAATTTCGGCGATCGCGCCAATGACCGGCAGCCCGACATGATCCTGCTGCACTACACCGGGATGCCCGACGTCGAGGGCGCGATCACGCAGCTCTGCACCGCCGGCACCGAGGTCTCGGCGCATTACATCGTGCTCGAGGACGGACGGATCGTGCAGTGCGTGCCGGAGAGTAAGCGCGCCTGGCACGCCGGCGTGGCGGCGTGGGCCGGCGAGGACGACATCAATTCCTGCTCGATCGGCGTCGAGATCGTCAATCGCGGTCACGATTGGGGTTATCCCGATTTTCCGCTGCGCCAGATCGCCGCTGTCATCGCGTTGTGCCGCGGCATCATGCTTCGCCGCAAGGTGGTCTCGCATCGGGTGCTCGGCCATTCCGACGTGGCGCCGGCGCGCAAGAAGGATCCCGGCGAGAAATTCCCGTGGCACTCGCTGGCCAATTCCGGCGTCGGACACTGGGTGCAGCCGGCGCCGATCGTGCGCGGCGACGCGCTGCAACTCGGCGCGATCTCGGACAACGTCTCCAACATGCAGGCCGCGTTCCGCCGTTACGGCTACAACATCCCGACCAACGGCAAGTTCGACGGCGCGACCATGGAGGTCGTCACCGCTTTCCAGCGTCACTTCCGTCCCGAGCGGATCGACGGCATCGCCGACCGCTCCACCATGGCGACGCTGCACGCGCTGCTCGAAAGCCTGCCGCCGGATGCGGCGGCGCCAACGGTGGTGGCGAAGGCGAAGTAGGGTTTGGCTATAGCCTCTCCGCCGTCATTGCGAGGAGCGAAGCGACGAAGCAATCCATCTCACCGCTTGCGGCCCTATGGATTGCTTCGCTTCGCTCGCAATGACGCGGAGACTTTTGTGGTTCACCCCAGCTCCGCGATCCGCCGCGCATAGAGCCGCCGCAGCGGTTCGAGCTGTGTCGCGGCGGTGGCTGTGAGATACGCCGCGCGCGCTTCGTCCTTGCGGCCGAGGCGGCGCAGCAAATCGGCCCGCACCGCGGGAAGCTGGTCGTATCCCTTCAGGCTGCCGCGGGCGTCCAGCGCATCGATCAGGTCGAGCGCCCGTGCCGGGCCGTCGACCATCGACACCGCGGCAGCGTGGTTGAGCTCGATCACCGGCGACGGGCTGATGCGCAGCAGCACCTCGTAGAGACCGGCGATCTGCGCCCAGTCGGTATCCTCATAGCTCGGCGCACGCGCATGCAGCGCGGCGATCGCGGCCTGCACCGCATAGGATTGCGGCCGGCCCGGCATCCGCAGCGCCGCCTCGACCAGCTCGAGGCCTTCGGCGATCTGCTTATTATCCCACAGAGAACGGTCCTGCTCCTCGAGCAGCACGATGTCGCCGCCGGCGGTCTGGCGGCCGGCACGGCGCGCATCGTGCAGCAGCATCAGCGCCAACAGGCCCTTGATCTCGCCGCGCGCCGGAATCAGCGCATCGAGCAGCCGCGCCAGGCGGATCGCCTCGCGCGCAAGATCGGGCCGCATCAGATCCTCGCCGGAGGTCGCGGCATAGCCTTCGGTGAACACGAGGTAGATCACCGCGAGCACGCCCGCAAGGCGCGGCTCCAGCGCCTCGCGCTCCGGCACCTCATAGGGAATGCCCGCGAGCTTGATCTTCTGCTTGGCGCGCACGAGGCGCTGCGCCATCGCGTCCTCGCTGACCAGGAACGCGCGCGCGACCTGCGCCGTGGTCAGCCCGCATACCGTACGCAAGGTCAGCGCGACCTGTACCTCGGCAGCAAAGGACGGATGGCAGCAGGTGAAGATCAGCCTGAGCATGTCGTCGTCGAGCGATGCATCGGCCGGCTCGGGCGGCGCCTTCGCATCCAGCAACAATTGATGCGTCAGCTCCTGCTGCTTGCCGCGAAAGCTGACGGCGCGGCGGACGCGGTCGATCGCCTTGTTGCGGCCGACGTTGACCAGCCAGGCGCGCGGATTGGCGGGGAATTCGTCGATCGGCCAGCGCTGCAGCGCGACCGCGAAGGCGTCCTGCAGGGAATCCTCCGCCAAATCGAAATCGCCGACGAGACGGATCAGCGTCGCGAGCGCCCGGCCCGCCTCGTCGCGGAAGATTTTCTCGATCTGGCTCGGAGTCATGTCCATCCATCGTTACTCAGCGGCCGCGCCAGGCGACGCGGCCGCTGCATTCATGATGCGACAATGGCGTCATCGCGGGTTGTCGTAGATCATCACCGGCCTGACTTCGATCGATCCGTCCCTGGCGCCGGGGATCCGCGCCGCAAGGCCAAGCGCAGTGTCGAGATCCTTGGCCTCGACCAGATAATAGCCGCCGAGCTGTTCGCGGGTTTCCGCAAACGGACCATCCGTCGTCAGCGTCTTGCCGTCACGGACCCGCACCGTGGTTGCCGTCGACACCGGCTGCAGCCCGTCGCCCGCCTTGAAGTGGCCGCTCTGGATGATGGACTGGGTGTAGACTCCGTACTCCGCCGACAGGGCCTTGCGGTCGTCAGGGGTCATGTGCGCGTATTGCGCGTCGCTCCGGTAGATCAGCAGCAAATATTGCATCTCATCTCTCCTCTTGATCGGCTGGATCGCCGACACCCAGTCGAACGGGCGACACGAAAGACGACATCGTCAGGATAAATTATTTGGCCGCCCGGCGTGAATGCATCTCCCGCCTGGCGATGGTCGGACCAGGCCAATGCTTATATCGGATAATTCGATAGTAACAGCCAATATTGTTCGTTTGTCTAACTCATCGCGGCGCGTAGCCTTGAGGCCGGATGCTCGGAGGACTCGCCATGAGATCACTGCAGCAAACAGCAACGCACCTTTCGCGGCTCCTGCTGCGGACGCTGTACCGAATCCTGCGCAGCCGGATCGTGACAAGACCGGGCCACCGCGCCAGCCAGATCGCGTCCGCCATCGCCGCGAGCGGCAATCCCCTAGGCGTGTGAGGCCGGCAATGCAACGGGTAACCGCGCGTTTGAAGGCGATGCGTCAGCTGATCGCCGACGAAGGGCTGACCATCGCGATCCTGGCGGCGGTTGCGTCCGTCACGGTGATCGCGTTTGGCTTCCGTGCGGAAGCCGACATCGTGGTCTCGATGCTGATCATCGGCCTCGTCACGGCGCTGGCCGAAACTCGTCTGCGATCGGGAAAATAGCTGGCGTTCGCACGGCCGGCTTCATGATGACGATCCGGCTTGCTGCGCCGCGCGGCGACGCAATTCCTTGAGTTCCTCGAAACGCTTGGTCACGTCGCGCATCACGGCCACGGTGCCGGCGACGTGTCCCGCGTCGTGCAGCATCACGATGGTGAATTCGACGGAGATGCGTGCGCCGTGCTTCGTCAACGCAGGCACCGACAACAGATCGCCCTGACCGTAACGGCTCGCCCCGGACGCCATCGCGTGCCGGTAGCCGGCCCAGTGACGCGCACGCAAGACTTCCGGAATGATCAGGTCGAGCGATTGCCCTATCGCTTCGTCGGCTGTGAAGTCGAACATCCTGACCGCACCGGGATTCCACAAGGTGATGCGGCCTCTCGCATCGGTCGCAACGATCGCGTCGGACGCGCCATTGAGCAACGCGTCTCCCACCGCTGCCGCAATATCCATCGCTTGACCTCCAGCTGATCCCGATCCCGTTCTGAACTCGGACGTTCGCGCTGACAAGCGAAGAATCGCGATGCAATCGATCGGCAATACCGATATCAATCGCGCCGCCTGCGCACGCCCGGCTTCGCCCGTGCGACGTCCGCGCCGGAGCGGGCCTGGGATGCCGCGAGGCGGTGCATGATCTCGACCGCGCGCGCCAGATGGTCGTCCTGGCTATCAGCCGGATAGGCGACATAGGCCGGCATCGCAAAGCTGGGCGCGCCGGCGACGGCGTGGAGCCGCCGCGCCTTCAGGAGCGGCTCGACGATGCGGCGCGCGAAGAAGCCGGAGCCGCCATTCTCCAGAAGGTGCTGCAATCCAAGCCAGCCGATATTCACCGTCAGCGCGGGGCCGGCGAAGTTCGGAAACAGCGTAGAGTGACGCGCGTACAATTCAGCGCCCCAATCGACATAGACATAGCCCTGCCCCGGCTCCGGTGCGCTCTTGGGATCGGTCGAGACCAGGATGAGCTGCTCCTCGAACAACTGTTCGACCTTGAGGCCGGGGCGGCTCTGCGGCGTGTACATCACGCCGATATCGATGCGGCCCTCGACCAGCCCCTGCATCAATTCGGGCTCGAGCGCGCTCTCGGCGCGGATCGAGACGTCGGGATGTGCCTGCGTCATCAGCGGCAGCCAGCGCAGCAAATACTCTTCCCAAAGTCCGATGCGCCCGCCGACCACCAGCGTCGCGGAAAACCCCTTGGGGATTCCGACATCCTGGCGCGCCTGCTCGACGGTACGAACCAGCACCGAGGCGTGCCGCTGAAACTGCCGGCCCGCCGGCGTCAGCGTGGTGCCTGCCTTGTTGCGCACGAACAGCACGCAGCCGAGCTGCTGCTCCAGCGTGTGAATGCGGGTGCTGACCGTCGACTGGCTGACGTGCAGGCGTTCCGCCGCGGCGATGAAGTTGCCGGCGCTCACCACCGTCAGGAACGTTCGGGCCAGTTCGGTGTCCATTGCGAGAAACCCTTTGGCGCGAAACCCTTGGATCGATGAATTCGATATCAAAGGGTTATCCTTCGCGAATGTCAAAACCGGGCAAATCGGCCCGAGTTAGCCATCGCAATCGCTTGACGCGGACCTCCAAAGCCCGCATGCGTAGCCCGTCAGTCGGCCGGACGGCCGCTCCCGCTGGTGCCAAAAGGCCGCGGGGGAGGAAAGTCCGGGCTCCATCGACATACGGTGCCGGATAACGTCCGGCGGGGGCGACCCCAGGGAAAGTGCCACAGAGAACGAACCGCTCCCTCCTCGGAGGAAGTAAGGGTGAAAAGGTGCGGTAAGAGCGCACCGCGTTTCCGGCAACGGAAACGGCATGGCAAACCACACCGGGAGCAAAACCGAATAGGGACGGCAACGCGGTTAGTTCGCGCATGCGCGATAACACCGCAGGGCGATGTCAGGCCCGCTGTCCGGGTAGGTTGCTCGAGGCAAGGTGCAAACCTTGTCCCAGAGGAATGGCCGTCACGTACCATTCGCAAGAATGGTGCCCTACAGAACCCGGCTTACAGGCCGGCTGATATCCTAAAGCGTTTTCGAGCGAAGTGGAGTTCCGGTTCGCGTGAAGAAAACGTGTCTTGCTAAGGTGGTCCATGAGGGGCTCGGCGCAACACGCCGGGCCCCTCGCCATTTCCGATGTGCCACCTGTGCGCGCTGTGATGTTGATCGCCTCTTTGCTAAACTGCGGGCACGGCACTGCACCTTCGAGGGCATCAAACCACGCTGCTGATTTCGCCAGGACAATCCGCAACGCAGGGCACACGCAGGAGGCAAAAGGCATGACCTATTTTGATCTCGGGCCGTACAGCCGCAAAGTCACCACATCCTCGCCGGACGCCCAGCTCTGGTTCGACCGCGGGCTCAACTGGCTGTTCGGGTTCAACCACGGCGAAGCGATCAAGTGCTTCCGCAAGGCTCTCGATTACGACGCCGAATGCGCGATGGCGCATTGGGGCATCAGCTACGCCGCGGGGCCGAACTACAATCTGCCCTGGGTTCGCTATGACGCACAGGGACGCCAGATGGCGCTCCAGGCCTCCTACGACGCGATGCACGACGCGCTCGCCCACGCAGGAAAGGCAAGCGCGGTGGAGCGGGCGATGATCGAGGCGCTGCCCGCACGCTATCCGCAGCGCGAGGCGATCGAGGACATGGCGCCATGGGACAAGGCCTACACCAGGGAGATGCGCAAGGTGTTCGCGGCCTTTCCTGACGATCTCGAGGTCCGCGCGGTGCTCGCCGAATCGATCATGAACGAGACCCCATGGCAGATGTGGGACCTGCCCTCCGGCAAGCCGGCCGAGGCTGCCGGCACCGAAGAATGCAAATCGATCCTCGAACAGGCATTCGACAAAATTCCGGCGGCGTGGGATCACCCGGGCCTGCTGCACCTCTACGTCCACCTGATGGAGATGTCGCCGTTCCCGCAGCTCGCGCTGCGGGCCGGCGACCGGCTGCGCGAGATCGTGCCCGACAGCGGTCACCTGATTCACATGCCGACGCATCTCGATGTGCTGTGCGGGCATTACAACGACGTGCTGCGCCACAATCAGAAGGCACTGGCGACCGACCGCACTTTCCTTCGCTATTCGGACGATCCCGGCGTCTACCTCGTCTACGTCATCCATAACTTCCACTTCGCGATCTACGGCGCGATGTTCCTCGGCCAGTACGCGCCCGCGATCGCTGCTGCCGAGGAGTTGATCGCCACCGTGCCGGAGCCGGTGCTGCGCATTCCGTCGCCTCCGATGGCGGATTTCCTCGAAGGCTATCTGACGATGAAGCAGCACGTGCTCGTTCGCTTCGGAAAGTGGCGCGAGATCATCGAGCAGAAATTGCCCGACGATCGCGACCTCTACTGCTCGGTAACGGCGATGATCCACTACGCCAAGGCGCTCGCGCATTCGGCGCTCGACAATGTCGCGGAGGCCGAGGCCGAGAAGGCATCGTTCGTGGCGGCGAAGGCCCGGGTGCCGGAGAGCCGCCTCGTGCATAACAACAAGATGGTGAACCTGCTCAACGTCGCCGAAGCGATGCTGAACGGCGAGCTGGAGTACCGCAAGGGCAACTATGACGTCGCATTCGGGGAGCTGCGCAAATCGGTCGATCTCTCCGACGCGCTGCCCTATGACGAGCCCTGGGGATGGATGCAGCCACCCCGTCACGCGCTCGGCGCGCTGCTGCTCGAGCAGGGACATATCGCGGAAGCCGAGGCGGTCTACCGTTCCGATCTCGGTCTCGACGGCAAGCTCAGCCGGGCCTGCCAGCATCCCGACAATCTGTGGTCGCTCCATGGCCTGCACGAATGCCTGCTTCGCCGCGGCGAGAAGGCGGAGAGCGCGCTGATCAAGCAGCGGCTCGATCTCGCGCAGGCGCGGGCGGAGATCCCGATCAAAGCATCCTGCTTCTGCCGACGGACGGCGATGGCCGCGTAGGCGGCCGCTGCCAACCCAGGGCGGCGATCGCGATGCGGACCGCGCCATTGCTGGCGTTGTGGCGGCCGCATCCCCATTTAGCGGGAGCCCGTTCGAGCGGCATGGCAAACCACAACGGGAGCAAAACCGAATGGGGACGGCAACGCGGTTTTCGAGCGAAGTGGAGTTCCGGTTCGCGTCAAGAAAACGCGTTTTGCCAAGGTGGTCCATGAGGGGCTCGCCGCAACACGCCGGGCCCCTCGCCATTTACAGTGACCGTCATTCCAGGGCGCGCCTTGCAGCCAGCAGTGCCGACCCGTCGCCTCGCGTCAGAACGACCCGAATGCGGTGCCGATCGCAATCACCGTTGCGAGAGCGATAATGGAACTCGCAATGCCGACCATGACAATGTCGAGATAGCTATCGCGATGCTTGAGCCCACAGATCGCAAGCAGGCTAACGACCGCGCCGTTGTGAGGCAGAATGTCCAGTGTTCCCGAGCCGATCACGGCGACGCGATGCAAAAGGCCGGGGTCAATACCCGCCTCCGCGGCAAGATCCATATAGGTCCGGCCCAGCGCATCGAGCGCAATCGTCAAGCCGCCGGAAGCCGACCCCGTCAGCGCGGCAAGGATGTTCGTCGCGACTGCGAGCGACACCAGTGGGCCGCCCTCAATTCGCAACACCCAGTCCCGCACCACGCCGAAAGCGGGAAGCGAGGCGATAACGGCGCCGAATCCGACAAGGCTTGCGACGCTCAGCGCCGGCAGGACCGACGCGTTGGCACCGGCATCCATGGTTCGTCGTAGTTCAGGCAGTCGCGTCCAGTTGCAGAGGATGACTGTCACGATCGCTCCCGCCAACGCCACGACAACCGACCAAACACCGGCCACGGCAGCCAGTGATGTATTTCCCCACCGCTGTTCGGCCAGGAATGAGAAATCAAGCCGGGGCAGGACAACGAGCGACGTCACCAGATTGACGGCGACGACCACGATCAGGGGAAGGATGGCGTTGAAAATCGGGACAGCGGCGTTGCTGTGATATCCATGACGGATCTCCGCCGGATCGAATTCTCGCGCCGTCGTGGCCCGCTCGCGCAACAGCTCATCGTCGGCTGCATCCGCCGAAACCGGCGGCTCGTCGCCATAGCCCTCATTTGCGCGGCGCGCTGCTTTCTCTGCGCGAAGCAGCCACCATAGCCCGACGCCCAGCATGATGATCGATGCGACAACGCCGAGGCCCGGTGCGGCAAAGGGGGGCGTGCCGAAGAAAGGCATCGGTATCGCATTCTGTATCGACGGCGTGCCCGGCAGCGCCGACATGGTAAAGGTCGAAGTCCCGAGAATCACCGCCGCCGGGACCAGACGACGCGGAATCCCCGCCGTGCGAAACAGCGACTGCGCCATCGGAACGATGACAAAGAACGCGACGAAGAGGCTGACGCCGCCGTAGGTGACCAGTGCACCTGCGAGCACGACCGCGAGGATGACCCGACGTTCGCCCAGACATCGGGAGATGAAGCCCGCGACCGCAGTGACCGCGCCGCTGTCATCCATGAGCTTCCCGAACACGGCGCCAAGCAGAAAAATAGGAAAGAACTGCGCGAGAAACTCCGACGCACTGCCCATGAAGGTCTGCGTCCAGTTGGCAAGCAACGGCTCGCCACCGAAAGCTGCGGCCACCAGCGCACAGAGCGGCGCGAGCAGCAGGACGCTCCAACCGCGGAAAGCAAGACAGACCAATAGTCCAAGCCCGACGAGAATGCCGAGAAGGCCCATCGCCTCAGCACTCCGTCAGCAGAATATCGAGATCGGCGGTCGAACGCTCACCGAGATCGGCGCCATGCGCGTCGAGGAATTCGCCGGCGGCTCGCCGCCCTTCCTCGTGCAGCTTGGCCACGAAAGCCCATTCGGCATTAAGCTTGGATGACGAACCGAACGTCGCAAGCATGTCGCTCTTGATCCGGTGCGTCTTCATCTGCGCCCAACGGGCACCTTCTCCGGTGCCAGGGGCGGCAACTTGACGAAGCAACGCGATCATCCGCAGCTCCTTTGCCAGCGGCGAATTGAACGAGATCTCGTTGAGTCGGTTGAGAATGTCCGCGGCCGTGCGCGGCTGCTCCAGTCGCTCGGTCGGGTTGATCTGGACGAGGACGGTGTCGCGCGCGTCGGTCTCGCGAACGAGCGGCGTAATCGTGGGGTTGCCCGCATAGCCGCCGTCCCAATAGGGCTCGCCATCGATCTCGATCGCAGGAAACATCGTTGGCAGGCAGGCCGACGCGAGCAGGACATCCGCGGTAATCTCCGCGTTGCGAAAAATCCGTCCGCGCCCCGTGCGCACGCGTGTGGCGGTTATGAAGAGCTTGATCGGCGCGCGTGCAAGACGCTCGAAATCGATGCTGTCGTTCAATATGTCGCGCAGCGGATTGAAGCCCAGCGGATTGAGGTCGTAGGGTGAAAGCATCCGCGACATCAAATCGGTGAAGAGATAGGCCGGAGAGCTGTCGAGCGACCAGCGTCCCATCAGGCGGTCGAGCGGCGACCGTTGCAACGGACTGAATGCGGCAGCGCGCGAGACGCTTCGCCAATATTTTTCAAGTGCTTCGCGTGCGCCCGCAGCGCCGCCCGCGGTCCACCCGTCCGCCAGCACGGCGGCGTTCATCGCTCCGGCCGATGTCCCGGATATGCCCGCAATCTGAAACCATGGCTCTTCGAGAAGCCGATCCAGGACGCCCCATGTGAACGCACCATGCGATCCGCCACCCTGGAGCGCCAAGTCTACGAGCACGGGGCTACGGTTCATGAGACCACGTTCACCAGCACGCGAGACGCTCATTATGTCGCGGTTTGGCCAAACATGCGAGCCAAAGTTGCGGTCACCGCCTGGTTCCGATGGCGAACTTCGAACGAAATTGTCTCATCCCGCAGCGAAGCGAGCCAATCGCTGCAGTGTCGTCATAGACCCACGTTTCTTAAAAGGCGACATACATAGGGCGGCCGGCGTAGAGTGCGCCCTTCGCGGAGGATCGCAGATGGACCTTCAGACGATCATTCAGGCGGCACGCAGGATCAGTGGCCGCTCGGGCTTCATCACTTTTGATCAACTGAATGAATTGTGCCCGAAAGGGCTTAGCGCCGACGACGTCGAAGCGCTCCTCGGCGCGCTCAAGAGTGAAGGAATCCGCCTCGCGGACCATGAGGAGGAGGCATCGACGGGGCCATCATGCTCGTTCTGCGGAAAGGCCGCGCCGCAGGTCCTGCAACTGGTGGCAGGACCCAAGGCATTCATCTGCAACGAATGCGTCCAATTGTGCGTGCAGGTCTTTGCCGCCGACCATCCGGAGTGGCTGGCGGAGCATCGAAAGTTTGTCGAGGGGTTGCCGAGCAAGCCCTGATCGGGTCCGAATCTCACGTAAACAATCTCCTGCGGACTCTGAACGCCGAGTTGCAGGCCCGAGCGCGATCGCATGCGCTGCTCGTGAAGCTCGGAAACAACGCCATCAGCCAGTTAGGACGATAGCGGCAGCGTCAACAAAATGCCCGGCAAATAGAGCTTCGAATGCGGTGGCAAATTAGCCATCCAGCGGCGTTAGAGTTATGATCAGCTGGAGCTGGACGTCTCCCTCTGCCCGGGATTCAGAAAAATCAAACGGAGGAATGGTAATGTCGGTCGCCTGCAAGTTCGAGCGCAGCATTCTCAGCCACGAAGAATATGAGGCAATCCGCCTGACGCATCATCCCGCCATCTACAACGTCGAGGTGGCTGAGCTTGAGGCTATGCGACCCCGCTTGCGCAAGATGCGCGACAAGGAGCGAACGGTCAGCCGACAAAAGCAGCGAGAGAGCCGCGGAAAAGCCGAGGCTCGCGGGACAAGCTTTCCAGGAACCGACAAGCATGCTTCAGAACGAAAGCAAGTCTTCGCGGCGGCGGTGAAGCGGGTGAACACGGAGCTCAGGCGTCTGCATAACCTCGCAGCTCGGACCGCGCATGTCGAAGCAGCTCGAAAGGCCCTCGCACTGCACCGAGCCGCGAACTTCATGACTCGTCCCTCGGCCGGCGCTACCGCGGGCGACGGCATGGTGCCGAAGCCAAGCGAACGCCGAAGAAAGATCATTGCAGGCGCGAAAATCGGACGAGTATCGCAGGCCACGAAAGTCGCTCAGGCCGTGCGCGACGCGCGTGGTGCATGACCCTGGCCAAACAAACGCACCTGATCGATTCCGGCGCGAAGCTTCGCATCGCCCCGGAACGACGGCTCGTCAGGAAACGATCTCCTGCAACAGCGCCATCAGCGCCTCCGGCGCGGTGACGTTCGGCGAGTGGCTGGCGTCGATCTCGAAATAGCGCCAGCCGGCTTCGTTCCTGGTGCGCCTGGCGAACTGGCCGAACGTGTCGGCCTGGGTGGTGCGGGTGGCGTAGATGTAGCTGCGCGGCAGGGTCGTCTCGCCGTGCTGCAGCTTCAATTTCTGCTCGAAGCATTTGATCGGCATGTCGACCCGGCGCGCGGTCAGCCATGCGACGTCTGCTGGAGATGTGTCCGGCGGCGTCGGCATCGGCGGGATACGCCAGCCGTCGGCATCGTGCGCGAGCTCACGCATGGTCTCGATGACCGGCTCGTTGAGGTCGAACAGCGACTGGCCGTCGCGCGGCACGAAGGCATCGAGATAGATCAGCTGCGCGATGCGCTCGCGTACCCGGTCGGCGATGCCGGTCGCGACCATGCCGCCATAGGAATGGCCGATCAGCACGACGTCACGCAGGTCTTCGTATGAGATGACGTTGAGCATGTCGCGGATATGCGCTTCCAGATCGAGCCCCCGATGGGCGAGGTGCGCGCGCTCGCCGAGCCCGGTGTAGGTCGGCGTGATCAGCCGGTGCCCGGCAGCCTGCATCAACGGATGCATCTTCTTCCAGACCCATCCTGCCGACCAGGCGCCGTGACAGACCAGAAAGGTTTTCGACGAACTCGAAGTCATTGGGATGCTTCCATTCCGATTATGGTTGATGAGCCGCGATTTTGAAGTGTACCCGCCACGCGCGTCGTGTAAACGTCGCTGCAAATGATCAGAAGAACGAGACGAGGATGACCCCGGCTGGTTACGCGATCCTGTTCTTCGGCGCGCTGGCCGGCGGTTTCGTCTCCGGCCTTGCCGGCTTCGGCACCGCGCTGATGGCGCTCGGCATCTGGCTCTATGTGCTGCCGCCGACACTTGCGGTGCCGCTGGTGCTGGTCTGCTCTGTGATCGCGCAGGTTTCGACGCTGCCGTCGATCTGGAAGAGCATCGATTTCCGCCTGGTCTGGCCGTTCGTCATTTGCGGCCTCGCCGGCGTGCCGATCGGCATTCTGCTGATCGCGCGGGCCGATCCCGGCGTGTTCAAGCTGACGATCGGCATCTTCCTGTTGGCGTTCCCGACCCTGCTGTTCCTGCAGCGCAAGCCGATGTCGATCTCGTTCGGCGGCAAATGGGCCGATGGCGCCATCGGATTTGCCGGCGGCATCCTCGGCGGCCTCGCCGGACTGTCCGGCCCGCTGCCGATCCTGTGGGCGAGCGTGCGCGGCTGGGGCAAGCAGCAGCGGCGCGGCGTGTTCCAGATCTTCAACTTCACGATTTTGGCGGCTGCGCTTCTCATCCAGCTCGCCAGCGGCCTGGTGAAACCGGAGTTGATCTGGCTGGTGGCCTGCGCGTTTCCCGGAACGCTGCTCGGCGCCTGGCTCGGCGCGCGGCTCTATCACGCGCTCAGCGACCGCAATTTCTCCGACGTGGTGCTGGTGCTGCTGTTCCTGTCCGGTGTGGCGCTGGTCTGGAACGGGCTGGCGCCGCGATGATCAACCGCCATCGCAAATTGGCGCAGCCGGTCATCCCACCGGCTCGAGACCAACACGTTCCGGAGCAACGTCGCGCGGCGGTGGCACGAGACGTTTGCTGAATTCGCGACGGAGCAACCACAAGCTCAGACCGGCCTGCAGCGTCGTCGTCACGATCGACAGGTACCACACATGCTCGATCCGGAAGCCGGGCCGCGTCGAGAGCCAGATCACCGGCACCGCATAGGTGACGAGGCGCACGACCGAACTCAGCAACACCGGCCTGGTGTTGCCGAGACCCTGGAACACGCTGTTGCAGGTAAAGATCAGTCCCTGCGCGACGAGATTCATGGAGACGAAGTGCAGAAACTGGGCGGCGACCGCCATGGTCTCCCGATCGTTCGAGAAGCCGTCGAGCAGCAGCCCCGGCTTCCACTGTGCGAGAACCGTGAAGACGATCATCACGACCGTGCCGATCAGCACCGCCTTGACGAAGGTATCCTGCACACGCTTGCCATTGCCGGCGCCGAAATTCTGTCCGGCGATCGGGCCGGCGGCAAGCGCCACCGCCAATGCCGGCATCTGGATCAGGCCGAGCACGCGCGTCCCGATGCCGAACCCGGCCTGGGCCGCCGGGCCGAAATCGCGCAGCACATAATAGATCACGCCCATCCAGGCGAAGATGAGCGCGAACTCGCCGCCGGCAGGCAGCCCGACATTGAGGATCCGCTTCCACTGCCGGAGTTGTGGACGCCATTGCGCGGGATCGAATCCGACATAGCGTTCCAGCTTGCGGAAATACGCAAACAGCATCAGCACGCCGATGAGCACGGCGATCGAACTTGCCAGACCTGCCCCGGCAACGCCGAACGCGTGACCGGTGCCCCAGCCCGCGATCAGGACCGGCGCCAGCGCGATGTTGATGATGACTGCAACCGCCTGCACCAGCATGCTGGGCCGCACGATGCCGGTGGCACGCAGCGCCGAGGCCATCACCTGGGTGATGAATTGCAGCGCCAATGCCGGCATGAACCACAGGAGATAGGTAGTGCCGGCTTCGATGGTGGCCTGGTCGGCCGCGACCGAGCGCATATAGAGGCGCGACAGCAATGCCCCCGCGCACAACGTCAACAGCCCAGATAGCACCGACAACACGATCGACTGATTGAACACGAGGTTGGCATCGCTGCGATCCTTGCGTCCCACTGCATGCGCGATCAGCGAGACGGTGCCAACGCCGAGCACCTGCATCAGCGCGTTGACGAGGAAACCGGCATTGCCGGCTGCAGATACGCCCGCGACGGCAGCCTCGCCGAGACCGGCGACAAAATACAAATCGACCAATTGGCAGATCATGATCGTGATCATGCCGACCACGATCGGGGGAGCCATGACCAAGATGTGGCTCACGATGGAGCCGCGCGTAAGGTCTTTCATTTCAATTCCATTCTCAAAATCGATTCTCATATCGATCCGGGCGCGTGGCTGTCGGAGATCAATCCGTCAGCCACGCGCCGTCGCTTACTCCGCCGCCGCAGCCTGACCGAACTCGGTCGCCTGGCGCTCGAACAGGCCGCGGTAGATGCCGCCGGGACGTGCGGCGAGCGCCTCATGCGTGCCCTGCTCGACGATCTCGCCGCGATCGAACACCAGGATGCGATCCATGCTGCGCACCGTTGACAACCGGTGCGCAATCACGATCGAGGTGCGGCCCTTCATCAGCCGCTCCATCGCCTGCTGGATCAGCGCCTCGGACTCTGAGTCGAGGCTCGAGGTCGCCTCGTCCAGGATCAGGACCGGCGCATCCGCCAGGAAGGCGCGCGCCAGCGCGACGCGCTGCCGCTCGCCGCCCGACAGATTGACGCCGCGCTCGCCCACCAGCGTGCCGTAGCCCTTCGGCAGCCGCATGATGAAGTCGTGCGCATTGGCAAGCCGCGCCGCCTGCTCGATCGCCTCCATGCCGGCGCCCGGCCGGCCATAGGCGATGTTCTCCGCCAGCGTGCGGTGGAACAGGATCGGCTCCTGCTGCACGATCGCGATCTGGCTGCGCAGCGATTGCTGCGTCGCCTTGGCGATATCCTGACCGTCGATCAGGATTTTGCCACTGGTGACGTCGTAGAGCCGCTGCACCAGCTTGACGAAGGTCGTCTTGCCGGAGCCGGAGCGCCCGACCAGACCAACGCGCTCACCCGCATCGATGTCGACCGACAGCCCGTCATAGAGCGGCCGGCGATGGCCGCCATAGTGGAACGTGACGTCGTCGAACACGATGCGGCCGCCCTGAATGTCGATCGTTGCAGCGTCGGCCGCGTCGACAATGCCGAGCGGCTCGCCATGGATCTGCACCAGCTCCTCCATGTCGTTCACCGAACGCTGCAGGTTGTTGATGTGCATGCCGACATCGCGCAGATAGGCGTGGATGATGTAGTAGCTGGTCAGGACATAGGTGACGTCGCCCGGCGTGGCGCGGCCGGCCGCCCACAGCAGGATCGCACCGCCGATCACCGAGGCGCGGAAGCACAGCAGCACCAGGAGCTGCGCGGTCGAGGTGTGGTTGTAGCGGAGCCAGGTCCGCCGCACCCGGCGCCGCCAGCGGCTGATGACGCCGTCGAGCCTGATGTCCTCGCGTGTTTCGGCGCCGAACGACTTCACCACCGCGTTGCAGGTCAAGGCATCGGCCAGCGTGCCGCCGACCTTGGTGTCCCATACATTGGAGACGCGCGCGGCCGGCGCGACGTAGCGCACCTGGAACGCCATGGTCATCGCGACATAGATCACCGAGCCTATGGCGATCACCGCGCCGAGCTGCGGCCAGTGCAGCCCGAGCAGGATCATCGAGCCGAGCAGCACCACGAGCGACGGCAGCAGCGCCATCAGGATGGTGTCGTTCAACAGGTCGAGCGCCCACATGCCGCGCGTGACCTTGCGCACGGTGGAGCCGGCGAACGAATTGGCGTGCCAGTCGGTCGAGAAGCGTTGCACCCGCATGAAGGCCTGCTGCCCGACATCGGACATCGTCTTCAGCGTGAACGGCACGATGGTCGTAATGCCGACCAGCCGCAGCATCAGCGACAGTGCACCGAGGCCTACGATGGCGCCGAATGCCAGCATCGCAGCATGGCGTGCGGCGGCGTCCGTCGAACCCGCGGTCAACGCATCGACCAAATGGCCGGAGAATATCGGCATGAACAGGTCGGCGGCGGTCGCACCGAGGAAACCCGCGGTCACGGCCGAGGCGCGGAGCGGCTGTTCCAGCCAATGGCGGAACACGAATGGCAAGACGATCCGGATCGCGGCCGGTCGCTTGGATGTCAGAGAGGTCATGGCACATTCCGGCCACGCCTATGCAGCGCAAGCCGGCTCCACTTAAGGCGACTGGCGGACGGAATCCGGCCGCAGGAGTCGCTGAAAACAATCGGTAATTTGTTGGGAAGCTTTGATGATCGGGGATCAGGCCCGATCAGCGCCAGGAGCTAACGCGTAAGCGCGTCCAGCACCATCGAACGCGGGCGCACGATCTGCGAAACAAACGACTTCATGCGCATCTCCCGGGTTCGAGTAAGGAATGCGCTGCTTATAAATGCATCAGGCGCGATTGGCAAGATGACAAGCGCGTGAGTGCGGCACTGTGTCGGCGATGCAACGCTCTGCACGCCAACGGGTGCACACGACGCGCGATACCGATGCTCTCAATGCGCGTCGCCGCCTACGTCGGTCATCGGCGGCGGCTTGTTGACGAACAGCACCAGCAGGCTGAGGCCGACGTAGAACAGCGACAGCATGAAGAAGGCGTCGCCGTAGCTCATCACCTGGGCCTGGCGGTGCACGATCTGCGAGAGCTGCTTCACCGCCATCATGGTCGAATCGCCCATGCCCTGCAGGCGCTGGGTGAAATTGTTGAGGGTCTCGACCGCGGTCGTGTTGCCCCAGGTCACGCGGTCCTGCAGCCGCGAGATGTGCAGATCGGTGCGGTGGTTGAGCGCTTCGTTGATCAAGGCGAGCCCGACCGCGCCGCCGAGATTGCGCATCAAGTTGAACAGGCCGGAGGCGTTCTTGACGCGGTCGGGCTCGAGCGTGGCGAGCGCGATGTTGTTGGTCGGCACCATCGCGCACATCATGCCGATGCCGCGCAGGATCTGCGGCACCAGCAGCTCGTAGAAATCGTACTCGCGCGTGATCCAGGTCATCTGCCAGGAGCCGAGCGCGAAGGTGACGAGGCCGAAGGCGATGATGTAGCGCAAATCGACCTTCTGCATCAGACGGCCGACCACCGGCGCCATGAAGAACATGGTGATGCCGGAGACGAACATGGTCTCGCCGATCATCAGCGCACTGTAGCCGCGGACCTCCGCGAGATAGCGCGGATAGACGTAAGTCAGGCCGTAGAGCCCGATGCCGATGCAGAACTGCAGCACGCAGCCGACCGCGAAGTTGCGGTTGGAGAAGGCATAGAGATCGACGATCGGCTCCTCCACGGTCAACACCCGCCAGAAGAAGGCGATCGCCGACACGAAGCAGATCGCGGCGCAGATCGCCACCGAGGTGTCCTGCAGCCATTCATATTGCGGACCTTCCTCCAGCACATATTCGAGCGAGCCGAGGAAGCCGCCCATGAAGATCAGGCCCCACCAGTCGAAACGCTCGAGCAGCGCGAAGTTCGGCTGGTCGAAATCGACCAGCGCCAGCACACCTATCGTGATGATGATGCCGGGCACGATGTTGATGAAGAACAGCCAGTGCCACGACATCAGATCGGTGATGAAGCCGCCGACCGTTGGCCCGACGGTCGGCGCCAGGGTCGCGACCAGCCCGATGATCGGCGCCACGATGTAGAACTTGGAGCGCGGGAAGATGGTGTAGGCCGAGGCGAACACCGTCGGGATCATGCCGGCGCCGAGAAAGCCCTGCAGCGCGCGCCACAGGATCATCTGCTCGATCGTGGAGGCGAAGCCGCACAACAGGCTGGACACGGTGAAGCCGAACGCCGAGATCGCGAACAAGAGCCGGGTGCCAAGCGCGCGCGACAGGAAGCCGGACAGCGGGATCGCGATCACCTCGGCGATCAGATACGCGGTCTGCACCCACGACACTTCGGTCGAAGACGCCGACAGGCCGGCCTGGATCTCGGTGAGCGACGCCGAGACGATCTGGATGTCCAGGATCGACATGAACATGCCGAACACCATGATGATGAACGCAACCACCCGTTTCGGCTGGAGGCGCTCGGACTCCGAGGCGCCGGCCATCATCGAGGGGGAAGCAGTGGTCGCGTCGGCCATGGGCTTATCAAGCTCCGCGCTTCGAACCCTCAGGTCCGAAGCTTCAAGGCATCACTGCGGATGGATCATCATCGACGCGTCGAGATCGGTATCGGCGTCGGCGTCGGCCGCGCCCTCCCTGGTGTCGACGGTGGTGTAGACCGACATGCCGGCGCGCAGCATGCCCTGCTTGGCGACGCTGTTCGGCACGCGGATGCGGACCGGCAGGCGCTGCACGATCTTGGTGAAATTGCCGGTGGCGTTGTCGGGCGGCAGCAGGGTGAACACCGAGCCTGCCGCCGGCGAGATGCTGTCGACGATGCCGGTGAATTTGCGGAAGCCGTAGGCGTCGACCTTGATCGTCACCCGCTGGCCGGGACGGATGCGCTTGAGTTGGGTCTCTTTATAGTTCGCGTCGATGAAGACGCCGTCGAGCGGCACCACATTGCCGAGCCGCTGGCCGACATTGATGTAGTCGCCGGTATTGACCAGGCGGTTGGAGAAGGTGCCGTCGACCGGCGCGCGGACCTGAGTGAAATCGAGATCGCGCTCGGCCTTGGCGAGCTGGGTCTGCAATTCGGCAAGCTGGGCGCGGGACTCAGCCTGCTGCGCCCTGGTCACATCGACATTGCTCTTTGCGGCATCGAAGGCGGCCTGCGCCGAGCGCACGGCGGCGGCACCCTGATCACGGCCGGCTTCCGAGACCTCGAAAGTGGCGCGCGAGGCAAAGCCCTTGGTGCTCAGCGCCTGCTGGCGATCGAAATCGAGATCGGCACGCTTCAGGCCGGCCTGGGCGGACACCAGCTGGGCCTGCGCCTGCTCGACCGTGCTCTCGGCTGCCGCAACTTGGCGGCCGAAGCGCTCGATCGTCGCCTGCTGGGTCGCGATCCGGGTGCGCGCGGCATCGGCCGCGATGCGATAGTCGCCGTCGTCGATCCGGAAGATCACATCGCCGGCGCGCACCAGCGCATTGTCGCCGGGCAGGATCGCCGCGATATGGCCCGCAACGCGCGCGCCGAGCATGGTGTTGTTGGCGCGGACATAGGCATCGTCGGTCGAGACGTAGAAGCGTCCGACCATCAGGTAATAGGCGGCATAGCTTGCGGCCGCGATCGCGAGCAGGCCGACCACGCCCATCATCACGAATTTGCGCTTGCCGGATTTCGGCGGCGCAGAAGCAGCGGGCGAAGCCGCCGGCTGCTCGGGCGCAGAAGCGGGTGGCGCCTCGGCGGGACGCTTGGATTCGTCACGCCTGGCTTCGTCGGCCCTTTTGGTTTCGTCAGTTCTGGCTTGCTCGCCGAGATCGGCGGATGCATCGCGCGCCTTCGCGTCCTCGGCCATCTCAGGCCCGGAACGAACAATGCGTGCAGCCTGATCTCGTGCTGCGGCCATAGCCGAGGCTCCCCAAAAAAGTCTCGATGCCCGCGATGGCGGAATAAGGGCCGTGCGGCTCATCGTCACTCCCACCAATAGCATTGACCGAACCGTTCGGTCAATCTATATTCCCTCGGCAGGGATTATAACGCTTCGATTCTCAACCTTGCGCATTCCGGGTTGAGTTCTTTGGCGAGAAGCTAAATCAATGGTTGCAGCCCCCCGAGTCTCCCTCCAGCCAGTCGGCGAGGAGGAGCCGTCAAAACGACGCCAGATCCTGGACGGCGCCCGCAAGGTGTTCCTGGAGCTCGGTTTTGACGGCGCCAGCATGGGCGAGATCGCCCGCGCCGCTGCCGTCTCCAAGGGCACGCTCTATGTCTATTTCCCCGACAAGGCCGGGCTGTTCGCGGCGATCGTCGAGGAGGAAAAGCTCGAGCAGGGCAAGGTCGCCTTCAATTTCGACCCCACGCGCGACGTCGACACCACCCTCCCCGAATTCGGCCGCGCCTATGTCGCGGTGCTGTGCCGGCCCGGCGGCGGTTCGGCGATCCGCACCGTGATGGCGATCGCCGAGCGGATGCCCGAGCTCGGCAGCCGGTTCTACACCCACGTGATCGCCCACACCGTCGACCGCTTCGCCGCCTATCTCGAGGCGCGCGCCGCGCTCGGCGAGCTCGTGATCGATGATTATCAGCTCGCGGCCTGGCAGTTCATGCAGATGTGCCAGGCGACGCTGTTCCAGGCGTTCATCTTCCAGGCCAATCCGTCGCCCTCGCCGGAGCGGATCACTGTTGTCGTCGACAGTGCAACGCGGGTGTTCTTCGCGGCGTACCGGCCGAAGCAGGCGAACTGATCTCGCACCGTCATTGCGAGGAGCGTCAGCGACAAAGCAATCCACTCTTCATCCTCGCGGCGCGATGGATTGCTTCGCTTCGCTCGCAATGACGGGGAGACATTAGCGCGCTACCATGGCCGTTGCGGCGCCAATTCGAGGATGGCCATCCATGAACGACCTCAGCATCCGGCATATGCGGCCAGACGAGATCACGCTCGCGGTGGATTGGGCCGCGGCAGAAGGATGGAATCCCGGTCTCGCCGATGCCGCGTGCTTTGCCGCCGAGGACCCGCACGGATTTTTCATCGGCGAGTTCGACGGGCGGCCGGCCGCGGTGGTCTCCTGCGTCAATTACGGCGCGCAGTTTGCGTTCCTCGGCTTCTACATCGTGCGTCCGGACCTGCGCGGCCGCGGCCATGGCCTGAAGATATGGAATGCGGCCATCGCGCATGCGCATCCACGCGTGATCGGGCTCGACGGCGTGGTGGCGCAGCAGGCGAACTACCAAAAATCCGGCTTCGTGCTCGCTTACGCCAATGTGCGCTATGGCGGCACGGTCGCAGCACCATCCGCGCCGAACGCTGACCTCGTCGCGCTGTGCGATGTGCCGGCGGCGCTGATCGAGGCCGATGACGCCACGGTCTTTCCGGCGCCGCGTCCGGCCTTCCTGCGCGCCTGGATCAATACATCAGGGCATCTCGGGCGCGCGCTGTTGCGCGACGGCAGGCTGGCCGGCTGGGGCGTGATCCGCCCGTGCCGCACCGGCCGCAAGATCGGTCCGCTTGTCGCCGATGACCGCGCTGGCGCCGAGACCATCCTGTCGGCATTGCTTGCAAGTGCCGGCAGTGGCGAGATCTTCCTCGATGTCCCCGCCGTCAACCGCGACGCAGTCGCATTGGCGGAAGGCCTCGGGCTCTCGCCGGTGTTTGAGACCGCGCGAATGTATACCGGCGCGATCCCGCCCTTGCGGATCGATCGCGTGTTCGGCGTCACGACGTTCGAGCTAGGTTAGCGCTTCGGTCCTGGTTGAGAACCGAAGCGCCGCAAGACTCCCAGTCTAGTTCGCCGCCGCGTTGATCTGCGGCGCGGTACTGCCCTGCTCGATCTGTTCGGACAGTCCGGCGAAGCGGCGCAGCGCCTGCGCCATCTTCGCGCGGCCGCTGACGCCGGTGATGATGACGTCGACCATCACGAAGGACGAGTGGAAGTGACCACTGCCCTTGAGCTGCTCGACCTTGACGCCGGCCTTGGCGAGCGCGTCGCCATAGGCAACGCCCTCGTCACGCAGCGGATCGAACTCGGCGGTCGCGATGAACGCCGGCGGCAGGCCGTCGAGCTTGCCGCGCAACGGCGCGACGCGCGGATCAGTGCGGTCGGCGGGCGAGCAGTACAGGTCCCAGAACCAGTGCATCAGCCCGCGGGTCAGGAAGTAGCCGGCCGCGTTGTCGACATAGGACTGCCGGTCGAAGGAGGAGTCGGTGACCGGACAGATCAGGAGCTGGCCCGCGATCTCGGGCCCGCCGCGATCGCGTGCGAGCTGGCAGGTGACGGCCGCGATGTTGCCGCCGGCGCTCCAGCCAGCGACCAGCACGGGCCCTGCCCGGCCGCCAAGTTCGGCGGTGTGGGCGGCGATCCAGCGCGTTGCCGCATAGCCGTCCTCGGCCGCCGCCGGGAAGCGATGCTCGGGCGCATGGCGATAACCGACGCTGACGATGATCATGCCGGTGCGCCGGCACAGATCGCGGCAGAACGGATCGTCCGACAGCTCGTCGCCGAGCACCCAGCCGCCACCGTGGAAATAGACCACGATCGGATGCGGCCCCGGCGTCGCCGGCCGATAGAGCTTGTAGGGCAGCGGACCGTCGGCGCCCTGCAGCATGCCGGTGCCAACCTCGCCAACGGGACGGCCGGCAGGACGGCCCTTGTTGAACTCGGTCAGGAAGTCGCGCGCGCCCTGCGCACCCATGGTCTCGATCGGCGGCAGGTTCATCTCGCCGAGCATGCCGAGCACCAGCCGCACGTCCGGCTGCAGCCGCACCACCTCGCCGTCATTGCACTGTTCGGCAACGCCGGGACCTGACAGCTTGAAGCCGAGCATGCCGCGGCCGACCACCTCGTTGCAGATGCTGCGATACGGACCGACGCCGCCGGTATAAGGCATCACGCCCTGCGGCTTGCCGGGGACGTTGGCGCCCGTGTACCAGGTGTTGGCGAGCCGGTGCAGCGTCAGCGTCGCGCAGTCGGCCATGTGCCGCTCCCAGCCGGTCTGCGCGTTCTCGGTCGCCTCCATCGTGGTGAAGCCGTCGTCGCGCAGCGCGGCGATCCGCTCGACCACCCAGTCGACATGCTGCTCGATCGACACCGCCATGTTCGACAGCACCGACGGGCTGCCGGGGCCGGTGATCATGAACAGATTGGGGAAGCCCGCGACGGTGACGCCGAGATAGGTCTGCGGTCCGTGCGCCCAGACATCCGACAGCGACTTGCCGCCGCGGCCGGAGATCGGATGCACCGCCATGATCGCGCCGGTCATGGCGTCGAAGCCGGTCGCGAACACGATGACGTCGACATCGAAGCTGCGCCTGTCGGTCGCGATGCCGTTGGCCGTGATCGCCTTGATCGGCTCCTGCCGCAGATTGACCAGCGTCACGTTCGGACGGTTGTAGGTCGCATAGTAATTGGTATCGAGGCAGGGACGCTTGGCGCCGAACGGATGATCGTGCGGGGCGAGCGCCGCGGCGATCTCCGGATCCTTGACCACGGCGCCGATCTTCTCGCGGATCAGGTCCGCGACCAGCCTGTTGCCGTCGACATCGACCGCCTGGTCGGCCCACAGCTGGGTCAGGATATGAACGAGGTCGCCCGCAGCCCACGCCTTCTCGAACCGCTCGCGGCGTTCGGCGTCGCTCAATTGCCAGCTCACCACGGTCTGCTGCGGATACGGCACACCGGCCATCGACCAGCGCGCCTGCTCGCGATAGGCCGCACGGTCGCCCTCAAAGTACGTCTTGCGATCCTCCGGCGCCGGACCGTTGCCGGCAGGCAACGCGAAGTTCGGCGTGCGCTGGAATACGGTGAGTTGCGCGGCCTGTTCGGCGATCAACGGAATCGATTGTATGCCCGATGATCCGGTGCCGATCACGGCAACGCGCTTGCCCTTGAGATCGACGCCCTGATGCGGCCAGCGGCCGGTGAAATAGATCTGGCCCTTGAAATCCTTGACGCCGTCGATCTCGGGCGGCTTCGGCGCCGACAGGCAGCCGGTCGCCATGATGTAGTAGCGGCACGAGACATTGGCGCCGTTGTTGGTCGAGATCTGCCAGCGCGCGGTCGCATCATTCCAGGTCGCCTGCGTCACCTTGGTGCCGAAGCGGATATCGCGGCGCAGATCGTAGCGGTCGGCGACGAAGCCGAGATAGCGCAGGATTTCCGGCTGGGTCGCGTATTTCTCCGACCAGGTCCAGGCCTGATCGAGCTCGGGGTCGAAGGTGTAGCTGTAGTCGATGGTCTGGATATCGCAGCGCGCGCCGGGATACCGGTTCCAGTACCAGGTGCCGCCGACGTCGGCGCCCTCTTCGAGCGCAACCGCCGAGAAGCCCGCCTTGCGCAGCCGATGCAGCAGATAAAGACCGGCGAAACCGGCGCCGACGACCGCGACGTCGACTTGCTGCGTGGTTCCGCTGTGCGTGGAGTCCGAAGCGCGTGCTGCAACTGCTGCGTCTGGCATGCCATTCCTCCCGTATGTTTTGATTTGACGGAAGGCTAGCCCTGCGCTTTCAGTTTGTCATCACGACAAACGCAATCAGAGGTCGCCGCAATTGTGACGCGCGCGGCCTGAAGCGAAACGCGCAGCGCGTAGACGCAAGTGGTGTTGCTCGGGCCCACGCACTCGGGTCTAAGCACATGAGTGAAGGTCGACGCCGCATCCCGCTTTTGCGAGCGAACCGCAGCGTTCCGCCGCACCGCATATACGGACGCATGGATTGCCTCGCCAACGGCGCGGGTTGAGCGGCCGGCGCCCATTCACAACTCTGCGACCGATCGCGCCCTTCGCCTCCCCCAACTGGGCAGCTCGCGCTTGTTGTTGTACCCTGAGCGGAGCAACTGCACGGTCGCCAGGAGGAATTTACATGACCACCGTCGTGTTCAACCGTCGCAACCTCCTCGCCGCTGGCGGCTCCGTCCTGGTAACAGGAGTTGCCGGGCTGCTGTTGCCCGCCCGCGCGGAAGGCCTCGCACCGACCGATTCGATGTTGGGCGGATCGAACAACTACCGCAAGGGTGCGCCGATCGTCGACCGGATCGGTAAGGGCGGCTTCTGGATGAGCGGCACCGTACGCCGCGCTGGCGACGGAACTCCGCTTGCCGGGCAGCGTATCCAGATTTGGGCGCACACGACCGAAGGGCAGGAGCACGAGCCGCAGAGTCATGGAGCCACGCTCACCGACAAGGACGGGGCGTTCCGTCTCGAGATGCCACAGATCATTCCCATCTTTGGCCAACCGCATGGTCACCTCGCGTATGACAGCGGTGAATTCAAAACTGTCTTCCTGCGTCCCATCATGCGGAGCGCAAAAGATACCAGCCTGGAGGCGCACTTCGTCCTTCAGCCGGTCTGACCGGGTTGGGATCAAAAAGGATGAGATTGGCCCGGGTAACCCTGATCTGGGCCGCTCTTGGAGCCGCCGTTTGCGTGCCGATCGCCGCTGCAGCGGCGAGCCCGCTGCTCGCATGGCGCGGTCCGATCTACATCCTGGCCGGATTCGCAGGAATTATCGCACTGGGACTTGTGCTCGTTCAGCCTTTACTCATTGGCGGCTACCTGCCGGGACTGGCGGCTTATCGTGGACGGCGTGCACATCACTGGATCGGAGGCACGCTGGTCGTGGCGGTGCTGGTCCACGTCGGGGGCCTTTGGATCACCAGTCCGCCGGACATGATTGACGCCCTTCTCTTCTCATCGCCGACGCCGTTTTCGCCGTGGGGTGTGATCGCCATGTGGGCAATCTTCGCCGTCGCGCTTTTGGCGGCACTGCGTCGGCGATTGGGACTGCGACCGCGAACGTGGCGCATTGCTCACATGTCCCTTGCGGTGGTCATCGTCGCAGGGAGTGTGGTCCATGGCATGCTGGTCGAGGGGACGATGGAGACGGTGTCGAAGGCGGCCCTTTGCGCACTGGTCCTCGGCGCGACCATAAAAGTCATGGCTGACTTGCGGGTGTGGCGAAAGCGAGCGACGTCGCGCGCAGAGAGGATTGTGCGACAGTAGACTAGGCGGAATTGATAGCGATACGGATCATCGGAACGTATTCCGAGTTGGGTCACTTGAGCCTCAAATCGACCGCATGAGGCCGCCATCGACGCGGATGTTCTGGCCGGTGATGTAGGCCGCGCCGTCGGAGACGAGAAACGCGATGGTTGCGGCAATCTCCTCCGCCTTGCCGTAGCGCTTCATCGGCACGCTGTCGCGGCGCTCGTCGGTTGCCGGTAAGCTGTCGATCCAGCCCGGCAACACATTGTTCATCCGGACATTGTCGGCCGCATAGCTGTCGGTGAACAGTTTTGTGAACGCGGCAAGCCCGGCGCGGAACACCGCCGAGGTCGGAAACATCGCGCTCGGCTCGAATGCCCAGGCGGTGGAGATGTTGACGATCGTGCCGGATTTTTGCGCCTGCATGACCGGTGCGACGAGACGCGTCGGGCGGATCACGTTCATCAGATAGACGTCGAGCCCGGTGTGCCACTGCTCATCAGTCAGCTCCAGCACACCCGCACGCGGGCCGTGGCCGGCGCTGTTGACCAGGGCATCGATGCGGCCCCAGCGCGCCATCACGCCGTCGACGGTGCGCTTCAGATCATCGTTCGAACGGTTGGAGCCGGTGAAGCCAATGCCGCCGAGTTCGCCGGCCAGCGCCTCGCCCTTGCCCGATGACGACAGGATCGCGACGCGAAAGCCATCGGCGGCAAGCCGCCGTGCCGCCGCCGCGCCCATGCCGCTGCCGCCTGCGGTGACGAGTGCGACCTTCTCCAAAGCCATGACCTGATATCCCTGTGATGACGAACCTGGCGCAAGATCTATCATCAGGGATCGCGCGGCGCGACACCCGGTCTGCCGCGCAGTGTCGCACTATTTGCGGAATACCTGCTTTGAGCAGGCTTCGAACCGGGCGACCGGCCGGTCCATCTGCCACAGCTCGACATCATGGTGATCGACAAGACGGCTGGCCGATGTGATGGCCTGGTCATCGTTGCTGCAATCCAAGTTGACCACGCCGATGGATCGGCTGTGCGGTCCAACGATATAGGCGCGATAGGTCGTCATCTTTGCCTCCAGGGACTGCGCTCTGCTAGCGAGCTCGCCCGAATGTGGACAGGAGGACGTATGAATTCGAGGTGGGATACCCCGCTATGGTGTAAACACGGTATAAGCGCCGCCAGGTCACAGGGGATCGCGCGGCGCTGTATCCGGCCCGCGTTGCGTCACCGGATCAATTGACGCATGGTGATCGCCGGCCCTACATCCTATCCTGACCGCATGACATCCCTCCTCCGATACCTCGTCATCGCTGCCGTGCTGCTGTTCGCCGGTCCCGCGTTGGCGCAGACGCCCACCATCATCGTTGCCTCGACGACATCGACCGAGCAGTCCGGCCTGTTCGGCTATCTCTTGCCGCACTTCACGCAGGCGTCGGGCATTGCCGTAAAAGTGGTCGCGGTCGGCACCGGCCAGGCGCTCGACATCGGACGGCGCGGCGATGCCGATGTCGTGTTCGTGCACGATCGCGTGGCCGAGGAGAAATTCCTGGCCGAGGGCTTTGCGACCAAACGGTATGACGTGATGTACAACGATTTCGTCATCGTCGGCCCGAAGACCGATCCGGCGCATATCGCCGGCGACAAGGATGTCGCGGACGCCTTGCGCAAGATCGCCGCGACGACATCCGCCTTCATCTCGCGCGGCGACCACTCCGGGACGCATGAGGCCGAGTTGCGGCTCTGGAAGGATGCCGGTGTCGATCTCGGTTCCGCGAAGGGCCAGTGGTATCGCGAGATCGGCCAGGGCATGGGTCCGGCGCTCAACATGGCGTCGGCGTCGAATGCCTATGTGCTGTCAGACCGCGGCACCTGGCTGTCATTCAAGAATCGCGGCGAGCTCGCCGTGCTGACCGAAGGCGATAAGCGACTGTTCAATCAATACGGCGTGATGCTGGTCAATCCGGCAAAGCATCCGACGGTAAAGGCCGCCGACGGACAGGCCTTCATCGACTGGCTGGTCTCGCAGGCCGGGCAGTCGGTCATCGCCGGCTACAAGGTCGGCGGCGAGCAGCTATTTTTCCCCAACGCCGCGCACTAGCAGAAACGCGATCGTGCTGACGCTGACGCTCAGCACAAGCAGGATCACACCAAGGCCGAGACCGAGCGCCAGTTCGCCCTTGCTGGTTTCCAGCGCGATCGCCGTCGTCATCGTTCGCGTGTAGCCGCTGATATTGCCGCCCACGATGATGATGGCGCCGACCTCCGCGATGGCGCGGCCGAAGGCGGCGAGGAACGCGGTGAGAAGCGAGGCGCGGCCAAGCGAGAACAGCAGCGCAAGGCTGCGCAGGCGGGACAGGCCGTCGGTGCGTATCAGGTCGGCGTATTCCGCCCACAGCAGCGCGACCGGACGATGCACCAGCGCGACCACGATCGGCGTCGCCAGGATGACCTGCGCCACCACCATCGCCGTCGGCGTGAACAACAGGCCGGCGAAGCCCAGCGGTCCCGAACGCGACAGCAGGAGATATAGCCCGAGCCCGACCACCACCGGCGGCAGTCCGAGACAGGCATTGGCGAGCACGATCACCACCTGCCGTCCGCGAAACCTTGATATCGCAAGCCAGCCGCCGATCGGCGCGCCGATCAGAAGCGCGAGCAGGCTCGCCAGCAAGCTGACGCGCAACGACAATGCGACGATCCCGAGCAGGACCGGATCGCGACTGGCGATCAGTGACGCTGCCGCCGTGATCGACTGTGCGAAGTCATTCATGCCGGCCTGGAGCCCCTTCCGTTCCGATCGAATCGGAACGGGGCTCCAGATCCTTGCCTTGACGCGCTTTCTTCACGCGAACCGGTATCCACTTCGCTCGAAGACACTTTAGGAGACACGTTTGCCACGCCCAACGTCCGCATCGCCAATGTTGCGGGAACGATCAATCGCTCAGGCCGGTGCGCCGTTCTTGAGCAGCTTCGTCACGGCCGCGACCAGCTCGTCGGGCGAGAACGGTTTGTTCAGCAGCACGCTGTCCGCCACGCCCCGGGTGGGCCATTCGTCGCCGCCGCCGCCGGTGATGTAGAGCACCGGGAATGACGGATCGATCTCGCGGGCGCCGCGCGCCACGCGCCAGCCGTCGAGCCGGCCAAGCAGGCGGATGTCGGTGACCAGGGCACTGTATTTGGTTCGGAACGCCTTCAGCAGCGTCAGAGCTTCCTCGCCCGAGCCTGCGATCGCCGGCTCATAGCCGCCGTCCCTCAGGGCGTCCTCTACCATCATCTGAAGATCACGATCGTCTTCGATGACGAGAATGATCGGCACGTCTTGCAAAACCTATCCCCCAGTAACCAGCCGGGTGCGCCCGGCTCGCGAGCATACGCAGAAAATAGTGGCTACCGTTTGCACGGCATCCCCAGTAAAAATACGGGTATCAGACGCGTCCCTATTCGTCGGCGAATTCGTCTTCTTCGTTGACCCCCGCTTTACCCCGCGGGACCGGCTTTCTGCCGCCGAGCGATCCTGTGACATAAGGTTCGCGCGTTGCATAGGGGTTACGGCCGCCGGCGCGCGCCGCGACCTCCTCGCCGGAGACGGCGGCCGGCTGGCAGATCAGGCGCCGGCTCGCCCGGCGCATCAGATCCACATGGATGTGGTCGTAGTGATAGACGTTGGAGCCTGGCGCCAGCACGGTGGTGAATTGCTGGCACGCGGCGGCCTGGATGTCGCGCAGGAAGCCCTGCTCTTCCGGCAGGCCCTTCCAGCCATCCTTGACCGAGATGCGGCGGCCGTCGGCGAGCGTGAAGGCTGCGATATCGAGCGCATTGCCGAACGCGTGCTCGGAAATATGCGCGTGCGAATTGCCGTTCATGCCGCGGCAGGAATAGGCCGAGATCTGCTTGATCTCGACGACGCGCGCGCCGAACCAGCGCTGTGCCGCCGGCTGCACGGAATCGGCGAGCCAGCGCTCGAGCACCGAGACGATCGGGCACGCCAACGTCGCCGCCGGCTTCACTGCGACCGGGCCGACCGTCATCACCGGGTTGCCGCCTGACGGACCGAGCCGTGGCGGCGGCGCGCCTGATGGCTGCTGGGAATAAGGCGCCGGCGAGTAAGGCGCGGCCGCGCTGTCGCGCCGCTGATTGGATGGCAGGCCCGGATAATAAGGTCGCTCGCCGCTGGCGTCGGGCGCGCCGTCAGGCGGCAGGTCGATCTCGTCCTGTTGCGGCGGAACGCCGGGCGCCGACAGCGAGACCGGCCCGTTCGGCTGGCTGCCATAGCTCGGCTGGCCGACCGCCTGATCGGAGTATGGCGCCTGCGCGGGCGGCGGGGACTGCCGGTTGATCGGCCAACGCGGCTGGTTGCCGATCGCGGCCGGCGGACGCAGGCTGTCGTCGGCAAATCCGTAAGCCGAACTGGCTTCGCCGAGGGCGCCGACCTTGAGCGGGAACTCGGCGCCGCAGGCACCGGGCCCGGAGATCGGATCGATGCGGACGAGGTCGGCGCTTTCCTTGACCGCGCCGGATTTCAGGCAAGCGGCCTCAGCCTCGGCCCGCCACGGCTCGCGCTCAGCGGTCTGAAACAGACCGCGGCCGCAACCAGCAAGCGACACAAGGACAAGGGAGCCGACGAGATACAAACGAACTCCACGCGTCATGGCGCGGAGGTTCTGCGAATTTGATTAAAGACTCTTCAACGCAATTCGACGCGTTGATTTCAACGCTCCTTAACCATACGTTGGAACCCGGCCGAGCAACTCGCGCGCTGCCGGGATATGTCTCCATCACCAAGTGTAACGAACGACGCCCTTGCCGCCATAGGACGACGTGACGTCGGAGAACTCGCCTTCGAAGGTCAGCAACCGCCCGGAAGGCCCCCCAGGCACTGTCAGGTTCACAGGCCCCCGGAATATATTTGGGGACGCTTCAACGCCTTGATTCGACGCTGTTTTGATCCGGGCGCCGCAATGCGGCATTGCCTGGGAATAGCGGGCCGGACAGCAACGCTGACTTTTTCGGCCAGGAACCGATTGCTAGCTTCAGCGTTAATGCGGGCAGCGTTGTGAACCAAGGGAGCACCCCCAATGGATTTCGCGAGTCCTCTGCTGAGCAAGCTGAGCATTGTGGCCGCGTACATCGCGTTCGCCTTCGTCGGCGCCATCATTCTCGGCGTGTTCTAGGACATTCGGCTCCTGGGACATTCGACTTGGCATTGAGTTCAGCGCCCGGCGGTCGCCCCGCCGGGCGCTTTGCGCTTGGTGACAGCCTCCATCGTCGACCCGTCATCCTGAGGTGCGAGCAGAGCGAGCCTCGAAGGATCGACGGCCACCGGCCGGGCCGTGCATCCTTCGAGACGCGCGCAAGAGCGCGCTCCTCAGGATGACGGTGACAGGGCGCGCGGCACCCCGCCATCCTCTCAAAAATTCGAGCAGCTCGATCCGGTGATGCCGCCGATCGTGAAATCGTGGCAGACCAGACCGGGATTGTCGGGATCGGGATAGCCGTCGTCGCGACGGCGCGGCTCGCGGACGGTTCGGCTGAAGCGCCAGCCGCGGGCGCGCATGCAGCTTTTGTATTGCCGCGACGTCGGCGTGCCGTTCTGCGGTGCGCCGAACTGCGCATCGCAGAATGCGGTGTCGACATGCAGCGCGTTGTCGCCGCGCCGCTGCTTCAGCATGTTGGTGTAGATGTCGTTGCCGGCATGGGCGGCGACGGCGCTGCCGGCGACGAGCAGCAGCGCGACCAGGCTCAAGCGTTTCATGTTTGCCTCCATCGCTTGCGGAAGTGCGTTGACCTCCGTCGGTCGCGCGCGACGAAGCGTCCGGTTCGAAGGCGTTCAATTACAAATTGGACAGCTGCAAAGTCAGGAGCGCGGCTCGCCCTACGTGACATCGATCACGGAAGCCGGCGCCGGCAGCGCGTAGCGTCCGGATCAATCGAACCCCGCCGCCCAACGCCCACGGAGACTGTCATGAAGACGTTCGTTGCGATCGCCGCGCTGCTGATGGCCACCACATCAGCCCATGCCCGCGGCTCCGGCATCACCTTCCAGATCGACGGCCAGCGCATCCATGTCGAGGCGCCGCGCAATTGCAGCGCGCTGTCCTGCATCCGCATCTCGGCGCCGGGCTATAGCGGCACGATTGGCAACATCAACCTCAAGGGTCTTGGCTCGAAGTCAAACGATGATGACGATGTGGCGTCGTCGGAGGCGCCGCCTGCAGCGCCACCACCTGCGCCCGCTCCCGCGCCTGCGCCGGTGCAGGCCGCCGCGCCGCAGCCGGTGCCGGCCGCGCCGGTTGCAACGGTGGTCGCGCCTTCAGCGCCTGCACCGGCCCCGGTCGCGGCACAGCCGGCACCGCAACCCGCTCCCATTGCCGCCGCCCCGACACCAACCGGACCGGTCGGCGTCTGGGTCACCGAAGAGAACAAGGGCAATGTCCGCGTCGAAGCATGCGGCGCCAATCTGTGCGGCTATTCGGTGAAGACCAACGAACGCATCCTGATCAACATGAAGCCCGACGGCAGCAAATGGAGCGGCCGCATCCACGATCCCGACTCCGGCCGCGACTACGACTCGACGATCGCGATGAAGGGCTCGAATGCGATGCGCGTGCAGGGCTGCGCCTTCGGCGGCATGTTCTGCGGCGGCCAGACCTGGAAGCGGGTCAGCTAGGCCGTCGCAATTCGAGATCCCTCCAGTGTCCGCTGCCGCGCAACCGGCTGGCGGACATCGGATTTTGAACATCCGCCCTGACGCTTTATCGCGGCTCGTACCCATCCCTTCATGCGGATCGCCTGAAGCGCTATAAGAACAGCATTGTCGAGGGTGAATTTGAACCTGCGGGCGGCTTACGATGGCGTTGACGGCTCTTGAGCTCGGTCTCCGGGGAGCAGTGGTCGCACTGTTCCTGGTGGTTTGCGCGGTGCTGCTGCTGCGCTACGCGGCGGTCAATCGCACCGCAAGCCTCGGCGCCGCGATGGGCGCGGCCGGCGCGGCCTATGCGATTTCGACCGCACCATTCTTTCCCGCAGCGTCATTCGGCTGGAGCTCGCCGTTCATCGCCTTCGCCATGGGCTCTCCGGTGATCTTCTGGCTGTGGGCTCGCGCGATATTCGACGAGCAGTTCGTGTTGCGGCCCTGGCACGCTGCCATATGGACGCTCCTCGCCGGCCTAGGCGTTGTCAGCCACAATTGCTGGACGATCTGGCCCGATGTCGCCAAGACGTGCGGCCGCATGCTCGCGCTGGCGACGATCGCCTTCGCCGTGCTCGGGGTCACGCAAATTCCGAAGGGCTGGCGCACCGCCGTGACGACGGCGCGCGGCCGGCTGTTGATCGCGCTGGTGATCGGCGTCGGTCTGCAGATGGTGCTCGCCGCCGCGGCAGGGCTGGCGGCAATTCCGACGCGGTCGATCAGCCTGAGCGCCGCGCTCGGCCTGGCTACATTCGCGCTGATGTCGATCTGGATGATGCTGTTCGATCCGCCCGTCGGCGAGCCGGCCGCGGCCGGCACCGGCGGCCAGGCTGGCCGGGCGTCCGGATCGTTCGAGCCCGATGGCCCGTCACCCCAGGACCGCGCGTCGCTCAATCGCCTCAGCCACCTGATGACGACCGAGCGCGCCTACCGGCAGGAAGGGCTGACCATCGGCCTGTTGGCGGCGCGGCTCGGCATGCCGGAATACCGGCTGCGCACGCTGATCAATGAGGGACTCGGCCACCGGAATTTCAACGCCTTCCTCAACCGCTATCGGCTCGACGAGGCCAAGGCGGCGCTCGCCGATACCAGCCAGGCCGAGGTGCCGGTGCTGACGATTGCGCTCGATGCCGGGTTCCAGTCGCTGGCGCCGTTCAACCGCGCCTTCAAGGCGGACACCGGGCTGACGCCATCAGAGTTTCGCCGGCAGGCGGCTGCCGCGCAAACCGCTGATACGGCGGAAATTGCCCGCTCGGAGTGAGAATTCGCTCCTCGATTTCAGAAATCGATAGGCCTGCAGCACCACAATCTGCCTCACTGGTGCCGACGCATGCACCGCTTGTGCGGCGGCGCGACACGGCAAGCGGAGTTTCAACGCCCGATGAAGCACTTCCTCAACGCGGCCAGGCTATTGGCCCTCGACCTGGCGTCGACCCTGGTCTTTCTTGTTCTGTTCCTGCTGACCCACAACACCGCGCTCGCGGTCGGCCTCGGCATCGCGTTCGGCGTTGGACAGATCGGCATCCAGCTCATGCGCGGGAAGCGGATCGACACCATGGAGTGGCTGAGCCTGTTCCTGGTCGTCGCCGCCGGCTCCGCGACCCTGCTCACCCATGACCCGCGCTTCGTGCTGTTCAAGCCGAGCATCATCTACGCGATCGTCGGCGTCGTGATGCTGAAGCCGGGCTGGCTCAATCGTTATCTACCCAAGATCGCGCAGACCGTCGTGCCCGATGTCGCCGTCATGGTCGGCTATGCCTGGGCGGGCCTGATGTTCGTCTCCGCCGCCGTGAACGCCTTCGTCGCGCTGACCTGCGAGATCACGACATGGGCGATCGTGATGCCGATCTATGGCATCGTGAGCAAGATCGTGGTGTTCCTCGGCGGCTTTGCCGCGATGCGCTTCACCGCCAGGCGCCGCATCCGCGCCATGCCGGAGGCACAGCGCGAGGCCGTGCTCACGCTCGAGGGAGCTCCGGCGACGGCGACGCCGTAGCCGCCGACGTACCCCGTCCGGGGCGTGGTGGACGAAACAATCGGGCGCGCGACGAAACGATTTTGCGGTACTGACGAAGAATTGCTGAAACCGGGCCTCCGTAGTCATGCGCCCGGCAACGCGCTGCTTCGGCGCGATCACCACAAGGGGGACATCATGGCTTTCACCGCTTCCGCGCTCCGTCATGGCAAATTGCTGGCGGCAACCGCGTTCACGTTCGGTCTGTTGACCTCGGCGTCCTATGCCTACACCGACGAGCAGCAGCAGATGTGCACCGGCGACGCGATGCGGCTGTGCAGCTCCGAGATCCCCGACGTCGATCGCGTCACCGCCTGCATGGTCCGCCAGCGTGCGCTGCTCAGCGACGGCTGCAAGGCGGTTTTCCACTACGTGCCGCCGGCAGCGGCCCCGCAGCCCGCGAGCTACACGCCTGCGACCAAGCCGGCGAAACCACTCAACATCACCCCTCACAAGCGCGGCTAACCAAACCCCGACTGCGACCAAGCACCGTGCTTCCCGCGAGGGAGCGCGGTGCTTGATCGTTGCGGCCTGCCATGACAACAAGGCGGGACCGTTCATTCGGCATTCAGCCGGACGCGGCTCAATTGCGAGCCCCAAGTGCCTCCCGGGAATCGATGGTGATGCGCCGCACCTTCCTCTTCGCGCTTCTGCTTGGCATCGGCGCCACGATCGGTTGGCATACAACGGCCGATGCCGCGCCCGACCTGATGCAGCTTGCGCAAGCACAGCCGGCGCCTTCGCCGGCGCCGAGCGCGACACCCGCTACGCCTGCGCCCGCAACACCTGCTCCGGCCGCGACGCCGCAGGCCACAGCGCCCGAGCCGATCGGCAACGTCGCGACGCTGACCGGCACCGCCACGGTCATCCGCAACAACGCGACGACGCCGCTGCAGATCCGCGACGACATCTTTGCCAATGACGAGGTCGCGACATCGGCGACCTCCTCGCTCGGCATCACCTTCAACGACGGCACCACTTTCAACCTGCGCGCCAACGCCAGGATCGCGATCGACAATTACGTCTATGAGGACGGCGGCCAGCAGAACAGCGCGCTGTTCAACGTCGGCAAGGGAACGGCGGCCTTCGTCGCCGCCGCGGTCGCCAGGACCGGCGACATGAAGATCTCGACGCCGACCGCGACACTCGGCATCCGCGGCACCACCGGCCTTGTCGAGGTGCCCGAAGGCGCGACCGCGACCAGCAACAATGTCGGCATCAAGCTCTATCCCGACGCCGACGGGCATGTCGGCCGCATCGAGGTCAATGACCGCAGCGGCGCCTCGCTCGGCGTGCTGACGCGCGGCGCGAGCGGCTTTGCGATTCGTCCAGGCAGCGGCGGCGCCCGCTTCGCCGCGGTGCCGCTGACGATCTCGCCGCAGCAGATGACGCGCGACCAGGGCTTCGTGCGCCAGGTCCACAGCGCGCAGACGCTGGGTCGTCAGGTGGTGTCCGAGCAGCGCGACTTCCGCCGCGCCAATCCCGACTTCCGCAGGGCCAATCCGGCCGCGCCCTATCCGAACCGCGGCCAGCCGGTGCAGCCGAACCTTCAGCGCCAGAACGGCCTGCCGGGCCAGAACCGCAACGCTCCGCAACAGCCGGGTCAGCAAAACCGTCCGGGCCAGCAGCAGCCCGGCCAGCCGAACCGTCCGGGCCAGCCGCAGCAACCGGGCACGCCCGGCCGGCAGGGCTCGCAGCAGCCGGGCACGCAGCAGCAAGGCGGCGCGCAGCACGCGCTGCCCGGCCAACCCGGCGGCGCGACGCTGCCGCACGCGCCCGGTGTCCAGACGCCGGCCGGACAACAGCCTGCGCGCCAAGAACCTGCACGCCAAGGCGGCGCGACGCAGCCCGGTGGACAACAGTCGCCTGCACGTCAGGGCGGCCTGCAGCCCGGTCGCACAGTGGCGCCGGGCGGCGTGCGCCAGCCCGGACAACCGGCGGCTCAGCCGGGTCAGCCAGGCGTGCCGCGACAAGGCACGGCGCAGCCGGTGCCGCCGGCACCCGGCCAGATCCGCCCCGGAATCCAGCAGGCCGCACCGGGCATCCGCCCCGGCATGCAACGGCCCGCACTGCAGCCACGCCCCGGCTTCGTGCAACGGCGCGCACCGCCGCCGCCGCGCGCGGCAAAGCCGCCGCCCAAGGACAAGCGCCAGTAGAAGAACGAATGTGGCGCCGGCGAAAAACGCCGGCGCCACGCTCCGATCGAAAAAGCAGCAAGCGGCAGATCAGCCCCGCCTGGTGATCACGGCCTCCAGATATTCACTGGGGATGACCAGCGTCCCGTCCTTCGCGACATTGAACTGGTCCATCAGGCGGAACATGTCGGCGGCGAGCAATTGCTGCTTGACGGCATCTATCGCTCCGAATGCTTTCAGTACCGGACCGTAATAAGTGCGGAAGATCTCGAGGAAATGCTCGCGCGACCTGTAACGGAAATTGAAGTGCCTGCGCGTGGCCTCAACCGTCGCCTGGGGACCGAACAAGGCGACGAGATGGGCTTCGGTGCCCCATAGCGCGGGAGATTTCACGCCCGGGGCCGGCGGCACATATTTGCCGATGGTCTTGAACACCTGGCCGATGAAACCCTCCGGCGTCCAGCTCGCAAGGCCGATCTTGCCGCCGATGCGACAGACGCGGCGCAGCTCATTCGCGGCCTGCTGCTGGTCGGCGGTGAACATGACACCGAATGTCGACAGCACGACGTCGAAGCTCGCATCGGCAAACGGCAGCTTCTCCGCGTCCGCTTCCTGGAACGTGACGGGCAGCCGTTCTGCGGCCGCGCGCTCGCGGCCGCGCTCGAGCAACGCTCCAACGTAATCGGTCGAGACCACGTCGGCAAAGCGCCGCGCGGCCGCCAGCGTCGCATTGCCGTTGCCGGCGGCGACGTCGAGCACCATTTGATTGCTGCGCAGGTCGACTGCCTCGCAGAGCGTTTCACCGACGATCTGAAGCGTGGTGCCGACGATGGCGTAGTCCCCCGAGCTCCAGGTGGCTTGCTGGCGTGCCTTGACGGCGGCGAGATCGACAGCGGGCATTTCGGTCTGAACGTTCATGTGAATCTCCTTTGAGTATGAGGTGCGGCTTCCGGCGAGACCGCAGCCTCGCCGGAAGTCCGTAAGTCGCGTTGAAATGCGTAGTGCAGTGCAATTGGCCCTGCGGTGCGGCGGACTACGTGCGACGGTCGAGAAAGACCGTGATGGTCGATGCGGCAGCAATGCTCCAATCAGAGCGATGGCTGCAGCCGTGCTTGCTACGCTGAGGCCAGACGACGGCCTGCTGCACTGGAGCTGCACGATGCTCCAGAACGACAGGCTCCTCCGCTCTGGTGAACACGGGTGAAGACAAACCGGCGATCACCAGCCCGAGAAGCCCGCTTCGAATGATCGGCCGAGCGCAGCGGTCGCCGGCGCCCTTCGACCGCCGGCTGCCGGGCTCGCGCGGCATCAGGCCGCTGACTTGCCGCTCGCGGTTTGCAAGCATGCCTGCGACCAATTGATTGACGATCCGGCGGATGCGCAAAAGCAGGATGGAAAAATGCCTACGTACCGGACTTGACACGGACTCCATGAATGAAATCGACATAATCGTTTCCTTGATCAAATAGTGATGGCGTCCCGGATAATCGATTGGCCGGGATACGCCATGCGACGCCCCCCAGGCGTCACTCGGCTGCAATGGGCGGTTGGACCGGATCACCACGCACCACCACGGTTGTCGCGACCTTGTAGAATTCTTCGCCCGGCATGCCGACGCAGCGCGCATGCTCCCGGATCGAGTCGCCGTCGCGCGCCTCGTAGATGCAGAATGTGCCAATGCGACCATCTGCCTCATGCACCACGTAGCTACGGATCCAGCGGACGCGGTCCGGCATCTGCTGATCGCCGATCCTGGCGGAGGTTGCGCCGGCAAGCTCCAGCTCGCTCATGTTTGCCCAGGCGCTCGGACGGCGAATGACATAGAGTTCCATCGAAATCTCCTCAGTTGCGAGTGTTGAACAGCAGGCCTGGCTCCGATGATCGCGAGCCGTGAGAGATGTATAGGCGCCGTCGACGCTGACTGTCCTTACCGCGGCCTGATCATTGTCTGATCTTTGCCTGATCTTTGCCTGAACCTTTTCCGCCGAGCCCGCACACATAGACATGGCCTTCGGATTTGGACTGTTCGAGCTTGATGAAGCTGGCCGCGTCCTGCTGTGCGCGCGGCATGAGGTCCCATTGCAGCCGCGTGTGTTCGATTTGCTGGTTTACCTTGTTCGGCACCGCGACCGCGTCATCTCCAAGGAAGAACTGCTTGAAGCCATCTGGCCGGATGTGACGGTCACGGACAACTCGCTGCAGCGCGCGGTGAGTTCGTTGCGCGCCGCGCTGCGCAAGGGTGGCATGGACGGAGCGATCCGAAATCTCCCAGGCAAGGGATATCGGTTCTTTCACGATTCCGAGATCAAGCAGCCGGTACCTGCTGCGCACAATTCAGACGGCACAATCGGTGCAATCGGAGCAATCGGTCTCGCCCGACGCGCAGCGGCCGGACAATTATGGCTGCAGGCGGCAACCTTGTTTCAGAGCGCCGATGAAGACGGCGCGCTCAGCGCCGAAGATCTGCACGATTGGGCGCTCGCGCTGCAATGCCTCGGCAGAGCCGCGGCAGCTATCCCTGTTCTGGTTCGCGCGGTCGGCGCAAAGAGCAAGGCGGGCGACGCTGCCGGGGCAGCGGTCGACGCGATCGCGCTCTCGGGTTTGCATTTCGAGAGCGGTCAAGCCGCGATCGGAAAAGGCTGGCTCGCACGCGCGGAAGACTGGACCGCAACGCTCGACGATCCTCCGACGACGGCCCTGCTGCTATGGATGAAGTCGAAACTGGCTGCCTTCGATGGCGAGCCGGAACAGGCACTCGCGTTGGCCGACGCTGCCTACGCTGCCGTCAGATACAAGGATGCACTCAACATCGAAGCTCTGAGCCTCGCCTATCGCGGCTTCTATCGGCTATGCCTCGGCGACACCCATGGCGGACTGGCCGATCAGGACCACGCCGCCGCGGTCGCACTGTCCAGCAACAATCTGGACCCGATCATGGGCGGCAACCTCTACTGCAACATTCTCTGGGCAGCCCGGATGTTCGGAGATTGGGCACGGGCCGACCAGTGGACACGGAGCTACCAGAGTTTCTGTTCGAGCAGCGGCATGGAACTGACGGGTTCATGCCAGCTGCATCGCTCCGAGGTGCTCGGCGTCAGGGGCTCGCTCGACGAGGCGCTGGCTCGGATTCAGGACGCGCTCGCGCGCCTGACCAGCGATGCGCCGTGGTCGATGGGCGATGCCAACCGGGTGCTTGGCGACATTCTGTCTGCGATCGGCAATGATGACGCAGCGCTTGAAGCCTATGACAAGGCCTACACGCTGGGCTGGTGCCCGGAGCCGGGCCGCGCGATGTTGCTGCTCGCAAGAGGCGAAGCGGAAGCCGCGCATGCGAGCCTCGAACGGAGCCTGATCGGCAAGACCTGGTGGACCCTGCAGCGGCGGGGAATCCTGCTCGCGCATCTGGCGCTGGTTGCGGCACACACGAATCGGGCCGGTCAGGCCAAGGCATTGATCTGCGAACTTTCGGGAAGTCCGGATCGCTGGCCGATGCCCTCGATCCGCGCGCTCACCAACGAAGCGCAGGCGATCCTCGCGCTGTCCCGGCAGGATCACGAAAAAGCCATGCGGCATCTCCATCTCGCCCGCCAGCTCTGGTCGAGCATCGACGGACGGGTCCAGATCGTGCGGCTGAGGCTTCAGATCTGCAGGCTCCAGCTGGAGCACGGCGACATTCGCGGCGCCATGGCCGAGGTTCATGCGGCACAGCTCGTGGCACGTGAATTGGGTTCGCCCAAGCTCAGCAGCGACTGCATGGCCTTGCAGCGTGAGATTGACGGCTGGCAGCCAGCCGCGGCTCCGGCTGTACGACGTCAGGGCATCGGCCGCTGATCAGGCCGCGCGGCGCAGCCAGTCGCGCACGCGTTCGATCAAGTTCTTGCGCGGCCTGGGCTGGACGGTCATCGCACCCGGCGCGATGTCGCGCAGGGATGACGACGGCGCTTCGGATGCGGTCGCCTCCGCGACATGCTCCGCCTCGACCACGTCGCCAGCCTCCGCAGCGCTGCGGTCCGGCGCCATCGCCGGCGTGTCGCCTTCGCTCTCAGCCAACGCCGTCGGTTCGATGGCCGGCATCTCCGCCAGCACGGGCGCATCAGCGACGTCAGGCGGGTTGACGGCGTCCTGCTCCTCGATGACCGGCGGCCCCATCGCCGCGCGGCTGCGCCGCCGCTCCGCGGCCGCAGCGCGTGCCAGCGCCCGCCGCTCACGCTCGGCATCCGCTGCGGCCTGCAGCGCGATCGGTCCGACATTTTCCAGGAACGCACGCTCATAGCCGCGCGACAGACGCTCGAGCGCCGCATCGAGCGGCAGCCAGTCGACCTCCCTGATGTCGCTCATCAGCGCGCGCACCGGCTTGCCGCCGGCTTCCATGCGCCAGTAATGCACCACCTTGGAACGGCCGCCGGAATCATAGACCAGCGTGCCGAGGAATTCGTGCACGTCGACGTCGTGGCCGGTTTCCTCCAGCACCTCGCGTTCGGCGGCATCGCGCGGCGTCTCACCGTCGTCGAGCTTGCCCTTCGGCAGCACCCACTCATTGCGCTTGCGCAGGCGCACGACGGCAAAGCGCGGCGGTGTCTCCCGCCGCAGCACAATGCCTCCCGCCGCCAGCACCGGCGTCCGCGCCATCTCGTGTCCCAAAGTTTGCGATTTGAGATCGTCGCACGACGATCCCCGCTATTCTAAAGCATGATCCGGAAAAGTGGAAACCGGTTTTCATGCTCAAAAAATGACGCGTCGGGCAAAAAAGCGATCACATCGCAGGCTTTCGCAGCAGCGGCTCGCCGCATTTGATCCGCGCTCCCTCCGCGACGTTGTCGCAGAATTCGAAATTGCCGGGCGCGAGCACGATGATGGTCGAGCCGTGCTCGAACCAGCCGAGCTCATCGCCCTTCTTGACATGTTCGTCGCAGGGGAAATCCACCGGACCCCGCGACTGCGCGTTCAGCGTGATGTCGAGGAAATGCAGGCGGAGGCTCGCCACCAGGATGGCGGCGACCGGAACCAGCGTCAGCGCCTCGCCGGTCGCAAGCTTCCCGCGCAGCACCGCGCGCTCGTTCTTGCAGAACAATCGCTCGATCCGCTTCAGCGCGATCGGATTGACGTTCCAGACGTCGCCATGAATGAACGTCACCTTGTCGATCGCAAGGTCATAGGGCGCGTGGAAGCGGTGATACATGCTCGAGGTCAGCCGCAGCGTGACGAAGCGGCCGTTCCTGTGCTGCTCGACCAGCGCGGGATCGCCGAGCAGATCGAGCAGCGAATAGGGCGCGCCCTTGACCTGGAACAATTGGGTGTCCTCGATCCGCCCGTGCGCCCCGACGATTGCATCCGACGGGCTCGCGATGACGGCGGGATCGGCCGCGGCCGGTCGCAGGCCGGGCTTCAGCTCGCGGGTGAAGCAGTCGTGCAGGCTCTTGAACTCGGTCTTCTTGGCCTCCGACAGATCGAGGTCGGAGAACAGCTTCCAGCAGGCGATCGAGGCGTCGCGCACCAAGGGGTTCTCGACCTTGGAGAACCAGCCCATGAAGCGGGTCAGCGCCGCCCGCGGAATCCGGTTGGTGAGCAGGAAATTGAGGTCCTCCTGCTGGGTGAATGCCGAGATCAGGCCCTTGACTGTCATGAATTTGTTAGGTGCCGAGGCTAGCGCTTCTGTCATGGAAACATCCCTTCCGATTCTCTCGCTGTCCGCCGCCGCGCTCGCCGGCGCCGCCGCAGCTTTCCCCAAAGTCAAAGCCCGGCTTGCCCTGTCGCGCGCCAAGCACCGCTCGCTGACCGGGCATTCCAAGATGTCCAAGATGGTGGCGCGCCTGGTCCCGCACTACGAATTCGACATCGACGCGTTCTTCCGCTCCGACGGCGCGCCCGCCGACGTCGCGATGCAGCGCCAGGACGGCTTCTTCCGGCTCGCCGGGGTGTACCAGGACCGCTACCCCAAGGGCCGCGCGCTCACCGCCGAGGTGACGGAGCGCATCTCCGATCTGCAGTTCACCGAGACCTACCGCGTGCCGTTCCCGTACAGCCGCCTGGTGCGCGAGCATCTCAGCACCTCGGCCTTCGTGCAGGCCTCCAGCGGCGTCACCGTGACCGATCTCGACGGCAATCAGTTCTACGACCTGACCGGTTCCTACGGCGTCAACATCTTCGGTAACGACTTCTACAAGGAGTGCATCACCGAGGGAGAGAAGCGGGCGCACGCGCTCGGTCCGGTGCTCGGCCCCTACCACCCGATCATCGCCGACAACGTCAAGCGGCTGTGCGAGATCTCCGGCCTCGACGAGGTCTCGTTCCACATGTCCGGCACCGAGGCCGTGATGCAGGCCGTGAGACTCGCGCGCTACCACACCAAGCGGACGCATCTCGTTCGCTTCGCCGGCGCCTATCACGGCTGGTGGGGCGAGGTGCAGCCCGGCGTCGGCAATCCGGTGTCGCCGCACGAGACCTTCACGCTCGCCGACATGTCGGAGAAGACGCTGCACGTGCTGAGGACGCGCAAGGACATTGCCTGCGTGCTGGTCAACCCGCTGCAGGCGCTGCATCCGAATGCCAACGCGCCCGGCGATTCCGCGCTGGTCGACAGTTCGCGCTCCTCCCGATACGACCGCGCCGCCTACACCGAGTGGCTGAAACAGCTGCGCGAGGTCTGCACCGAGCGCGGCATCGTGCTGATCTTCGACGAGGTGTTCGTCGGCTTCCGCCTCGCCGCCGGCGGCGCCCAGGAATATTTCGGCGTCAAGGCCGACATGGCGACCTACGGCAAGAGCCTCGCCGGCGGCCTCCCCGTCGGCGTGGTTTGCGGCCGCAAGGATCTGATGCGGCGCTTCCGCGACGACCGTCCGGCCGACATCTGCTTTGCCCGCGGGACCTTCAACTCGCATCCCTATGTGATGACGGCGATGGACGAGTTCTTGAGCCGGCTCGCCAGCCCGAACTTCCGCTCGATCTACAACGGGCTGGACGAGACCTGGAACGGCCGCGCGACGGCGCTCAACGACCGCCTTGCCGCTCAGGGCCTGCCGGTTCGCGTCGGCAACATCTCGTCGATCTGGACCGTCTATTACACCGAGCCGTCCCGCTACAACTGGATGCTGCAATACTATCTGCGGGCCGAGGGGCTGGCGCTGAGCTGGGTCGGCACCGGCCGCCTGATCTTCAGCCTGAACTACACCGACGCCGATTTCTCCGAGGTTGCCGACCGCTTCGTCGCGGCAGCCGAGAAGATGAAGCGTGACGGCTGGTGGTGGCACAAGGAAGGCCTCACCAACAAGAACATCAAGCGGCAGATCCTGAAAGAGATGGTCGCCGTGAAGTTCGGCCGCTGAGGCCTTATCGGCCCTGACGCTTCCACGGGCTCCCCTCACCTCTCCCGCTTGCGGGGGAGGTCGTAGCGCATCGCGAGATGCGCTACGGGTGGGGGCTCTCTCCCCACAAAGATTATCGCAAGCGGTGACACCCCCACCCCAACCCTCCCCCGCAAGCGGGAGAGGGAGCGCAGTCCCGTTGTATTGAGCGGTTCGGCCTGATCGGTTCACAGGTGTCCCAAGACGTAGATGCCCGGGACAAGCCCGGGCATGACGCATTTCGGAAAGATGAGGGATCAACGATCAGGCGTGCTTGACGTGCTTCTCGAGGCCCGGATCGATCAGCTCGCCCTTCATCAGGAACAGCGGCGCCTTGTGATAGAGCTTCAGGTCGTTGAAGGGGTCGGTGACGATCTTGGTCATCCAGACGAGGCCGGTCTCGATATCGCGGATGAAGAACAGATGGACAGTGCGGAACAGGAGGCCGCCGATGCCGACGAAGAGCCAGACCTTGGCCACTTGGCGGGTGAAGTCGCCCATCGTGACCCAGGGCTTGAACAGCCCGAACAGGGTCGGATCGAAATACAGCACCATCGGCGACAGTGCCCAGATCGCCATCAGCACGACCTTGCGCTGCAGGTTGTAGCCGACCTTGATGTCTTCCTTGTGCTCGTGGGTGGCCTGGTTGACGTGGTCATAGCCCTTCGGCTCGAAGAAGAAGTGACCGGCCTGGCGTGAGGTCATCGAGACCAGCCAGCCGACCAGCGCCGACACCACCGGATCGAAGAACAGCATCACATAGGCGAACAGGAAGCTCAGCGCGCTGACGAAGTGCAGGCTCTGGTTGATCCGGCTGTGATGATAGAAGCGGTGGTCATCCCAGCGCTGGGTACGGAGCTCTTGCAGGAAGTTCTTGATCATTGGTTCCCCCAACATCTTTCGGGACTGGATTTACAGGGATTCGATGTAGCGCGTGTGACATCATCATAATGACATATGACAATGCGGAGCGACGCCTTGACGCAACTTGAGAAGGGTCTCGCCTCATCCCGAACAGGTTCACGGGGATGAGGCGAAAGATATCGCGGCCTCCCGGTTGAGGGTGCGCCGTGCGCACCCTCAACCGGCAGGATCGAGGCTTGGCCCGCCTGGGCCGCCTCAGGCCCTATCAGGCGGCCTTGGCCACATCCGCCTTGCGGAAGCGGACCAGCGAGAAGTGGCCGAGCGGCGGGATCAGGCGGCGTTCCGCGAGCTCCATGCCGCGCGCGCCGGCGAGCCACTTGGTGTAGCGCGACCAGGCGAATTCGGCGGTCCGGAACCCGAGCGGGCGCACCACCGGCTGCAGCTTCTGCTCGATGAAGCGGCGGACGCCGGCATCGGCGCTGACCCGGGTCAGGATGATCAGCTCGCCGCCCGGACGCACCACGCGGGCGAACTCGTCGAGCGCGGCTTCCGGGTTCGGCACCGCCGACAGCACGTACTGCGCCATCACCACGTCGAACGAATTGTCGGGGAATTCGAGCTTCTCGGCGTCCATCACCGCGAGGCCCTCGACATTCTTCAGGCCCTGCTCGGCAACCCGCTTCCTGGCCTTGTCCAGCATCGCTTCCGAGATGTCGGTGCCGAAGATGCGGACGTTCTGGCTATAGAGCGGCAGCGAGATGCCGGTGCCGACACCGACCTCGAGCACGCGGCCACCGATCTTGTTGGTGGCCTGGATCGCAGCCTGCCGGCCCTTGCTGAACACGCCGCCAAACACGAGGTCGTAGATCGGTGCCCAGCGGTCATAGGCCTGCTCGACCGTCTCGCGGTCGAAGTCCATGGAACGGTCGGCACCCAGCTTGATGATTTCAGCCATAGATAGTTTCTCGTCTCTCGTTCGGTTGAGCTGTTAATTCGGAACCGCACTGCGGCCGGCAACGCGGCGGGCGGGCCGCGGCGCGCGGCTCGGCTGCAACGTGGCCAGATTGCCGATGAACTGACGCGCACTGTTTTCCCAGGAACGCTCCAACGCAAAATTGCGGCAGTCGGCGCGCGACATCGTCAGCGCACGCAGGCAGGCGGCGCGCAGGTCGTTGTCGATCGCGCCGATCGGATGGTCCGCGATGACGTCCTTCGGGCCGGTGACCGGGAACGCCGCGACCGGCGTGCCGCAGGCCAGCGCCTCGAGCTGCACGACGCCGAAGGTGTCGGTCAGGCTCGGGAACACGAAGACGTCGGCGGCGGCGAGGTGCGAGGTCAGATCCTGGCCCTTCTTCTCGCCGAGGAAGATCGCGTCGGGATATTTCTGCTGCAATGCCGCGCGTTGCGGACCGTCGCCGACCACGACCTTGGAGCCCGGCAGGTCGAGCGACAGGAAGGCGTCGAGATTCTTCTCCACCGCGACGCGACCCATGGTCATGAAGATCGGCCGCGGCAGATCGAGGGTGGCCGGCTGGTCCGGATTGAATATCCTGGTGTCGACGCCGCGGGTCCAGAAGCCGAGCCTGCGGAAGCCGCGTTCGGCAAGCTCTGATCGCAGCGAGTCGGTCGCGACCATCGTCATCGATCCGGCAGCGTGGAAATGCCGCAGCACCGCATAGCCGACGCTGTCGGGAATGCCGGTGCGCACCGAAACATATTCCGGAAAGCGCGTGGTGTAGGAGGTGGTGAAGGCGAGCTTGTTGCGCTGGCAATAGCCGCGCACCGCCCAGCCGATCGGCCCTTCGGTCGCGATATGGATCGCCTCGGGTGCCGCCTCCTCGATCCGGCGCGCGATCTCGCGGTGGTTCGGCAGCGCCATCTGCAGGCCCGGATAGGTCGGCACGCCGACCGAGCGGAAACCGTCGGGGGTTAAGAATTCGATGTCGGCGCCGAGCCCGGCTGCGCTGCGCGCAAGCGACGTCAGCGTCCGGACCACGCCGTTAACTTGTGGATGCCAGGCATCGGTCGCAACGAGAATGCGCATCGCAGGAGATCCAAATCGTTAATCTTGATTCTGCTCGCACGACGTTCTGACATGGATGTTTCAAACGTATGACGTCATCGAAATGTTAGGTTGTTTTTCGCGGCAAACCGCCGCTTTTTCGTGTATCGTGACAGTGAGATGTCAGAGCAGAGTGAAAATCCCGGCACCACGCGCCGCAGGCTCCGGCGGCGAAACTCGTCGCTCTTGATCCTTGCGACCGGCATGCTTTTGTTCGGCCTCGCCGCCGGCGCGCTGTTCTATGGGCTGCGTCCGGTGACGCTCTCGATCGCGGTCGGCCCGACCGGCAGCGAGGACGTCAAGCTGATCCAGGGCTTCGCACAGGCCTTTACGCACGACGCGAGCGCGGTGCGGCTGAAGCCGGTCACGACGCAGGGCTCCGCCGAAAGCATCGCGCTGTTCACCGCTAACAAGGTCGACCTCGCGGTGGTCCGCGGCGATCTCGATTTGCCTGCGAGCGCCGAGTCGGTTGCGATCCTGCGCAAGAACGTCGTCGTGCTGTGGGCGCCCTCGGGCGGCAAGGGCAAGCGGCGATCCGCGAAGATCAAGAGCATCGACGATCTCGCCGGACACAAGGTCGGCGTGGTCGGCAGCACCCCGGCCAATGTCACGCTGCTGCGCGTGATCCTGACCGAGTCCGGCGTCAACCCCGACAAGGTCGCGGTCGGCCAGTTCAAGACCAGCCAGATCGCCGACCTCGCGCGCGATCCCTCGCTCGACGCCTACATGACGGTCGGCCCGCTCGACAGCAAGATCACGTCGGATGCGATCACCGCGACGGCGGCCACGCGCGGCGAGCCGGTATTCCTCCCGATCGATGTCTCGGAAGCCATTGCGCAGAAGCATCCGCGCTACGAATCCGAGGAGATCGCCGGCAGTATCTTCTCGTCGTCGCCGGCGCGACCGGAAGACAAGGTCGAGACTGTCGGCGTCAATCACCTCATCATCGCGCAGCATCGGCTTGACGACGCCACGGTCGGCGCGCTCGACCGGCAATTGTTCACGCTGCGGCTCCAGGTCGCGCGCGATCTGCCGGCGGCCTCCAAGATCGAGAAGCCCGACACCGACAAGGATGCCGCGCTGCCGGCTCATCAGGGCGCGGCGGCCTATATCGACGGCACCGAGCGCACCTTCCTCGAAAAATACTCCGACTACATCTGGGGCGGCATCCTGCTGATCTCCGGCCTCGGCTCGGCCGGCGCCTGGCTGCGCCACTACATGAAACGCGAGGAGCGCGAGCACTACATCACCCATCGCGACAATCTGCTGACGCTGATCTCGCGGGTGCGCGGCGCCGAGACGACGGAGGAGCTCGCGGCGATGCAGAGCGATGCGGACGCGCTGTTGCGCGAGGCGCTCGATTGCTATGACGACGGCGCGATCGAGGAAGGCGATCTCTCGGTGATCGGACTGACGCTCGAGCAATTCCACCACGCCGTCACCGACCGCCGCGCCGCGATCAACGGTGACCGGCCGGGCCTGCCGAGGATGCGCGCCGGCTAGGCGCGCGCACGCCGATTGCACCGAGAGCAATGTGCACCGAGAGCAATGTTTGGATTGCGCGTGCATGCGCGCGTGGCCATGTTGAGTGCGACCACAACACTCCGCACGACACCATGATGATCGCCTCCGCCATGACAGACATGCCCGCGCCGTTCGTGCTCGCGGTCGCGCTGGCTGGAGTGTTCCTGATCGCCTTCATGAAGGGCGCGTTCGGCGGCGGCTTTGCCATCGTCGGCATCCCGCTGCTCTCGCTGGCGATGGATCCGATCGCGGCGGGCGCGCTGCTGGCGCCGCTGTTTGTCGTCATGGACATCACGGCGCTGCGATTCTGGCGCCCCAACACCTGGTCGCGCACAGACCTCGCGATGCTGCTGCCGGCGCTCGTGATCGGCATCGGCATCGGCTATTTCGTGTTGCGCGATCTTGACCGGCATGCCGTCGAGATCGTGATGGGGCTGGTGACGCTGGTGTTCGCCGCGCTGTGGTTTCTCGGCGGCGGCGAGATCAAGCCGCGCCCGCGCTCGACGATCAAGGCGACCTTCGCCGGCCTGTCCTCCGGCGTCACCACGATGGTGGCGCATTCGGGCGGACCGCCGCTGGCGATCTATTTGCTGCCGCTCGGCATGTCGAAGACGCTTTACGCCGGCACCACCAGCCTGTTCTTCACGGTCGGCAACCTGCTGAAGGCCGGTCCGTGGCTCGTGCTCGCCACGCCCTCGCGCGGCCTGTGGATCCTGATGGCGCTTTGCGTGCCGGCCGTGCCGGTCGGCGTCTGGGCCGGTTGGCGGTTGCACGAACGCCTCGACCAGCGCGCGCTCTACCGCGCCTGCTACGCCATTCTGGTCATCACCGCGGCCAAGCTGCTGTGGGACGGATTGGCCGGATACGTCCACCCCTGAGGTCTTGCCGTCCCTCCCGGCAACCCGCCCTTAACCGCTCGACGAAACACGGACGAAACAAATCCCTAACGGCACGAAACCATTTTGGCGATTTCGTGCAAACGTCCTGAAACGCCTGATCTGTACTTGTTTGACCCAACGACGCGCCGGAACTGGCGCGCAGGGCGCAAACAACAGGGGTCGACAATGTTCAATTCCATCAAGCTGAACGCACGTCTCGCTGCCGCCGCCTTCGGTGCGCTGGCGATCGGTACCGTCGCTTTCTCGAATTCCGCCGCGGCCGCGCCGCTGCCGATCTTCCCGTTCATCCTGACGCCGCCGACCCAGGCGGTGCAGCCGCCGGTGCAGTCGATGCCGCAGGCGCAGGAGGAAGACCGTTCGGTTGAATTGCCTGCCCGGCTGCGCCGCCAGGTCGTCACCTATTCGACCCGTGAGGCGCCGGGCACCATCATCATCGATACCCCGAACACCTATCTCTACCTCGTGCTCGGCAATGGCCAGGCCATGCGCTACGGCATCGGTATCGGCCGCGACGGTTTCACCTGGTCGGGTACCCAGACCATCACCAAGAAGTCGGAATGGCCGGATTGGACCCCGCCCCCGGAAATGATCGCCCGCCAGCCCTATCTGCCGCGCCACATGGCCGGCGGCCCCGGCAACCCGCTCGGCGCCCGCGCCATGTATCTCGGCGGCACCATCTATCGCATCCACGGCACCAACGCGCCGGAGACGATCGGCACCCGCGTCTCCTCGGGCTGCCTGCGCCTGACCAATGCAGATGTCTCCGACCTCTATTCGCGGGTCAGCGTTGGCACCAAGGTGATCGTGCTGCCGATGACCGACCGCCGCGCCGACCTCGGCTCAGCCACCCGCTAAGCCGGACATATCGAGACATCGACAACGGCCCCGGTGCCACGCCGGGGCCGTTGTCCCGTTCATAATCGTTAACCTCCGTGGCGATCGCTTGGCGATCTCTGGCCGCGACCTGCTTCCGCCCCCGAACCGGCTTGATCCGGCCACACTGGCGCCCTGCTCGGGGGGCCTGTACAACCCCGGTCAAGTTCATTTCTACCGGGGGGATGATGCGTCTACCGATGCATCCAAGGACGATAGCGCTCGGGATCACGGTGGTGCTGATCTCGTTCGTGATCAGCCTTAAGGCGATGGATTGGCTGGCGCCGAGCGCCACCGTGCCGTCGCCGCAGCTCACGCAACTGCCGCCGCTGCCGCAAGCGCCGCGCTCCTCGACGGTCGTGGCGCAAGTCTCGGTCGCGCTGTCGGCGATCCGCGACGCCGCCGAACGCGGCGCGCCGAAGACCTTTGGCGGCAAGGCCGACAATCCGGTGCAGCAGATCCTGCAAAATGCCGATATCAGCTGGACGGCATCGCGCGGGCCGATCGCGGCGACCGGCGCGCAGGACGTGCTGACGCTGACGACCCCGATCAGCGGAACGCTCAAGGTCACCGGTTCGCTGTCGGCGCAGGCGACCGGCGCGGTCAGCAACGCCCTCGGCAGCCTGCTCGGCGGCAATGTCGCCAAGCAGATCGGCGCGGTGAACATCAAGAACGTCAACGCCAACGCCGAGATCAAGGGCAGCGTCACCCTGACCTCGCGGCCGAAGCTCGGTGCGTCCTGGCGGATCGAGCCGAACCTGCAGGCGCAGGTCAATCTCGGCGACACCAGCCTGTCGGCCGCCGGCGTGCGCATCAGCGTGCCGGCCCAGGTCAAGCCGGTGATCGACAAGGCGGTCGCCGACCAGATTTCCGTGGTCGAGGCGAAATTGCAGAACAACCCGGTGTTCCAGAACAGCGCCCGCGCGCAATGGACCAAGGCCTGCCGCTCGATCCCGCTGCAGGGCACCGGCGGCACGTCGTCGATGCCGCCGATGTGGCTCGAGCTGAAGCCGATCCGCGCGATCGCCGCGCAGCCGAAGGTCGATGCGTCCTCGATGATCCTGACGATGGGGATCGAGGCCGAGACGCGGATCACGGAGACGCAGACCACCCCGAACTGCCCGTTCCCGGAAAAACTCTCGATCGTGCCGCCGATGCCGAGCCAGGTCGCGGTCGGCCTGCCGGTCGACCTGTCCTTCACCACGCTGACCCAGCTGGTCGAGGCGCAGCTCAAGGGCAAGACCTTCCCCGAGGACGGTTCCGGCCCGGTCGACGTGACCGTCAAGAGCGCGAGCATCGCCGCCTCCGGCGACCGGCTGTTGATCTCGCTCCTGGTGCACGCCAAGGAAAAGACTAGCTGGTTCGGCCTTGGCGCTGAGGCGACCGTGTACATCTGGGGCCGGCCACGGCTCGACCAGCAGGCGCAGACATTGCGGCTGGCCGACGTCGAACTGGCGGTCGAATCCGAGGCCGCGTTCGGCCTGCTCGGCGCCGCCGCGCGCGCGGCGATCCCGCACATGCAGCAGGCCCTTGCCGACCGCCTGGTCGTCGACCTGCAACCGTTCGCGAGCAACGCGCAGCGCAAGATCGCCGCCGCGATCGCCGATCTGCAGAAGAACGAGGAAGGCATCCGCGTCGACGCCGAGGTCAACAGCATCCGGCTCGCCGGCATCGAGTTCGATTCGAAGACGATCCGGGTGATCGTCGAAACCGACGGTACCATCAAGGCCGCCGTCACCGCGCTCCCGGCGCTGTAAGGACGCGGATTCGGCTGTTCCGCCCGTCCGCCATGCCCAGAAAGTCGTCTTTGCGACAGGTTGCCGCACCGGATAGAAGGTGCCCGTGGAAGCAACCCCAAAAGTAACCTCCAACGAAAAAACGGGAGAAACACGATGAAATCGCTCTTGGCCGCAGCAGCGGCCGGCCTCGCACTGGCGGCCTCCGGCACCGCGGCCAACGCCCAGATCTCCGACGACGTCGTCAAGATCGGCGTCCTCACCGACATGTCGAGCCTCTACGCGGACGCCACCGGCAAGGGCTCGGTCGCCGCCGTCGAGATGGCGGTCGCCGATTACGGCGGCAAGGTGAAGGGCAAGCCCGTGCAGGTGGTCGTCGCCGATCACCAGAACAAGCCCGACGTCGGCGTCAACATCGCGCGCAACTGGTATGACAATGACAAGGTCGACGCGATCTTCGACGTGCCGACCTCCTCGGTCGCGCTGCCGATCTCGGCGCTGACGCGCGAGAAGAACAAGATCCACATCAATTCCGGCGGCGGCTCCTCCGACATCACCGGCACCGCCTGCTCGCCCAACACGGTGCACTGGACCTACGACACCTACGCGCTGTCGAACGTCGCCGGCAAGGCGATGGTCAAGCGCGGCGAGGACACCTGGTTCTTCGTCACCGCCGACTACGCCTTCGGCATGGCGTTGGAGCGCGATGCCGCCAATGTCGTGAAGGAGACCGGCGGTAAGGTGCTGGGCGACGTGCGGCATCCGCTCAACTCGTCGGATTTCTCGTCGTTCCTGCTGCAAGCACAGGCGTCGAAGGCAAAGGTCGTGGCGCTGGCGAATGCCGGCGGCGACACCACCAACGCGCTGAAGCAGGCTTCCGAGTTCGGCCTGACCCAGGGCGGCCAGAAGATGATCGCGCTGCTGCAGGAGATCACCGACACGCACTCGCTTGGCATCAAGGCCACCCAAGGCCTGATCGTCACCGACGCCTTCTACTGGGACATGAACGACGAGACCCGCGCCTTCTCGAAGCGCTTCAACGAGAAGGTCGGCCACATGCCGACCATGATCCAGGCCGGCCTCTACTCGGCGACCATGCATTACCTGAAGGCGATCGAGGCAATCGGCACCGACGAGGCGCCGAAGGTGATGGCCCAAATGCGCGCCACGCCGGTCAACGACTTCTTCGCCAAGAACGGCCATATCCGTATCGACGGCCGCATGGTGCACGACATGTACCTGTTCGAGGTCAAGAAGCCCGAGGAATCCAAGGGCGAGTGGGACCTCTACAAGCTGATCGCCACCGTGCCCGGCGACGAAGCCTTCCGCCCGCTCGACAAGGGCGGCTGCCCCCTGGTGAAGTCGAACTAGAGCGTTTTCGAGCGAAGTGGACGCCGGTTCACGTGAAGAAAACGCGTCAATACAACAAGCTAGAGCTTCGGTTCTGATTCAAATCAGAACCGAAGCTCTAGACGCCATCGCGAATTCGTGGGGAGCGGCTTTGCGAGCGCTTACGAACCTTCGAACTTGAATGAGACTTTCAACTTGGCACGGTAAGCTTCGACCTTGCCTGCGGCGTCCAGTTGCAGATCGAGCTGGACGACCTCGGCGACGCGCAAATCGCGCAGGGACTCTCCGGCCCTGCTGACCGCCGCTGTGGCGGCCTTTTCCCAGGAGTCCTTGCTGGTACCGATCAGCTCGATAACCTTGTAGACGCTCTCAGCCATGTCGTCCTCCCGTTGCTGTCAGACAGGACGCAAACGCTCCTGCCGCGACCAGCCTAACATCGGGATTTCCGGGCTGATAGGATGCGCCGCACCAATCAGCGTGCAGGGCGGCGCGCCGGCACCGTGCAGAACTTCGACCACGCGATCACCGGGACCGCGCAATCGATCCGCTTCGCTTTGAAAGCGCTAGCTGTATCGGCCTGCACGATGCGAACCGTGGCGCGGCGCGTGAACGATGCCGATGCCGCTCTCCTGGGCCTGAAGCGCCTGCAGCACTGCGGGCGGCTCCAGCACCAGTTTTGCCGCCGGCGTCGGCGCGCCGTTATTGAGCACGTCCCGATAGGGATAGAGCGCCTGGTAGGCGGCCGGCTCGGAGATTGCAGCCTGGGCCGAGGCCGCCGTCGCCGTGACGGCCGACAGCGCCAGGGCCAGGGCCAGGGCGATGGTTTTGAACGTGATTCCGACGTGGGAAATCCTGGTGGTCATGGTAACGCTCCCGCGATTTGCATCGCATACGATTAAGTCGCTCGCGATTTATAAAGGCACGGCGCGGCCGGCTTTCAAGTATCCCGATTTAATCGGATGCGATTTATTCGGGCGCGGGGTTTCAAATATCCGTGTGATCCCAAAGGACCTGCGTAACCCGCAAGGCTGGGCTGATCGAGCGGCGCGGCTCGCACGTCCGGTGCCACCGGCAAACGCCGTTCTGGAGAAGCTCAAACCGCGTGCGCCCCGTGTTTCGACCGGGTCAACGGCGAGGTGCCCCCTTCAGCGCTTCTGTGCGTTCCCTCTGCCCTTGGGGACGTTGGCGAACACCGTCTCGTCAACGAGGCGCCAATACGCCTCGACGACCTTCGGGTCGGCGGAGGACAGTCCGCCCGTCACCTGCATTTCAGGGCCAAATTCCGACAGCGTGGCGGTCAGGCTGACCATCATGTAGTGAAAAAGAATGGGGTCGACGGCGGGCAGCAGACCCTGTTTCTGAACTTCGATGATTTGCGGCAGCAATCGCTCCAGCAGCGGAGCCAGGATCGCTTCGGCCACCCATTTCAGCCGCGGATTATCTGTCAGCGTCTCCTGCCGCATGAATCGATGAAATTCAGGAAACGCGACCGTGAAGCGGAACAGCGTGGTGTATTCCTGGCGGAGCCGCTGCAGCGGCGACAGATCGGATGCTTCGGGCGCCGAGATATCCCACCCGGCCCGAATCTGGGCGAAGGCGTGCTCCGCCGCCGCTCGCCACAGGATCTCCTTGCTGCGATAGTGATAGGTGATCAGCGGATGTTGCAAGCCGAGCCGATCGGCGATGGCCCGAATGCTTGCGGCTTCGAATCCGCGTTCGGCAAATTCCGCGATGGCAGCATCGAGGATCGAGGTTCGGGTCTCGATCGAACGCTGTTGTTCGGCTCGTTGGCGCGGGCGGCCGCGACGCCCGGTCGCCAGCTTCGTTTTCTGCGTCATTTGGCCTTCGATTAGCATGCTTCCCGGCCGAGCGTCACGCGACGTGTCGAGCGGCTCGTCGCGAGCCCATCACCGGCGGCCGCGCGACCTATTTGCCTTCGAACACGAGCGGCGGCGGCTCGATGTCCTTGTCGAAGGCTGCCGCGGTGTTGGCAAAGCCGCGCTGGGCGTCGGCGCCGTTGTAGAGCTCCATCGCGACATCGAGCATGACGAGATCCGCGGCGGCGACGCCGCCGCTCGACCACGCCTTGAGCAGGGTGCGCGTCGCGGCATATGACCTGGTCGGCCCCGTCGCGAGTTGCCGGGCCAGCGCCGCCGCGGTCGCCGAAACTTCGTTCTCGGGCACCACATGGGTGGCAATTCCGAGCGCGCCCGCTTCCTGTCCGGAGATCGGCTCGCCAAGCATCGCAAATCGCGATGCGCGCGCCCGGCCGGCGCGATCCGCGATGCGCTGCAGGGCGCCGGCGATCGGAAGCATCGCCGTCGTGACCTCGACGCAACGGAACGTCGCGTTTTCGGCGGCGACAAGAAAATCGCACGCCAGCGCCAGCTCGAAGCCGCCGCCGAAGGCAATCCCCTGCACCACCGCCACTGTCGGGATCTTCAGCAACTCGATCGCCCGATAGGACGTGTTCACGTCGGCGACAAACGTCCTGAACCAGTTGACGTCCTTGCCCGGCCATTCGCGCACCTCGCCGCCGAAGCTGAAGTGCGGTCCTTCGGCGCGCACCACCAGCACGCGGATGTCGCTTTCGCTGGCCTGACGCACGGCGGATCGCAAGGCCTCCGCAAAGCGCGAGTCCAGACGATTGAATGGCGGGTTCGCCAGCACGATGGTCCCGATGGCACCGTCTCGTTCAAATCGAATAGTCGTCATGGCGCACGCGCTCCCTTGTGCCGGTGTTGGTGTCAGGCCTGCTGTTGGTTGACGGCGTCAGGAATGATCGGCAGCAGCAGATGGGACGGACGCTCCGCGTCCCGATAGACCTTGTGCGTGACGGTCCTGCTGCTGCAGACGTGGTACGGGATGTACTCGACATTGGTCATCGCTCCTGTGCCGGTCGGGACATCCATGCAGGTGATGTCGAGGCAGATGCGATGGCCGGCCTTGAACTGGTTCGCGGTGGCGAGGATCTGGATCCGGTACTCGACCACGTCGCCCGGCGTCACAGGGGCGATGGCATCCTGCGTCAGTCTGTGGAACGGCTCCCAGGGCTTCGAGCGCTGCTCGTCGAGCGCGCGATAGGACGCCTTCAGCCAACCCCGCGTCAGCTCGCGCTCGGGCAATGTCGAGGGAACGTCGCGCTCGCCTTCGCGCGCAGTCCGGACCGACACGTCGGGGCCGACGTCCTTGAGCACGACGATCCAGTTGGTGTCGTCCTGATCGATCGCAGCATACAGCGTCAGCGTGATCGGGCCGGCAACGGTGACGTCATGCGGCAGCGGATCGGTCATGTAGCGCAGCCGCTCGACCTTGGTCGTCCGCGTCAGCGGCATCTGCGTGAATACGTCGGGCTCGCGGGCCGAAGCGCCAGCCTCCGCGGCCGACCGCGGCGGCTCGGTCGACAGCGCCTCCCAATGGGAGAGATGGTATTTGGTCCACTGCGTCTCCGGCAGCGGCCAGTTCGCGCCGGTCCGCCATTCGTTGGCACCCATCAGCCAGTAGCGCACCGGCGGCTCGTCCATGATGCCGGTGTCGTGCCCCTTGAGCCAGTGATCGTACCAGCGGATGATTTCATCATGGAGCTGGTGGAACGGCCGCTCGAGATGAGCCGGCCCGGTGAACAGCAGCTTCTTCGGCGCATCGACGTTCTGGAAATAGTGCTGCGCACCGAGCCAGTGCAGCTTGTAGGTGTACGCGTAAGCGCCGGAGCCGGTGTAGAACGGAATCGTGATCTTCCTGAAGATCTCCTCCGCACGCTCGACGGTGCCGTCCGCCTCCCAGGGATGCGTCATCATGAGATACATGATGAAGGTGCGCTGCCCCTTCTGGGTCAGGATGTTGTAGAGATTGATGTACTGCTTGAAGTCCGGGTTCCGCATGGCCCGGCGCCACAGCTCTTCCTCGGCGGGCGGCAGCTCACCAGGGCGGTCGCGCGTTTCATGGACCGTGCTGAAGACGTCGAGCAGATAAGGGAAGCTGTGCAGGACGCCGCCGGGATTGAAGTCGCGGTATCCGAACATGCCACCATACGCGCTGCACGCGTCATAGGGGAAGATGGCCCTCAGCGCGGGATGTCCTTGCGCGGCTGCACGCCATTGTTCGCCGGCAAATCCGGAGATGCCGACCATCCCGACCTTGCCGTCTGACCATGGCTGCTGCGTGATCCATTCGATCAGGTCGTAATGGTCGGTGTCTTCGTGGCCATAATGCCCTTCCGACTTGGCCGAGCCGCGCGGCTGGGCGATCACGTGGACATAGCCATTGGCGATGAAGCGCCGCGTATCTCCCGCCTCGATCGGACCGAACCACAGCGGCGCGTGAGCCGGCTGCGGCGGCAGGATGTCGGCGATGTCGGGTCCCTGGATGTCCTTGTTGTGCAGCGCTGACGCATACAGCACGGGGTATTGGCCGGCTGCGTCCGGACGGTAGACGTCGACCGCAAGGCGAGTGCCGTCCCTCATGGCGACGCTGATGTCGCGTTCCTCGATCATCGTTTCATCCCGGTGTTCGCGACCCTTTCGGTCGATGCCTCGTGGCGGTGCAAGCACGCTTCCCGCCCGATCGAACAGACCATGGCACAAAACTTTACTTCCGTAAAGTATAATTTTTCGCGGCATCGGAACGCCGTGGAACGGCTCGACATTCCTCGACAATTCCGAGGCTCCGGATCGACCCCGATGCCGACCGGCGCGGCGGGACGGATCGACGCAACTACCCACCATCTGCTTTTGAGATGGCGCCATCTGAACAAATCATTGTTCGCAGCGCGCGCCGACCGATAAGGCGTCTCATCCGCCTGACCGGCGCGTTGCCCGCCGCCGAAGAGAATGACGCCCGGACGTCCGGACGGCAGACGACACGCCATGTGCGAACAACAACAACGACACGGGAGCGAGCATGTCCGAGCCGGTTGCCGACAGGGCGATAAGGAAGGCTTTCGTGCGGCTGATGCCGGTGTTGTTCGTCTCCTACATCCTTGCCTATATCGACCGGGTCAATGTGGGATTTGCCGCGCTGAGGATGAATGCGGATATCGGCATCTCGTCTTATGTCTACGGGCTTGGAGCGGGCGTCTTCTTCCTCGGCTATTTCATTTGCGAGATCCCGAGCAACCTGATGATGGCGAAGGTCGGCGCAAGGCGCTGGATCTCGCGCATCATGATTTCCTGGGGTCTGATCGCGGCGGCAATGGCGCTGGTGCAAGGGCCTGCCAGCTTTATCGTGATGCGCTTTCTGCTCGGCGCTGCGGAAGCCGGGTTCTTTCCAGGCGTGATCCTGTATCTAACCTATTGGTTTCCGCAGCAGTACCGCGCGCGCATGATCGCGGCATTCATCGTCGCGGTGCCGGTCTCGCTCGCGCTCGGCGGGCCGATCTCGACGGCGATCCTCCAGATGGATGGGTTGGCCGGCTTGAAGGGATGGCAATGGCTGTTCATCCTCGAAGGCCTGCCGACCACGCTGATGGGCCTCGTCTTCCTGAAGGTGATACCCGACCGGCCGAGCGAGGCCCGATGGCTCAGCTTCGAGGAGCGGAGCCGACTGCAGAACGCAATCGACAATGAGGAGCGCGCGATCGCAGTCCATGGCCTGAGCGTGCTGCAATCCCTGGCGGATGCGCGCGTGCTCGCGCTCGCCTTCATCTGGTTCGCGAACACCACGGCCAATCTCGGCCTCGCATTTTTCCTGCCGCAGATCCTGAAGGGTCTCGGCCTGACCGACATGCAGACCGGAATCACGACCTCGGTCCCCTACATCTTCGGCACGCTAGGCATCCTCGCTTTCGGCTTGATCTCCGACCGCTACAATGAGCGCCGCTGGACGCTTTGCGCGACGCTCGCCCTCACCGCGTTCGGTCTGGCCGCGGCCGGCATGATGTCCGGATCGCTGCTCGCCGTCGCGGTCATGGCGGTTGCCGCAGTCGGCATCTATGGTGCCAAGCCGCCGTTCTGGCCGCTGCCGTCGACCTTCCTGTCGGGCAATGCCGCGGCCGCCGGCATCGCGCTCATCAACGCGATCGGAAACCTCGGCGGCTTCGTCGGACCCTATGTGATCGGCTGGATCAAGGATGCCACGCACAGCTACGAGGCCGGGCTCTACTTCCTCGCCGTCCTCACCTTCGTCGCCGCGGTGCTGGCGCCGATCATCGTGAGCAGCCGCTTCATCGGCGCCGCGAATGCGCCGGCGACGCTGAAGAGGGCTTGAGCCGGCACCCTGTTCGAATTGACGTTTCGATGCTGTGACACGCACACGCATCATTGAAAGGGAGCAGCAACCATGACCATCAGCATCGCGCGCATCGAGGCATTTTTGTTTCGCGCCGAAGTGAGCGAGCCCGTCAAGACCTCGTTCGGCAGCATTCCACGGCGCAGCGTCCTGCTGTTGCGCGTCGAGGATTCCGACGGCGCGCATGGCTGGGGAGAGATCTGGTGCAACTTCCCGCCCTACAGCGCCGACAACAAGATGCGGCTGCTCGAAACCGTGATCTGCTCCGCGGCGCTCGCCGGAACCTATCTCGATCCCGCGGACGCCTGGCACACCCTGACCGCGCGGACCCACCGCTGGGCGCTGCAGGGCGCGGAGCCCGGCCCGTTTGCCGCCTGCCTCGGCGGGCTCGACCTCGCGCTGTGGGATCTTGCCGCGCGGCGCGCCGGACAATCGCTGCGCGCCATGCTCGCCGGGACGGCGGCGCGCGACGTGGTGCCCGCCTATGCAAGCGGCCTCAATCCCGACACCGCCGCAGAGACGGTGGCGCGCTGTCGTGACGCCGGATTCCGCGCCTTCAAGGTCAAGGTCGCGTTCGGCAGCGAAACCGACACCGCCGTTGTCGCCAACATCACGCGCGACTTGCGATCGGGCGAACGGCTGATGGTGGATGCGAACCAGGGCTGGGATCTTGCTGAAGCGCGCCGCGCGGTGCCGCGGCTCGGCGCGTTCGGCCTCGGCTGGATCGAGGAGCCGCTTGCAGCCGACCGCCCTGCCGTCGAATGGGCAGAACTTGCGTTGCTGTCGCCGGTTCCGCTGGCGGGTGGCGAGAACGTCTTGGGCTATGAGGCGTTCGCAACCTTGATCGGCAGCGGTCATCACGGCGTGGTACAGCCCGACATGCTGAAATGGGGCGGCGTCACCGGCGCCACTGCTGTCGGCCGGCGCGCGGTGCAGGCGGGACGCTCCTACTGTCCGCATTGGCTCGGCAGCGGCGTCGGTCTGCTTGCTGCGGCCCAGGTGCTCGCCGCGGTCGGCGGCCCCGGCTTGCTCGAGCATGACGTGATGGAAAATCCGTTGCGCGAAGCGCTGGCGCAACCTTTCCCGCGCGTGCAGCAGGGACTGTTCCCGCTGCCGCACGGACCAGGCCTGGGCGCAGAGCCGGACCTTGCGGCCGCAGCGGACTGGCTGGTGACACGCGCCGAGTATCGCGCACCGCGCGCCTGAGCCCGCCTGGCTACGTGACACCAACTCGCCTTCGCCGCCGACCGTACGCGCGAGGGGCCGACCAGCGAGAAGCGGAAGCGCGCCCGGCAGCCCCCCGGGCGCGCCTGCTTGCAACGCGATTGATCAAATCGGAGCACAATTGAACAAGTCCGCCGAGGTTGGACAGGATTTAACATCCGCGCCATAGTGAATGGCTATCGTGGTCATGAGCCAAGTGGAGTGAGCCATGGACGTGCAAGCCTCTGGTAACGAAAACCAAAGCACGCCCGAGCCGACATCTGCACCAGGCCAAGAGAATCCGCCCGCGAATCCGCACGCTGCGACGCGCACGCCGGCCATCATCGTCGGTGTCATTGCCGCCATCATCGTTGCGCTGTCGATCTATTATCTGCTGCGGCCCGAGCCGCTGCTGGTGCAGGGCGAGGTCGATGCGACGCGGCTCGATATCGCCGCGCGCGTCGACGGCAGGGTCAAGGAGATTCCGGTCGAGCGCGGCCAGAATGTCACCGCGGGCGCCGTGCTGGTGCGCATCGACAATCCGGAAACCCTTGCAAAACAAGATCAAATGCGCGCGGCCAAGGCGGTTGCCGATGCCCAACTCGCCAATGTTCTGGTTGGCACACGGGCCGAAACCATCGCCGCGCGGAAGGCGGAGATGGAGCGCGCGGAGGCAGCCCAGGTGCTGGCGCAGAAGACCTTCGATCGCGCCAAGACGCTGACCGAGCAAGGCAACGCGCCGCAGGCGCGTCTCGACCAGACCACCGACGCGCTACATGAAGCCGAGCGCGGGCTCGATCAGGCCAAGTCGGCCTATGAGCAGGCGGTCAACGGCTACACCAAGGAAGAGCGCGCGATCGCGAAAGCCAATGTCGGGAAGGCCGAAGCGGACATTCAGAGTGTCAAATCGGTCATCGATCAACTCGCGGTCTATGCTCCCATCGCCTCGCAGGTCTATCAGCGCAATGTCGAGCCGGGCGAATATGTCTCGCCGGGCGTGCCGCTGGTGACCCTGATCGATCTCGGCGATCTCTGGGTCCACTTCGATCTGCGCGAGGATCTGGTCAAGGGCCTCAAGGTCGGCGACAAGTTCGACGTCCGCATTCCCGCGCTCGACGACCGTCACGTCACGGTCGAGGTCAAGCTGATCGCAACCAAGGGCGAGTATGCGAGCTGGCGGGCGACGCGCGCCACCGGCGATTTCGATTTGCGGACATTCTCGATCCGCGCCTATCCGGTGCAACCGGTGCCCGAATTGCGGCCGGGCATGAGCGCCTATCTCGATTGGCGGTCGCGCCAATGAGGCTGGCATCGAAGCCGGGATTCTGGCTGGTCGCGCAGCGCGAGTGCCTTTGGCTGTTCCGCGACCGCGTCGCGCTGCTCCTGATCTTCGGCGTGCCGCTGTTCGCCTTCGTGGTGCTCACCACCGTGTTCAGCCAGCCGGTGATCCGCAGTCTCGGCGTCACGATCGTCGACGCCGACAAGTCGGATAGCTCGCGCGCATTGATGCAGCATGTCGCGGCGTCGCCGAGCCTGCGAATCGTCGACGATTCCGGATCGCTGTCGACCGCCGTGCAGGACATCCGGTCCGGCAAGGCGATTTCGGCGATCTTCATCCCGCCGAATTTCGACCGCGACCTGAAGGCCGATCGCCGCCCGCAGGTCGTCGGCTTCTACAACCAGCAATTCCTGACGGCGGCCGGCATCGCGTCCTCCGGGCTGAGCGATGCACTGACCGCCGCGGCGAACGCGGCAGCTCCGGCCAGCCGCGCGGCACCGGCGCCGGCCTCAATGGGCACGCTGAGCGCGGAGACCATCGCACTGGTCAATCCGCAGAAGAACTACGGGCAATTCCTGTTGCGTGCGCTGCTGCCCACCATCATCCATGTGGTGATCACGCTCGCAGCGGGCTATTCGGTCGGCTCCGAATTCCGCCGCCGCAATGCGCGAGAGTGGCTCGCAAGCGCCGGCGGCGATCCGGTCGCAGCACTTGCCGGCAAGCTGGCGCCGCTGTTTGTGATCTTCATCGTGATCATGCTGGCCCAGCCGCTGGTGCTGGAGGGCGTGCTGCAGATTCCCTTCAAGGGCGACGCGTTGCTGATGATCGCCGCCGGCTCGCTCCTCATCATCGCCTATCTGTCGGTCGGCGCGCTGCTGCAACTTCTGGTCGGCGATCTCGCGACCGGGCTGGGACTTGCCGGCCTGATCGCCTCGCCTGCGTTCGGCTACGCCGGCGTCGGCTTTCCCACCATCGGCATGAACACGTTTGCGCAGGTCTGGAGCGCGATCCTGCCGCTGCGCTGGTACATGGCAGTCCTGATGGGACAGGCGGCGCGCGGGTTGCCGGCAACGGAATCCGCTGTTCCCTTCGCCGCGCTCGCCGGCCTCGCGCTGCTGTTTGCCGGCCTCGCATGGCTGCGCATGGCGAGCCTGACGCGCAGGGGCTGGTTCGCGACAGAGAGGCCGGCCGAACCTCCGGTTAGCGAACAGACATCGCCAGGCGTCGGCGGCGCCTTCATCGGAGAGTGGCGACGCGTGCTCGGAACGCGCAGCGCGTTCACCCTCTTGTTCCTGGCCCCGCTGATCTACGGCATCTACTATCCGCAGCCCTATCTGAACCAGATCCTGCGCAAGCTGCCGATCGCGGTGGTCGACAATGATCTCAGCGATCTCTCCCGCCAGATTGTCGAGACGCTCGATGCCAGCGGCACGTTGAGCGTGACGGTGCGCGCCCGCACGCTGGCGGAGGCGCGCACCGCGATCGATCGCGGCGAGGCGTTTGCCGCGGTCCAGATCCCGCCCGATACCGAGCGCGACGTGCTCAAGGGCATCACCGCCCACATTCCGGTCTACGCCGACGCCACCTATCTGTTCGTCTTCAGGTCGACCGCCAGCAGCGTCGCCACCGCGATCGGCACGCTGACATCGGAGCTGGTGTCGCGGGGCGGCCGCTCCGACGGCAGCCTGGTCAAGGCGAAGCTCGCGAGCCTCAGCCCGGCCGATGTTCTGCTGCAACCGATCTTCAACCCGGTCGGCGGCTATGCGAGCTACATCGTGCCGGCGGCATTCATCCTGATCCTGCAGCAGACGCTCCTGATCGGCGCGGCGATGCTGACCGGCACGGCGCTGGCCAGCGGCCGCGGCGCGTTCGCCGGCGTGTTCGGGCGCGGCATCGCCCATCTGACGATCTATTTGCCGGCGCTCGCGCTCTATCTGATCGTGCTGCCGCGCGTCTACGGTTTCTCGACGCTGGGGCATCTGCCGCAGATCTTCGCGCTGGCGACCGTCTTCCTGCTGGCGACGAGTTTTATGGGACAGGCGATCGGCGCCTGGTTCACGCGGCCGGAAAACGCCACCATCCTGCTGCTGGCGACCAGCCTGCCGCAATTCTTCACCGCCGGCTTTGCATGGCCGCGCGAGGCCATCCCCGCTGCGGCCACCGCGCTGGGCCGGCTGTTTCCGGCCGACTCCGCGATCGACGGCCTCGTGCGCATCAACCAGCTCGGCGCCAGCATCTGGGAGGTCTCGCATGACTGGCTCGGACTGTGGTGTTTGGCGCTGGGCTATTTCGCACTCGCCGTGATCTCGGCGCTGGTGTTCAAGAGAGGACCGCAACATGCCCAACGCTAGGCGCATCGCCATCATCGCGGTCCCGCTTGTGCTCGTCGCGGGCGCGCTGATCTATTCCGAGAACCGCGCGACGTCGTCCCCCGCAACCGTCGGTGTCGTGCGCTCGACCGAGGTCAGGGTCGAGCCGGAGGTGAACGGCCAGCTTATGTCGATCGCGGTCGAGAAAGGCGCGCAGGTGCACGCAGGCGACGTTCTCGCCAAGCTCTCCGCGGTCGAGTTGACCGCGCAGGCGGACCAGGCGCGGGCCGCGCTCGCCGCTGCGGTCGCAAGCCGCAACAATGTCTATGCCGGCGTTCGCCGCGAGCAGGTCGATTCCCTTAAGGCGGCCATCTCCAAGGCCAAGTCGCGCCTCGACTATGTCGAGGTCCAGCTCAAGCGGATCAGCACATTGGCGAGCCAGAGTTTTGAAACCCAGCAGGCACTCGACCAGGCCGAGAATGACGTGGCGGCGGCGCGCGCCGGCGTGGCGGCAGCCCAAGCCAATTACGACGCCGCAGTGGCGGGGCCGACCAAGGAGGAGCGCGCCATCGCCGACGCCCAGGTGCAGGCGGCCGCGGCCGCCGTCGCGGTGCTCGAACGCCGGCTCGACAAGATGGTGCTGCGCGCGCCGGCCGACGGCGTGGTCAGTGTCATCGCTGCGGAAGTGGGCGAGAACGTTCGCGCGGGCCAGCCGATCCTGATGGTCGCGGCGGCCGGCAAGCAATGGCTGTCGTTCAACGTGCGCGAGGACCATCTCGACGGCCTTGCGATCGGAAAGACCGTGAACGTGATCCGGAATGCCACCGGCGGCGCGACCAAGGCCGCGATCACCGAATTGCGGCCGCTCGGCACCTTCGCCACCTGGCAGGCCGAGCGCGTGATCGGCGATCATGACCGCAGCACGCTGCGGCTGCGTCTCGATCCCGCCGGCGCCGCGGAAGGCCTCGAGCCCGGCATGACCGTCCGGATCGAGCGATGAAGCGCGCGACGGTCGGCCCCGAACCGCGGTGACGTGCGCGTCGCCGCGATGCATTTCAAAAGCTTTGTCGGCCCACCCCGCCCGACAGTCATCCAGCTGTCAGGAGATTGAGACAAGAAGACAGCAGCGTCGAACGGCTCGGCCCTTGTGGCACTGGACCCGACGCTACACCAAAGATGGAGGCGTGGCCGTGAAGCACATTCGTTCAGGACGGAAAGTACATCTCGCAGCGATGCTGTTCGGTGCGGCGGCTTTGGCGATGCTCCCGCCATCGATCGCGTCAGCGCAAACCACGTCAGTGCCGGCCGGCAACAAGCCCTTCCTGACCCTCGATGGAAAGCCGCCGCTCGTCATCGGGCATCGCGGCGTGCCGGGCCTGGTGCCCGAGGAGACCGATGCATCGTATGAGCTCGCCGCCGACCTCGGAACGGATTCGCTCGAAGAGGACCTGCACCTGACCAGGGATTGCGTGCTGGTGGCACGCCACAACCCGTGGCTCGGCGACAACACCAACATTGCCGAGGTGGCGAAGACCAATCCGGAGGTTGCGGCCCGCAAGCGCACGGCGCCGGGTGTCCTCGTCAAGGGGAAATGGGCGCAAGCTCCCACCGGCGGGCCAGCCGACTACCTCACCGATCTCATCGATCCGGCCGATCCCAAATCGGTGCTGAAAGCACTGATCGTGGATGGCGATGACCACACCAACGACTGGTCGATCACCGACTTCACCATGGCCGAGCTGAAGAACTGGATCGCCGGCACCACCTATGATGCGGCCAACGAGAGGCCGAAGCTGTTCAACGGCAAATTCCCGATCATCAGCTTCCAGGACATCATCGACATCGCCAAGGCCAAGAGCAAGGCAACGGGACGTCCCATCTCGGTCTATCCGGAAACCAAGAATCCGAGCTGGAACAATGCCCAGGCCATCGCCAATGGCTGCGGTGCGCCCGGGAGCCACCCGCTCGAGGATGCCCTGATCAAGATCATCAAGGAGAACGGCCTCAACGCGAAGGACGCTCCGATCGTCGTTCAGAGCTTCGAGGCCGGCAGTCTGAAATACATGCGCGGCCATGGACTGGAAACGCGGCAGGTCCAGCTGATCGACGGCAACGGTGTCGACTTCAAGACCGGCAAGGTCCTGCTGAACAACATCGCCAATTCCCGCCCGTACGACTGGACGGTTGCGGGCGACTCGCGCGGCTTCGATGCGATGCTGACCCCTGAGGGCCTCGCGGAGATCAAGACCTATGCCGACGGCATCGGTCCGTGGAAGGCGTATATCGTTCCGTTGAAGATCTCACCCTGGAAAGACAGCAACGCCGACGGCAAGCCCTACAAGGGATCGACGCCGGAGGCCTCGACGCAGGAAGCAACCAGCGTCATTGCCGATGCGCACAAGCTCGGCCTGTTCGTGCATGTCTTCACCTTCCGGAACGAGAAGAAATATCTGGCGGCCGACTATCGCGGCGATCCGGGCCTGGAATATCTGAAGTTCTTCCGCCTCGGCGTGGACGGGGTCTTCACGGATTTCACCCACACCGGAGTCGCCGCCCGTGCGGCCTATCTCCGTGAACTGGGCTGGTGACGCCGGCGATGCGAAGGCCGCGGATGCATGTCGTGCAGCGCCGCGGTCACACGTTCATCTGAAAGCGATGCTGCCCGGCCTGTGGCCGATGGCAAGCGTGAGCGGAAGCGCCTCGCGCTCTGGCTCCTGAGCGCAGGCGGACGGGTACACAGCCTCCGCCTCACTTCCCCTTAAGCGCCAGCGCGCTGGTCAGGTCGCCGAGCGGCTTCTGACCACGAGCGGCGATCGCAGCGTCGCGCACGGTGATGCCGTGCAGCGTCGGCAGTTCGAAGCGGCGCGTGATGAAGCGCAGGATCGATGTCGTGTCCATCGGCGTATGGTCGACATAACCGCGGCGCGCATACGGAGAGACGATGATGGCCGGGATGCGTGAGCCAGGGCCCCACCGATCGCCCTTCGGGGGCGCCACGTGATCCCACAGGCCGCCATTCTCGTCATGGGTGATGACGACCAGCATATGCGGCCATTGCGGGCTCTTCTCGAGATGCGCGACGACATCGGCGATATGGCTGTCGCCGGCCTGGATATCGGCATAGCCCGAATGCTCGTTGAGGTCGCCCTGCGGCTTGTAGAAGGAAACCTGCGGCAGCTTGCCGTCGTCGATCGCCTTGATGAACTCCTTGCCCGCCAGGCCGCCGTCAAGCAGATGCTCGGCACGGGCCGCGGTGCCCGGGGCGAAGCTCGCATAGTAATTGAGAGGCTGGTGGTGATACTGGAAGTTCGGCACCGGCGACTTGTTGCCATGGTCGAGCACATCCTGCCAGGCCCCGCCATACCAGGCCCACGTCACGTGCTTGAGGCTGAGCAAATCTCCGATGGTCGGCTCGATCTGCGGCACAAGCGTCGTCGCATTCTTCGGATCCGCATAGGCCTTGTCGCCATCCTTCGCGGGGTCGTTGCCGCTCGGCTGATAGGGCGGCTGCATGGTGTTCACGGCGTAGAAATCAGGGGTGAGATTGCCGTCGCCGGCATATTTCGGAATGCCGTCCATCGCCGATTTCGGCGAGTTGGCGGCCTGCGTCAACGTCACGCCATCGCGCTCGACAACGGAGATCGACGGCTTGGCGGGGTTGGTATCGGCACGGGGATAGTAAGGTACGCAGGCGCAGACCAGCCATTGATGGTTGAGGAAGGAGCCGCCGAAGGCCCCCATGAAGAAATTGTCGGCCAGCACATATTTCTCGGCCACCTTCCACATCGCCAATTTCGATCCGTCCCACAGGCTCATCACCAGGGCGCCCGAGTCGGCATGGGCAACGAATTTGTCGTTACGCCCGCCATTGATCTGCATCTGGTTCTGATAAAAGCGGTGCCAGAGGTCGCGCGTGATGGTGCCGTAGCTCAGCCTGAAGCCCTTCGGATCGTCAGCATAGAAGGGGCGATTGGGCAGATGCTCGGTCTCGGCCTGGGTGATCGGCGGCGTGACACCCTTGGCGGTCAGGCCTTCCCAGATCGGCGGTAACTCACGGAACCGCTTGCCGTCGCGATCGCGCTGGATCCGCGTCGAGGCGGACGCCTTGGCCACGCCATTCGCGCCCGGAAAACTGCCGTAGAGATTGTCGAAGCTGCGGTTCTCCGCATAGATCACCACGACCGTGTCGATCAGCGCCAGATCGCCGGCGGCATCCTTCTTGGCGCCCGGACTGTCCCCGGCTGCCAGCGCCGGACCGCACGCACCGATGAAGAAACTCGATGCAAAAACGACAACCGCCGATTTCGTTCGCATTCCAGCCCCCTGCACTCACCGGATTGTTGCTATCGTTCCGTTCGGTCTTCGTCATAGCCCAGACGCTCGGCAAAGGCACCTTCGGATCGCCATGACGATGTCCAGCCATAGGCGCGGTTTGCAACATGCGGATTAAGTATCGGGCTTTCGCGTCCGCGATCGTGTTGCTGGCTTTGACCATCGGTCCCGGCCAGGCCAGGCAGGAAATGTCGCGTGCCGAGGCGCGCCGGCTGGCCGAGCGTCTCAGCGCACTCGGTCAGGCCCTGTTCTTCGATCCATCTCTCTCGCCGTCGGGCAAGCTCGCCTGTTCATCCTGCCACGATCCCGCCCGCGGTTTCGGCCCGGCCAATGCCATGGCGGTGCAACTGGGAGGTGGCGACCTGCGTCAGCCAGGGGTGCGCGCCGTCCCCTCCCTGAAATATCTGCAGGTGGTGCCGTCCTTCACCGAGCATTTCCATGATTCCGAGGACGAGGCCGACGAAAGCGTCGACAATGGCCCGACGGGTGGCCTCACCTGGGACGGGCGGGTCGACCGTGGTGCCGACCAGGCCAGGATTCCGCTGCTTTCGGATTTCGAAATGGGCAATCGGAACGAGGCCGACGTGGCCGGCCGGGTGCTCGCCGCTGGCCATGGCAAGGCGATCGCGGCAATTGCCGGGCCCAAGAAGGCCGCCAATCCCGCCACCGTGTACAAGACGGCCCTCAAGGCACTCGAAGTGTACCAGCAGGACTATCGGACTTTTTATCCCTATTCGAGCAAATATGACGCGATGCTGGCCGGCAAGGCCGAACTCACACCCGCGGAAGCGCGGGGGCTCGACCTGTTCAATGCAGCGAACAAGGGCAATTGCGCCTCTTGCCACATCAGCCGGCGGGGCAATGACGGCACCCCGCCCCAGTTCACCGATTACGGACTGATTGCTCTCGGCGTGCCGCGCAATCCCGACATTCCCGCCAACAAGGACCCGGCCTATTTCGACCTCGGCCTCTGTGGACCCCTACGCACGGATTTCCTGAAGCGCGAGGACTATTGCGGCCTCTTCCGTACCCCGACACTCCGCAATGTCGCGCTACGCCAGACCTTCTTTCACAACGGCGCGGTGCATTCCCTGCGCGACTCCGTGCGGTTCTATGTCGAGCGGGAAACCCGGCCCGAGCGTTGGTACCCGCGCAACGCCGACGGCAGCATCGACAAATATGACGATCTGCCCGACAGGCCAAAGGCCAACGTCTGCATGGATCCGCCGTTTGACCGCAAGGCTGGAGATGAGCCAGCCCTGACGTCGGCCGAGATCGACGATGTCGTTGCCTTTCTCGGGACGCTGACCGACGGATATCAGCCGGCGAAGTGAAGGCTCACACCGAGCCCGGCGCCCGGTCGTGGCGTCAGCCTCAGCCAGATTTTTTGGGCAACCCGAGAAGGCCTGCGACCGCCTCGGCCCCTTTGCCGGAAGCGGAGACTTCCCCATTGTCCCTGACCTCCAGGACAGCGCCATTGGAGAAACTGAGGGACCAGCCATCATCCGTGCCGTTCCGGCGCCGATCGGTCAGCTCAATGCCAGCTGCGGAAATCACTGCGGTGGCCTTGTCGACGTCCATGGTCGTCACCTCTTGCAGGCGTCGGAGTATTCTTCCTCGGCCAATGGATCGTGAAGTCGAGGCACTCTAGAGCGTTTTCGAGCGAAGTGGATACCGGTTCGCGTGAAGAAAACGCGTCAAACAAGAATCTAGCGCTCCGTTCCGATTCCATCGGATCGGAAATAGCTCTGGAGGAAGGGATTGGCGGCAGTATGAACCAGGCAGAGGTTTCCGCAACATCAAGTATGAGACCGCGGCGTCTCGTGCGACAGCAGACGAGCGGCCTTTCGTGCAAAGCACAACAAAACGCGCCCGGCAGCACCGGGCGCGTTTGGCTTTCATAGCATGCGATGCGCGTTACTCGGTCGCGTATTTGAACTCCGGCATCGCCTTCAGCTCATCCTTGGTCGCATTGAACACTGCGTGGTCCGGATACCAGGGATTCGGCTTCGATGCCGTCGCAGCCGGTGCCGCGCCCGTGGTGGTCGTCGACTTGGTCGTGCTGCCGGTGTTCGACGCGCCGGTATAGGCGACCGGCTCGCTTGCGAACTTCACCTTGTCGAGCGGCACGGCGACCAGATGCTCGCCGACGCCAAGGAAGCCGCCGACGCCGATCACGACCACCTTGATGGCGCCGTCCTTGTCCATCAGGAGATCATTGATCGACCCGACGCTCTCGTTCTTGTCGTTGTACACGCTGAGGCCGACGACCTTCGAGGCGCGCCAGTTGCCCTGATACGAGGCCGGTGACGTGGTCGATGTCGTCGATGCCGCCGGGGACATTTTGTCGCCCTTGTCGGTCGGCGTCTGCGCAAAGGCTGCGGTTGCAAGCAGCGCGGTGCCGGCAACGCCGGCAATGATGGATTTCATCAACATATGGCTCTCCTCATTTCGCAAAATCGTTGCAGGGAGAACCTGTCATCTCGGCAACCGTTCCTACCGGGCCTGCGATCAAAAGCCGCCCCACTACTCGGGAACGTCACTTGGGAACGCGCAGGGAAGCGATGCAGCAAACCGGAGCGTGGGGACGTCAAGCGCAGCGAACGCTGCGGTGCTTGACGAGAGCGATCTTGATCTCTCAAGTAGGTTGCGGTTGAGCCTCACGACTGCGCCGGACGCGCAGTCCCTGATGTGACGATGTTTGGCTCACTAAGTCGTCCCGGCGAACCGCGCTGCACCTTCGTCGCAACGGGCTGGCGCTCGCCGCAATGTTTGCGCGAAGTGCCGCGCGCTCAGAAGCCGCCCCAGTATGGCGGCACGCCGTAGAAGCGATGCAGCTCGACTTCCTGCGAGCGGTCGCCCCAGTCGAAATCCTTGTCGGCGCGGAACGACGGTGCGCGCTTCAGCTCGTCATCCTCGATGTCGAGCTCGTAGGCTTCGAACTTCAGGTTGTAGTGCAACCGGCCCCAAGGCAGCGGAAGCAAATTGGTTCCAATGCCGAGGAAACCGCCGAAGCTCAGCACCGCGTACGACACCTTGCCGGAGATCTTGTCGATCATCAGCCGCTCGATGTGGCCGACCATGTCCCCGTTGGCCCGGCGCACCGCGGTACCTTCGACCCGATCGCTTGCAATGAGCTGATGCGGTCTGATGCTGGTGTCGGTCGTCGTCTCGGTACTGACCTCGACAGCCATCTCACCCTCCTCGCCTGAAAGTAGAAACAACGCGTCGCCGGGGTTCGGGTTCCGGCCCCGGATATGACAGCCAGGCTTCCTTTTCGGGCTGCCGTGATCACGGACCCCGGGGCTCCGGCCGGCAACAGATCGGCCCGAATTTCAACGCATTGGCTTGATGACAGAACGATAACTTTTCTCGGCCCCGGCGACCTGTAAACTCCGTCAGCCGGGCAAGATTTCAGAAATATACTGAAACAAAATTCCTGAGCCGCTTCCCCCGAATCACGGACAAAAGAGTCGGTATGACCCAGGCTGCGCCCAATATCCTAGTCGTCGAGGACGACCGCGAGACGCGGTCCCTCATCGCAAAATATCTCCGGACCAATTCCTGCCATGTCACGACCGCCTCCGACGGCCGCGAAATGGCCAAGGCCATGACCGACCACCGGGTCGATCTCCTGGTGCTCGACGTCATGCTGCCCGGCGAGGACGGCCTCAGCCTGTGCCGCAAGGTGCGCGCGGAGTCGCAGACACCGATCATCATGCTGACCGCGCGCGGCGAGGACGTCGACCGCATCCTCGGCCTCGAGATGGGTGCCGACGACTATTTGGCCAAGCCGTTCAACCCGCGCGAGCTGCTGGCGCGCATCAACGCGGTGCTGCGCCGGCAGGCCGCCGCGCGCAACGCCAGCGCGATCGAGGGCGCGACCACGCTGAGCTTCCTGGGCTGGCGCATCGACATCCGCCTGCGCGAGCTGCGCAACCCGGAGGGTGCGCGCGTCGCCATGACCAGCGCCGAATTCGACCTGCTGCGCACCTTCTGCGAGCGGCCCGGTCGCGTGCTGTCGCGCGACAGCCTCCTCGACCTGACGCAGGGCCGCAGCGCCGGCTCGTTCGAGCGTTCGATCGACGTGCTGGTGAGCCGCATTCGCCGCAAGATCGAGCCCGATCCGCAGGAAGCCACCATGATCAAGACTGTGCGCTCCGGCGGCTATGTGTTCACTCCGAGGGTGGAGGCGGTTGCCGCCACGAGCAACTGACGATGAAGCTGCTGCGCGTGCTGAGTCTGCGGGGGATCGGCGCCCAGATGGCGGCGCTGGTTGTCGTCTCGATCGTCGCGCTGCATCTGATCATTACCACCACCTTCCTGATCCATCGCCCTGACAGGGCGGAGCCTTCGGATCGCGGCCACGCCCAGCTCGCCGCTGCGGCACAATTGCTGGGGCATGCCCCGGCATCGGAGCGGCCGCGGCTCCTGGCTGATGTCATCAGAGCCTTCCCGCAACTCGCAATCGGCGACCTGCCGGCCGATACCGGCGCGCTCACCGAGACCGACACGCCGAACCTGCACGCGCTGCGACGGCTCGGCGCCGGCTATCACGTCTTCTCGCTGCCGCGCGAGGCGGGCAGCACGCCGCATGACGGCGACATCCGCCGCGTCGCGATCCGCCTGCCCGATGGCGCCATGTTCGCCGCCAACTTGATGCCGGATCAGCATATGCGGCCGTTCTGGGGTGGGCCGTGGATGATGACGGTGCTGTTCGCCGTCATCAGCGTCACCCTGCTCGGCCTGTGGGCGGCATGGGCGCTGACGGCGCCGCTGTCGTCCTTCGTCAAGGCCGCCGAGACCTTCAGCCTGAACGGCGCCGCCGCGCCGCTGCCCGAGCGCGGCCCGGAGGAGATCCGTTCGCTGGCCAAGGCGCTCAACCGGATGCGCGAGCGCATCACCGCCTTGATCGACGACCGCACCAAGATGCTGGCCGCGATCAGCCACGATCTGCGCACGCCGATCACGCGGATGCGGCTGCGCGCCGAGTTCATCGAGGACGAGACCCATCGCCACCGCATGCTGCGCGACCTCGACCAGATGCGCTCGATGCTGGAATCGGTGCTGTCGTTCCTCCGCAACGACCGCAAGCTCGAGGAGATGACGCTGGTCGACATCGCGAGCACGCTGCACCTCGTCACCGACCAGTTCGCCGACATGGGGCACAAGGTGAGCTACGAGGGGCCGCAGCACGCCATGGCGACCGCGCGGCCCGCCGACCTGCATCGCTGCATCACCAATCTGGTGGAAAATGCCGCACGCTTCGGCGGCGAAGTCGCCGTCCGGCTCGACGTCAAGGCTAACAGTCTCGTCGTCGACATCGAGGACGACGGCCCCGGCATTTCGGACGCGCACAAGGCGACCGTGCTGGAGCCGTTCGTGCGCGGCGACCAGGCGCGCAACATGGACGAGGCCGAGGGCTTCGGCCTCGGCCTGTCGATCGCCAACGCCATCGTGCTCGCGCATGGCGGCACGCTGTCGCTGCACGATCGCAAGCCGCACGGGCTCGTGGTCCGGATCGAATTGCCGGCGCGTCAGCAGCAGTTGCAGCCGCCGCAGAAATCTGCGGCCTGATCAGGCTGATCTGAGCGACAACAAAGATTCAGGCGGCGAGTGGCGTGAGCTGCGCTACGTCATAGATCGCGATCGCCTCGAAGCGGTAATTGCAGGCGCGGCAATTCCACAGATAAGACGTGCGCCCCTCACTGTGCTCCACCCAATCGGGGCGGGCGATCGGCTTGCCGCATTGCGCGCAGGGATTTTCGCGAGGCATATAGCCTGTGTCCTGACGGACCATGGCGCATCTCCCGAATGATGTTTTCTTGCGTGCTTTGGAAGGGACAGACGCGCTGACTGAGTGCGCGCTGCCATGGATGAAGTGTAAACCTTCACCGAATCGTTTGCACGAAAAACCTTTGTGGATAGCGTGCGGCAAAAAGCGGCCAAGAAAATTGGAGCGGAAAAACTGAAGCAGACAATTCTTGGCTGAGACAATTGAAGCAAACAATTTGAAGCATCTGTTTCCGCAAACGCGTTGTCCACTTCACCGCCATCCGGACAATCACGGATGCAGAACCTTCGCTGATGCGAAGGTTTTGCCACATTCCTGCCCGCTCGCCGTACCAATCAGACCGCAGAACCGACGCGCATCTGAAAGCCCCGAGCGACCGAGATGAAGACCGTACAAGCCCTTAGCTGCCTTCTTGGCTGCCTTGCCGCGATTGCGGTGCTGGCCTCCGGCACCAGCGCGCATGCACAATCGCGCGCGCAATATGAGGCGATGGTGGCAGCCGAGGCGCAGGCGAACCTGGTGCCGGAAGAGCTGGTGCATCGCGTCATTGTGCGCGAGAGCAAGTACCATCCGCAGCTGATCGGGCGCGGCGGCACCATCGGGCTGATGCAGATCAAGCTCGGCACCGCGCGCGGCCTCGGCTACACCGGTACCGCCGAAGGTCTGCGCGACCCCGGAACCAACCTCAAATACGGCGTCAAATACCTCGCCGGCGCCTTTCGCGCCGCCAATGGCGATCACGACCGAGCCGTGCGTTATTTCGCGGGCGGCTATTACTATGTCGCAAAGCGCCAGCGCGGGGATCACCTCAAGCAGGCGAAGCATGGCGGCGCGGGTGCAGCACCGAAAGAGCTCGCCAAACAGGACCAGATGACGCCGAATAACGCCGAGGCGACGGCGGAACAAGCCGAAAAATAAGTGCTTTCGTGTCCCGGACGCGGTGCGACGCGCAGCCTTGCTCCGCGGAGCCGGGACCAATGTTCGAGGATGGTGGGCCCCGGCTCAGCAGCGCACCGCTGTCGCGCTGCGCTGCGTCCGGGGCACGAGAGTTTTGCGCACGTCGCGGCGTGCCGTCCCTGGCATACAAGTTGACACACCCGCCCATCCGCCTACATTAGGGGCGTTCCGAGGGGTGCTCCGAAGGAGGAGCTGAGATACCGCAAGCTTGGACTTCGCCATCACGGCGATCAGTTCGGGACCGCGGTGACCCTTTGAACCTGATCCGGGTCATGCCGGCGAAGGGACAGGGATGTATCAGACGTCAAGACCGCGGGGGGATTCCCCCGTCTCCATCATCGGCGCAGGCATAGCCGGCGCCTGGCATGCGCTATTGCTCGCAGAGGCCGGACGGGCCGTCACCCTGCATGAGCGCAGTGACGCCGCGATGACGGAATCCACAAGCCACTTCGCCGGCGGAATGCTGGCGCCCTGGTGCGAGGCGGAGGCGTCGGAGCCCGTGATCTCGCGGCTCGGCATCCGCGCGCTCGATCTGTGGCGGCAGCATTTCCCCAAAACCCCGTTCAACGGCTCGCTGGTGGTGGCGCATCCGCGCGACCGCGCCGATTTCGAGCGCTTTGCCCGGCTCACCACCAATCACCGCCGGCTCGACGCTCAAGAGGTGAGTGCGCTCGAGCCGTCGCTCGAGGGCCGTTTCCGCGATGGCCTGTTCTATCCCGACGAGGGCCATGTCGAGCCGCGCCGCGTATTGCCGCAACTGCATGCCGCGATCGCCAAAGCCGGCGGCACCATCAAGTTCGGCAGCGACGCCGAGGCCCAAGATCTCGCCAAAGATCTCGACGGCCTCGTGATCGACTGCCGCGGCCTTGCCGCGCGCGACCGCGAGCCGAGCCTGCGCGGCGTCAAGGGCGAGATGATCATCATTGAGACCGCGGAGGTCGAGCTGTCCCGCCCGGTGCGGCTGATCCATCCGCGCTGGCCGCTCTACGTGATCCCGCGCGGCGACGGCCGCTTCATGCTGGGCGCGACCTCGATCGAGGCCGAGGACAACGGCGTCAGCGTGCGCTCGGCACTGGAGCTGCTCGGCGCCGCCTATGTGGTGCATCCGGCGTTCGCCGAGGCGCGCATCGTCGAGTTCGGCGCCGGCCTGCGCCCGGCATTTCCCGACAATCTGCCGAAGATCAGGATCGAGCAGGACCGCATCACGGTGAACGGACTCTACCGTCACGGCTTCCTGCTGGCGCCGGCGCTGGCCGAGCTGACGCTGAGCTATCTGGCACGCGGCGAAATCGACAATGAGGTGATGCAATGCGCGTGATCGTCCAATGCGTATGATTGTAAATGGCGAGCAGCGGGAGATCGCGGCTTCCAGCGTCGATGCGCTGCTGGCCGAGCTCGACTACGAGGGCACCCATTTCGCGATCGCGCTGAATTACGACGTGGTGCCGAAGAGCCGCTGGGCGGAGACCGTGCTCAAGGCCGGCGACGAGATCGAGATCATCACGCCGCGGCAGGGAGGGTGATGGTGATGCAAGCACGAACTCTCTCCACGTCGTCCCGGCCGAGTGCGCGCTTGCGCACGGAGCCGGGACCCATACGCCGCGGCCCTTCCTTGGGCACGCTTGGAGACGCTCGTCGCAACAATGCCCGGTCGTGGTTATGGGTCCCGGCCTTCGCCGGGACGACGGCATAGTGTGAGGAGACACATGGTCACCTTCTACGGCAAATCCTTCCCCTCCCGCCTGTTGATCGGCACGGCGCTCTATCCGTCGCCCGCGATCATGCAGGGCGCGATCCGCGCCTCGGGTGCCAGCATCGTCACCGTATCGCTCCGTCGGGAAGCCGCCGGCGGCAAGACCGGCGATGCGTTCTGGTCCTTGATCCGCGAGCTCGGCGTCACCGTGCTGCCGAACACCGCGGGCTGCCGCAGCGTCAAGGAGGCGGTGACCACCGCAAAGCTGGCGCGCGAATTGTTCGGCACGCCGTGGATCAAGCTCGAGGTGATCGCCGACAACGACACGCTGCAGCCCGACGTGGTCGGCCTGGTCGAAGCCGCCGCCATCCTGATCAAGGATGGATTCGAGGTGTTCCCCTATTGCACCGAGGATTTCTCGGTCGCCTCACGCCTGGTCGATGCCGGCTGCAAGGTCGTGATGCCGTGGGCCGCGCCGATCGGCAGTGCCAAGGGCATCACCAACCGCGACGCGCTGAAGCTTTTGCGCGACCGCCTGCCCGACATCACGCTGGTGGTCGACGCCGGGCTCGGCGCGCCGTCGCATGCCGCCGAAGCGCTCGAGCTCGGCTACGACGCCGTGCTGCTCAACACCGCGATCGCCAAGGCCGCCGATCCCGTTGCGATGGCCAACGCCTTCCGCCTCGGCGTCGAAGCCGGCCGCACCGCCTATGAAGCCGGGCTGATGGAAGCCCGCGACTTCGCCTCCCCCTCCACCCCTGTCGTTGGGACCCCGTTCTGGCATGCCGTATCCTGATCCGTTCTATCCCGTCGTCGACAGCATCAAATGGGTCGAGCGCCTGACAAAGCTTGGCGTCGGCACCATCCAGCTGCGCGCGAAGGAGCTCGACGATGCCGGGGCGCTGCAGATCGTCAGCGACGCGCTGGCGATCACGAAGGGCACGCTGACGAAGCTCGTCGTCAACGATTACTGGCGCGCGGCGATCGTCGCCGGCGCCGAGCATCTGCATCTCGGCCAGGAAGACCTCGCCGACGCGGATCTCAGTGAAATACGCAAAGCGAAACTGACGCTCGGCGTCTCCACCCACGACGATGCGGAGCTCGCGACCGCGCTCGCGGCAAAGCCCGACTACGTCGCGCTCGGCCCGATCTTCTTCACGACGCTCAAGTCAATGCGGTTCGAACCGCAGGGCATTGCGAAGATCACCGAGTGGAAGAAGCGGATCGGCGCGATCCCGCTGGTCGCGATCGGCGGCATCAAGTTCGAGCACGCCGCCGAGATTTTTGCCGCCGGCGCCGACTCGATCGCCGTCGTCTCAGACGTCACCCAGAACGCCGACCCCGATGCGCGGGTGCGGCAGTGGCTCGGCCTCAGCGCGGAGGCCGCGTGATGCAAACTCTCGTTCCACACACCCTGCTGTCGTCGGCCGGCTTGACCGGGCGATCCAGTACGCCGCGGCGTCTCCGTATCCCACCGCGGCCTCTGGAATACTGGATCCCCGCTTTCGCGGGGATGACAGCGGTACTCAACTCGCGCGCAGCGATGCCAACGAACTAAAAGGAGGATCCCTCATGAACATCCGCTCCAACCCCGACACCACACGGCCCGCCGTCACCACGGGCTCGCTGCCCTCCTCGCGCAAGATTTTTGCGACGCCGGAGGCCGCACCCGATCTCCGCGTTCCCTTGCGCGAGATCATCCTGTCGGAAGGCGCCGGCGAGCCGAACCTGCCAGTCTATGACACGTCGGGTCCCTACACCGATCCGGCCGTCACCATCGACGTCAACACCGGCCTGCCGCGCAATCGCCTCGCCTGGGTCAAGGAGCGCGGCGGCGTCGAGGAATATGAGGGGCGCACCATCAAGCCGGAGGACAACGGCAATGTCGGCGCCTCGCATGCCGCCAAGGCGTTCACCGCGCACCACACGCCGCTGCGCGGGCTCGACGGCCACAAGATCACGCAGCTCGAGTTTGCCCGCGCCGGCATCATCACCAAGGAGATGATCTACGTCGCCGAGCGCGAGAATCTCGGCCGCAAGCAGCAGCTCGAGCGCGCGGAAGCCGCCCTCGCCGACGGCGAAAGCTTCGGCGCCGCGGTGCCGGCCTTCATCACGCCGGAATTCGTCCGCTCGGAGATCGCGCGCGGCCGCGCCATCATCCCCTCCAACATCAATCATGCCGAGCTCGAGCCGATGATCATCGGCCGCAACTTCTTGACCAAGATCAACGCCAATATCGGCAACTCGGCGGTGACCTCGTCGGTCGAGGAAGAGGTCGACAAGATGGTGTGGGCGATCCGCTGGGGCGCTGACACCGTGATGGACCTCTCCACGGGGCGCAACATCCACACCACCCGCGAATGGATTCTGCGCAACTCGCCCGTGCCGATCGGCACCGTGCCGATCTACCAAGCGTTGGAGAAGTGCGACGGCGATCCGGTCAAGCTGACCTGGGAGCTCTACAAGGACACCCTGATCGAGCAGTGCGAGCAGGGCGTCGACTATTTCACGATCCACGCCGGCGTGCGGCTGCCCTACATCCACCTCACCGCCAACCGCGTCACCGGTATCGTCTCGCGCGGCGGCTCGATCATGGCGAAATGGTGCCTCGCGCATCACAAGGAGAGCTTCCTCTACACCCATTTCGACGAGATCTGCGACCTCATGCGCAAGTATGACGTCTCGTTCTCGCTCGGCGACGGCCTGCGCCCCGGCTCGATCGCCGACGCCAACGATCGCGCGCAGTTCGCGGAGCTCGAGACGCTCGGCGAATTGACGAAAATCGCGTGGGACAAGGGCTGCCAGGTCATGATCGAGGGCCCCGGCCACGTGCCGATGCACAAGATCAAGATCAACATGGACAAGCAGCTCAAGGAATGCGGCGAGGCGCCGTTCTACACCCTCGGGCCGCTGACCACCGACATCGCGCCGGGCTATGACCACATCACCTCGGGCATCGGTGCGGCGATGATCGGCTGGTTCGGCTGCGCGATGCTCTGCTACGTCACGCCGAAGGAGCATCTCGGCCTGCCCGACCGCAACGACGTCAAGGTCGGCGTCATCACCTACAAGATCGCCGCCCACGCGTCTGACCTGGCCAAGGGTCACCCCGCAGCCCAACTGCGCGACGACGCGCTGTCACGCGCCCGCTTCGACTTCCGCTGGCAGGACCAGTTCAACCTCGGCCTCGACCCCGAGACCGCGAAGAACTTCCACGACGAGACCCTGCCGAAGGAAGCCCACAAGGTCGCGCATTTCTGCTCGATGTGCGGCCCAAAGTTCTGCTCGATGAAGATCACCCAGGACGTCCGCGACTACGCCGCGACACTGAACGACCCGACGGGCGTTGGGGCGTCGATGTCAGGCGTCATCGAGGACGGCATGGCGACGATGAGCGCCAAGTTCAAGGAGATGGGCGAGAGCTTGTATCTCGATGCGGACAAGGTGAAGGAGAGCAATCGGGTGTTGTGAGGGCTCGCCCTCTCCGCTCGTCATGCCTGGGACAAAAGCGCGAAGCGAGTCTTCGCGCCCGATGACCAGGCATCCTATCCAGAACGAAGAGGCCGGGCGAGAGCCCGGCCTCTTCGCTTCAACGGCGCTCACTCATAAATCCATCGCGTGTGTGCGGATTGTACAGGGGCAGTCACGACAGCAACCGGCCCAAGGCCGCCACGTGGTCCGCAGAACCATTGACTTGGATCAACGAAAAATCCGCTGTCTCATCGCATGCCAGATGCTCAAAAGCGATGAAGTGCCGCGTCGATGATGCTATCATGCTCCCCTCAAATAAACGATTTGGCGACAATTCCACGTCCGGTTCGCAGAGGGTCCAGTAGCCTAATGACCATTTAATTGGAGATTTTCATGAGAACCTTCAATGCGGTACTATTCGTGCTTCTCGTTGCGCAATCGGCCTCGACACAGGCTGCCGATTTGAACGGAGCCTGGACGATCGACGCCTCGGCCTGCGATAAGGTATTCACCAAGGAGAACAACAAGCTCGCGTTCAAGAAAGATGCCGATCTCCACGCGGGCGGCTTAATCGTCCAGGGAAAGCAAATCACCGGCACGTTTCAAAAATGTACTGTCAAATCGTTGCACGATGACGGGCAGAATGTTCGAGTGATTGCGTCGTGCTCGGACGGCGTCGCGATTTCAGACGTAGCAATCGACGTAAAACTCTCTGGCGAGAATAAGATCACACTCAGCGCCAAGGAGCCGGTGCCAATGGAGACGCCGTATGTTCGCTGCTCGATGTGATATCGGTGGCGACGGCCTGAGAGCGACGTGGATGATCGACTATCGAAGGTCCTAAATGCGGACAGTGTAGATAGCTGTCTACTGCACCGGATTGCTTCGCTTCGCGCCCCTGGTTCGACCGCGCGGCGAGGTAGAACGACGATCAGAGCGGTTCGGTGGTCCGCGACGGCACCTTTGCGAGCCATCGTAATGATCGCGATAACGACCGCGAGAAGATGGTGGGTTACGCTTCCGCCTTCGCTCGTCGAGCTACGGCGCTAACCCACCCTACGAGGCCGACGCGCCAACAGCCGCCGCCTGCGCGCCAGCCCGCGCCCCCGCACCAAACTCAATCTCCTGATACCCCTTCGCCGCAACCTCGTTGATGATCCCCAAGAACTTCGGCGTGCCGCCGTTGTAGACGAAGTAGCGCACGGTGCCCTCTTCGTGGCCGGCGACGTTGGAGTTGTAGCCGGTGAACCACGACTTGGCTTTGCGCATCAGCATGATCTCGTACATTTTTGCCACATGCGCGGTCCAGCGCTCCTGCGCTTCGAGCGTGGCGTCGGCGCGGGTCAGGCCGCGGTCCCACATGTATTGCAGCAGGTTAGTGCACCAGTTCACCCCATTCTCGATGCCGCGTGGAAAATTGGTCGAGGCCGACGCGCTTTGCGGCCCCGTGGGCATCAGCAGGTTCGGGAAGCCGTGCACGAGCATGCCGAGGAAGGTCGACGGCGCCTGCTTCCATTTGTCGGCGAGACGTTCGCCGCCGATGCCGGTGATGTCGATCAGGTCGTAGGCGCCGGTGATGGCGTCGAAGCCGGTGGCGTAGACGATGACGTCGAACTCGTAGTCGCGCGCCGTGGTGCGCAGGCCGGTCTCTGTGACGCGCACCAGCGGCGTCTCGCCGAGATCGACGAGATGCACATTGTCGCGGTTATAGGCTTCGAAATATTGGGTCTCCAGCGGCAGGCGCTGCACGCCAAAGCCGTGATCCCGCGGGATCAGCTTTTCGGCGACATCAGGATCATTCACGCGGCCGCGGATGCGGTCCGCGATATAGGCTGATAGTTCGGCATTGGCCGCCTCGTCCATAAAAATCTCGCGAAAGTTCGCGAGCCAGATGCCGAAGCCGGGCTCGTCGTAGAGCTTGTCCCACAGTGCCAGCCGCTCCTCGCGGCTCACCTCGTAGAAGCCGCGCTTGTCGGGCCCGTGCACGAAGCTGCCCGGCGTCAGCGCGCAGGCGGCGAAGATCTCGTCGTAGCGCGCGCGGATGTCGGCCATCTCGTCCACGGAGATCGCCGAGTTGTTGAGCGGCGCGCTCCAGTTCGGCCGGCGCTGGAACACGGTGAGTTGGCCTACCTTGTCGGCGATCTCGCCGATCACCTGAATGCCGGTGGCGCCGGTGCCGATCACAGCGACCTTCTTGCCCGCGAGATCGACCGGCTCGTGCGGCCAGTAATAAGTATGGAACGAGCGGCCCTTGAAATCGTCGATCCCAGGCACACGCGGCATGGTCGGCGCCGAGAGCAGGCCGATCCCCAGCACCACGAAGCGGCAGGTCAGCCGGCGGCCATCGCTGATCCTGAGCTGCCAGAGATCGCGCGTCTCGTCGAACTGCATCGCCTCGACCTTGCAATTGAACTGCATGTACTTGCGCAGGTCGAACTTGTCGGCGACGTAGTTGAGGTAGCGCAGATTCTCTGATTGCCCGGAGAAGCGCTCCTTCCAGTGCCACTCGTCGAGCAGCTCGCGCGAGAACGAGAAGCCGTAGGTGTAGCTTTCCGAGTCGAAACGACAGCCCGGATAGCGGTTCCAGTACCAGGTGCCGCCGAGATCGGGCGCGCCTTCGAGCACGCTGGCGTCGATGCCGAGATCGGCGAGCCGCTTGATCTGGTAGATGCCGGCGACGCCGGCGCCGACGACAATCACCTCGTAATGGGTTTTCGCCTCTCCCGTCATGTCCTGCTCCAAAATTCTTCTTGATCTGTTGGGATGGATTACAGACCCTTTTGCCAGCGCAGGCAACCGGGCGCGGGCGGGCACAACTTGCGTTGAGGCGCTGGGCGCTCCACATCATGCGGACGATTGATCACTCACACTTCACCGAGACGGACATGACCGACAATCTCACCGGCGTCTGGGACGGCAGCTATGTTCAGCCGGGCTCCGGTATGGTCACGTTCCTGGCGACGCTGATCGACGCCGGCGGCGCGCTCGGCGGCAGCGTAACCGAGCCTTGCTTGACGCCGGGCTGCCCGCTCGCCACCCACAATGCCTCGCTTGCAGGTCATCGCTCCGGCAGCGCGGTGACGTTCGTCAAACGCTACGAGCCACCCGGTTACGGCTACGGCACCGTCCACTACGAAGGCGCGGTCAATGCCGACGCGACCGAGATCGACGGCCGCTGGAGCATCCGCGGCACGAGGTTCTCGGGAACGTTCCTGATGGTGCGCGCGACGGGGCCTGCGCAAGCGGTCACGACCGAGGAAGAGGTCAAGGAGCCGGTTCGTTAAACAACGATGGCGTTAGGTTGAACCGGTCAGGCCGCAGACACGCTCCACCTCTCCCGCTTGCGGGGGAGGTCGTATCGCATCGAAGATGCGATACGGGTGGGGGCTCTCTCCACGATGTGACTCGCGGAGAGAGCCCTCCAGCCCCCCGCAAGCGGGAGAGGGAGCGCACCGCCTGTGCGACTACCACTCAACCTAATTCCATCATACGCTAGCGCGTGGATACGCCGTCCAGTCTCTTGTCAGATGCCCGCTAATAACCTTCACCGCCTCCCCGACCAACTCCGCGCCAATCTGCGCCTGGTGTTCGTCGGCACCGCGGCCAGCACGCGCTCGGCCGCCGTCGGGCATTACTACGCGCATCCCGGCAACCGGTTCTGGCGCGCGTTGCATGAGGTCGGCATCACGCCGCGGCGCTATCGGCCGGATGAGTTCGCCGCCCTGCTCGAACTCGACATCGGCTTCACCGATCTCTCCAAGAGCGGCGCCGGGATGGATCATCAGATCGCGCGGGGGGCGTTCGATGTCGCAGGCTTCAGGGCGAAGATCGAGACGTATCGGCCGAGGACCATCGCCTTCACCAGCAAGAAGGCCGCGAGCCTGTTTTATCACCGGCCGACCAGTTCGCTCGCGTTCGGCCGGCAGCCGCAGATCAGCGGTTTTCCCGATGTGTTCGTGCTGCCGTCGCCGTCGGGTGCGGCGTCCGGGCATTGGACGCTGCAGCCGTGGCGCGAGTTGGCGCAGTGGATCGCAGGGCCGTAGGTGGGTTAGCCGACCACGTCCGCCGTAGCTCAACGAGCGAAGGCGGAAGGCGTAACCCACCATGTGCTCGTGAAGGTCGGCGGGTTACGCTTCGCTAACCCGCCCTACTGACCTACGAGTCGAACCGCGCTATTCCTTCAACGTGATCGCAAGCCCGCTGAGGTCGACATTGGCCATCAGGCCGATCTGCTTGCCGCTCAATTCGAGCACCGCGCCGTTCTGGTTGGTCAAGAGGATGCCGCGCACGCCGGCGCCGACGGCAACGCCCATGCCGGCCGCGGCATAGACGCCGGCGATGTCCTGGGCGCGGCGGATGTTGCGCACCCGCCCCTGCAACGTGGTCTGGGAGCCGCCGAACACGAGGCCATAGTCCAGCCCGCCGGCGGTGAGCCCGTAGGTCTGGCCGTGGAAGGTCAGGACGCCCTTGCCGGCGGAGCCGCCGAAGATCCAGCCGCCCTTGAAGATCACGAGCGTCACGGCGCCCTCGTCGGCCAAGGCGGCGGACGAGCCGGTTAGCAGCGCCAGCGCGAATAGCGCGGCGCGGATGGCGGATGACAATCTCATGGGGGTTCTCCGGACGAAGTGAGATGTAGGTCGAATCGCGGCAATCCAGCCGGCTGATGGCATCGTTGAAATGCCGGCAAACACGCGGGATTACGCTTGTTCCTGATCTGGCGGAGTCTATCATCGCCTCCACAGTCGCGCGACCGTTGACGCATCCGCGCCCGCCACTTTGCCGGATCGTTGAGGTGTTCGCGCAACAGGGATCAGCATTGATGCACGATTTCACCCCTTTTTCCGGCCTCGCCGGCGGCGCGCTGATCGGGCTTGCCGCGGCGCTGCTGATGCTGCTGACCGGGCGAATCGCAGGGGTCACCGGCATCGTCGGCGGCCTGCTGCAGGCCGATACCGCCGACCGCTCCTGGCGCGTCGCGTTCATCGCGGGGCTGATCGCGGCGCCCCTGATCGCGGCGCTGTTCGGCGCGCCGCTGCCGCGGCCGGCGATGAATGCGAACCTTGTGGTGATCACGATCGCGGGATTGCTGGTCGGGTTCGGCACAAGGATGGGCAATGGCTGCACCTCGGGCCACGGCGTCTGCGGTTTTGCGCGGCTGGTCCGGCCGCTCGATTGCGGCCACCATCATCTTCATGCTGGCGGCGATCGCGACGGTCGCGATCGCAAGACACGGATTGGGAGGCTAGCGATGCCGGTTCTCGCCAGTTTTGTTTGTGGCCTGATCTTCGGCGCGGGCCTGCTGATCTCGGGCATGACCGACCCGCAGAAGGTGCTCGGCTTCCTCGATCTGTTCGGCGCCTGGGATGCGACGCTCGCTTTCGTGATGGCCGGCGCGGTTGCGGTCGCAGCGACGGGCTTTGCGATCGCGCGGCGGCGCACCGCGCCCGCCTTCTCGCAGCGCTTCGTCTGGCCCGACCGCAACGACATCGATGCGCCGCTGGTTGCCGGCGCCGTGCTGTTCGGCATCGGCTGGGGCCTCGCCGGCATCTGCCCCGGACCGGCGCTGGTCAACCTCGCCGGCCTCTCGTTGCCGATCGTGGTCTTCGTCATCGCGATGCTCGCAGGCATGATCGGTCAGAATCTCTTCGGCAAGAATCTCCGGCGCCGCCATGCGGCGGCGCCGCGCAGCATCGACACCGCTTCCCTTCCCTCTCGCGCAGACGGGTGATCCCAATGACAGAAACGACAGCGATCAAGCACTTTCCTCCTCCGCCCGGCGTCCAGGCGCCGCCGCTCTCGTTCGGCGCCCGCGTCGGCGATTTGCTGTTCATCTCGGGCATTCCCGGCTTCGACGCCAACCGCGAACTGCCCGACGGTTTCGAGGCGCAGTTCGCCAATGTCGTCACCAACTTCAAACGCGTGCTGAACGAGGCCGGCGCCACGATGCGCGATCTCGTCAAGGTCAACGTGCTGCTGACCCGCGCCTCCGACGTCGCCACCATGAACGTCCTCTATGCCGGCGCGTTCGGCCCCGCGCCCTACCCCGCGCGCACCACCTGCGTCGTGGTGGCGCTGCCCAATCCGAAGATGCTGATCGAGATCGAGGGCGTGGCGTCCGTGAAGGGGTGACAACTCTCTCCGTCATTCCCCGGTGCGCAATTGCGCACCTGAGGGCGCGCCGCGGCCCCTCGGCTCGAACACTGGTGTCTCTGGAATACTTGATCACCCGCATGCGCGGGTGATGACACCGAACAAGCTGTTTGGCAGGTTGAATCGAGGACCATCTTCATCGTCGTCCTGGCCTAGTGCGCAATTGCGCACGGGAGCCAGGACCCATTACCCCAGATCTCAATTGTTGCGCGACGCTGGGGCCACAATCCCGTTCACGATCAACTGCGGTGGTTATGGGTCCTGGCTTTCGCCAGGACGACGATGTGGAGAAATCTGTACCTGTATTCGCGCCACGCACCACGCTTTTCCAACCGATCGCTAAAACAACGACCCCTGCCCGTCGTCCTCCCGCACCGACGTCTTGCGCGGCGCCGCTTTCTTCGGCTGCGGCGCGTCCTCCGCGGCGATCTCTTCCGCACTCATCGGCAGCAGCAATTGCGCGTCGTCATTGGCAACACTGTTCACCCGCATCGTCACCTGGTGCCAGGCGAACTCGCCGACATCGGGTCCCCTCAGCATCGGCATCACGTCGTCGACGTCGTTCGGCAGGCAATCGAGCCAGCGCGCGAATTGCTCGGGCCGGATCGTGACGGGCACGCGGTGATGCAGTTGCGCGAGGTCGGGGCTTGCGGGCGCGGTGACGATTGCGACCGTGTCCTGCTCCTCGCCGTTCGGCCCCATCCAGGTTTCGGCGAGCGCGGCGAAAGCGAGCGGGTGACCGTCGCGGCGATGGATGAAGAACGGCCGCTTGCGGCCGCCGGCATCCTGCCATTCGTAATAGCCGTCGGCCGGGATCAGAGCGCGGCGCCGCTTGATCGCGTTCTTGAAGGCCGGCTTCTCCCGCACCGTCTCGGATCGGGCATTGATCAGCAGCGAGAAGGTTCGGGGGTCCTTGACCCAGGACGGGATCAGGCCCCAGCGCATCAACTGAAAATGCCGGCCACCATTCTGCAGCAGCACCACCGGGATCGGCTGGGTCGGCGCAACATTATACCGTGGCGGAAAATTCGGCTGCTCGATATAGCCGAACATCTCGCGCAAGGCCGCCGGCGGCGAGGTTATGACAAAGCGTCCGCACATATTCCGTCCAGAGTGGTATCCGTTTATTCTGCCTTAACTTGGACCGTTAAAGACTGCGATCAAATGACCTCAACGGCCGCCATAGCGGGCTCTTCCCCGCGACCGACGTACCCCGACGAGGCGCGGGCGGCGCTGTTGCGCGCCGCCAACATCAATCCCCGCACCGGGCTTGCGACCGACTACCTCAATCACTTCAACGAAGCCATCATGCTGCTGGAGATGGTGCCGGACCTGCCGGAATGCGCCAGCGATTTCCTGGAATGGCAGCCACTGTCCTATGCCGAGCATTTCACCGCCTCAAATTTCAAGGCGCGTGACCTCGCGATCGAATCCTATGAGACGGCAGACGCCGGAATCCGGGCCGAATTCGACCAGCTCACCGACAGCATGACAAAGATCTTGACCGAGGTCGGCTCCGCGATGCGGCAATTGCATCAGGACAAGAGCCGGGTCGCGCTCGCCGAGCAGGCGATCGTCTGGGTCAAGCCGCTGGTGATGCTGACCGCCGGCATCATCAACGGCGCCGCGGAGGCCGATGTCGACAGCATCATGGCGGGCGCCTGATTTATCGGGCATATAGCGCTTGAACCTGATTGTTGATTGCCTTGACCCCTCCCGAACGTCCGATCCGCCCGCAACTCGCCGTGTCAGGCGTGATTTTTCGCGACGGCAAAGTGCTGCTGGTGCGCCGGGCGCGCTCGCCCGGAAAAGGCTTCTATTCACTGCCCGGCGGCCGGGTCGAGTTCGGCGAATCCTTGCACACCGCCCTGCACCGGGAGATCGACGAGGAGACTGGCCTCAGGGTCGAAATCCTGGGCATGGCCGGCTGGCGCGAGGTGCTGCCGACCGGCCCCGGCACCGGGCATTATCTGATCATGACATTCGCGGCGCGCTGGGCGTCCCACGAGCCCGTCCTGAACGACGAGCACGACGATTTCAAATGGCTGGCGCCGGAGGCGATCGGCGACCTCAAGGTCACCGGCGGTCTCCATGAGGTCATTGCGGCCGCCCGGCGGCTGGTTTGAGGCCTGTTTTGGGGCGTATGGGAGGCGGTATTAAAGGCCCTTTGCCACCTTGCCTCGGGCGCATTGAGGGGGCATACCACGGCCATTCCGGAACCCCTGATGATCAGAGCCTTTCTCGCCGTTGTGATCCTGATGTCGGCATGCCTTGCCTCGCCCGCCCGGGCGCAGGACGCGGCTGCGCCGTTCGACGGCGACCTGCAGCGGCTGGCCGAGATCCTCGGCGCCCTGCACTATCTGCGCGGCATCTGCGGCTCCAACGAGGGCGCCAAATGGCGCAACGAGATGCAGGCGCTGATCGACGCCGAAACCCCCTCTGGCGACCGCCGCGCCCGCATGATCGCGGGCTTCAACCGCGGCTATAACGGCTTCCAGCAGACCTACCGCTCCTGCACCCCCGCAGCGACCGTGGCGATCCGCCGCTACATCGAGGAAGGCTCGAAAATCTCGCGCGACCTGACGGCCCGCTATGCCAACTGACCGCGCGATCTTCTTCGACCTCGACGGCACCCTGACCGACCCGAAGCCCGGCATCACCGGCTCGATCCAGTATGCGCTGGGAAAGCTCGGCCGGCCGGTTCCCTCGCAGGACGAGTTGACCTGGTGCATCGGGCCGCCGTTGCGGGCGAGCTTTGCGCTGCTGCTCGGCGGCGAGGAGTTCGCCGACCGCGCGGTGGAGTTGTACCGCGAGCGATTCGGCGATGTCGGGCTGTTCGAGAACCGCGTCTACCCTGATATTGCCGCGGTGCTGGCGGCGCTGCGCGAGCGGCCGGGCCGCATGTACGTTGCGACCTCGAAGCCGCATGTGTTCGCGAGCCGGATCGTCGCGCATTTCGGCCTGAACGGGTATTTCGACCATGTGTTCGGTTCCGAGCTCGACGGAACGCGGGTCAACAAGGTCGACCTGCTCGCCTATGCGCTGGAGCAGACCGGAGCCGATCCGGCCGAAGCCGTGATGATCGGCGACCGCAGCCACGACGTGATCGGGGCTATCAGGAACGGCATCCGCGCGGTCGGCGTCACCTATGGCTACGGCACGCCCGAGGAGCTGCTCGAGGCCGGCGCCAGCCAGCTGTGCGCCTCGCCGCGCGCGGTGCTGGACCATATCCACAGCTCATTTGGCTGACGGCGGCCGCGATAGCCGGAATTCCCCTTTAAATGCCGTAGCGCGCGTTAACCTTTTCGAAAGATGTGGGCTAGGCGGTACCCGCATGCGTGATACATCTCGCGCGTCGCAGTGGTTCGCGTCCGGACCGCGCGCATTCATTTTGATGAGTTCCATGCGCCATCCAGCGTCCTTTCCCCATCACCAAGACCCGCGTCCCGATCACGAGCAGAAGCAAGCCGCGCTGGGCTACCTGAACGAGGCCTGGGCGGAAGCGCGTCACGACGGCGTCGATGGCGACTGCCTCGCGCAGGCGAGCCTGTTTGCGGCGCTCGCCGAGCTGGTCGGCACCTATGGCGAGGATGCGGTGGCGAAGTTCGCCGAGGGCCTCGCCGCGCGCGTGCGCAACGGCGAGTTCTCGCTGGCGCTCGCCCGGCAGTAATCGCCCCAGCCGTTACGGCTTCAGCGTCTCGAGGAACCGGACCGGCTCGCCGAGCGACGGCGTCGTCAGTTCGCCCTGCCACATCACCCGCCTGCCGCGCACGAAGGTGCCGACCGGCCAGCCCTGCACCCTCACGCCGTCATAGGGCGTCCAGCCCGCGCGCGAGGCTACCCATTTGTTGGTGATGGTCTCGCTGCGCTTGAGGTCGACCACGGTAAAGTCGGCGTCATAGCCCGCCGCGATGCGGCCCTTGCAGGCGATGTTGAACAGCCGCGCCGGCCCCGCGCTGGTGAGATCGACGAACCGAGCCAGCGACAGCCGTCCGGCATTGACGTGATCGAGCATCAGCGGCACCAGCGTCTGCACGCCGGTCATCCCCGACGGCGAGGCCGGATAGGTTTTAGCCTTCTCCTCCAGCGTATGCGGCGCGTGGTCGGAGCCGAGCACGTCGATGATGCCCTGCTCGATGCCATACCAGATGCCGGCGCGGTGATCGGCCGAGCGCACCGGCGGGTTCATCTGCGCCAGCGTGCCGAGCCGCTCATAGCATTCGGGCGCGGCCATCGTGAGGTGATGCGGCGTCGCCTCGCAGGACGCGACATCCTTGTGGTCGCGCAGATACAGGATCTCTTCCTTGGTCGAGATGTGCAGCACATGGATGCGCTTGCCGGTCTCGCGCGCGAGATTGACCAGGCGCTCGGTTGCCATCAGCGCCGCGGTCTCGTCGCGCCACACCGGATGCGAGCGCGGATCGCCCTCGATCCGCAGCGGCTTGCGCTCGTTGAGGCGGTATTCGTCCTCGGCATGGAACGCGGCGCGGCGCCGGATCACCCGAAATATCCGCCGCAGGCTCTCGTCGTCCTCGACCAAGAGCGCGCCGGTCGAGGAGCCGATGAACACCTTGACGCCGGCGCAGCCCGGCGCCCGCTCAAGCTCCTGCAAATCCTGCACGTTCTCGCGGGTGCCGCCGATGAAGAAGGCGAAATCGCAATGCATGCGGTGGTGGCCGCGCTTGATCTTGTCGGTGAACGCCGCTTCCGTGACAGTCAGTGGGTTGGTGTTCGGCATCTCGAAGACAGCGGTGACCCCGCCCATCACGGCGCTGCGCGAGCCGGTCTCGAGATCTTCCTTCTGCGTCAGCCCGGGCTCGCGGAAATGCACCTGGGTGTCCATCACGCCGGGCAGGATGTGCAGGCCCTTGCAGTCGATCACCTCGCCGGCCGCGACCTGGCCGAGCGAACCGATCGCGGCGATACGGCCGCCCACGATACCGATATCGCGCACGCCCTCGCCGTCCTGATTGACCACGGTGCCGGATTTTAGAATGGTGTCAAAATGCTGATTCATCGGTCCTCGGCGCCCGCTTTCGGCTGTCGCGCGGGCCTTGTTCGGCGCACTCTAGCGCCTTAGCTTGGCAGGGGATATCCGCGGCCTGCGCGTTTCCCAAGGAACTTGGAAAAGAGCCAATTTTGCGAATGAAAGCAGCGTTTCTTCCAGATCGGGGCGTGGTCAAAGTCTCTGGCGAGGACGCCCGCAACTTCCTCAACGGCCTCATCACGACGGATGTCGAGCAGCTGCGCCCGGGACAGGCGCGGTTTGGCGCGCTGCTGACGCCGCAGGGCAAGATCATCGTCGATTTCCTGATCACAGAGATACCCACTGGCCATGGCGGCGGCTTCCTGATCGACGCGCCGCGCGCGCTCGCCAAGGGGCTCGCCGACAAGCTCGGCTTCTACAAGCTGCGCGCCAAGGTCGTGGTCGAGAACCTCACGGACAGCCTCGGCGTGCTGGCAGCCTGGGACGAAGAGCCGGCGGCGATCCCCGATCTCGCTTTCGCCGATCCGCGCAACCCGGCGCTCGGCTGGCGCATCCTGATCCCGCAAGATCTGACGCAGAAGCTCGCTGATCTGATCGGCGCCGAGCTCGTCGACGATGGCGCCTATGAGGCGCATCGGATCGCGACCGGCGTCCCGCGCGGCGGGCTCGACTTCATGTATGGCGACGCGTTCCCGCACGAGACCAACATGGACCGCCTCAACGGCGTCGATTTCGACAAGGGCTGCTATGTCGGCCAGGAGGTGGTGTCGCGCATGCAGCACCGCGGCACGGCGCGCACCCGCACGGTGAAGATCATTCTCGACGGCCCCTCCCCCGAGACCGGCGCGACAATCCTCGCCGGCGACAAGCAGGTCGGCACCATGGGCTCCACCGCAGGCGAAAACGGCTTGGCTCTGGTCCGCATCGACCGCGTCGCCGATGCGCTCGACGCCGGCCTGCCGCTGACCGCGGGCGGGCTCGCGCTTCATCTCGCCGAGCCCGACGCTGTCCGCATCACACCCAAGCAGACCGTCGCATGAGCCGTACCGCGCAACTGCATCCCGACGGCAAGACGCGCTGCCCCTGGCCGGGCGAGGACGCGTTCTACGTCGCCTATCACGACAATGAATGGGGCGTGCCCGAATATGACGACCGCGCGCTCTACGAAAAGCTGATCCTCGACGGCTTCCAGGCCGGCCTCTCCTGGATCACGATCCTGCGCAAGCGCGAGAATTTCCGCAAAGCCTTCGACGATTTCCAGCCCGAGAAGATCGCGCGCTACAACGCCAAGAAGGTGCACGCGCTGATGAACGACGCCGGCATCGTCCGCAACCGCGCCAAGATCGAAGGCACGGTGGCGAGCGCCAAGTCGTATCTCGAGATCATGGAGAAAGGCCCCGGCTTCTCGAAATTCCTCTGGGACTTCGTCGACGGCAAGCCGAAGGTCAATCAGTTCAAGACCACGGCAAGCGTGCCGGCCTCGACGCCGGTGTCGATCAAGGTCTCCAAGGAGCTCGGCGGACGCGGCTTCAAGTTCGTCGGCCCGACCATCGTCTACGCCTTCATGCAGGCGACCGGCATGGTCAACGATCACCTCGTCACCTGCTTCTGCCATGAGGCCTGCAGCGGGAAACTCCGCACACCGCGGCCCAAGACGAAATGACTGCGCGTAACTCGACGGAGACCGCCCGCGCCTGGCAGCGGATGTTGTCCGGGCGCCGGCTCGATCTGCTCGACCCGTCGCCGCTCGATATCGAGATCGTCGACATCGCGCATGGATTGGCGCGGGTCGCGCGCTGGAACGGACAGACCAGCGGCGCGCACATCTTCTCGGTGGCCCAGCATACGCTGCTCGTCGAAGCCGTGATGCGCCAGCAGACGCCGCGCGTCGACGTCCGCGTGCGGCTTGCCGCGCTGCTGCATGACGCACCGGAATATGTCATCGGCGACATGATCTCGCCGTTCAAGGCGGTGCTCGCCGGCGAATACAAGGCGGTGGAGAAGCGGCTGCTGTCGGCGATCCACATCCGCTTCGGCCTGCCGCCCGTGCTCGCGGATGAGATCACCCAGCAGATCAAGTCCGCCGATCGCGGCGCCGCCTATCTCGAGGCGACGCATCTGGCGGGATTTTCGCAGGCCGAGGCCAAGCGGCTATTTGGCCGCGATCCGGAATTGCCGGAGGCGACCGAGCGCGACTATCTGACGCCGTGGACCGCAGCGAGGGCCGAAAAGCAGTTCCTCGAGCGCTTCAAGGCATTGCACGCGTCATAGGGGCGACACCACGAAACGCGCCGTCGGTTGCGGCGCAAAACGAAGCGCAGGCATGGCAGCGCGCCTTTGCCCACCCGGGAGCAGCCGTTATAATCGGATGCACGCACCCGATACCCAAGGACCATCATGCTTCACGTCTGCTCGCTCGCCGCGCTCTCCGACACGGTTCGTGCCACCGGCGCCAGCCATGTGCTGACCGTGATGGCCAATGTCGACCAGGTGCAGCGCCCGCCCTCGGTGCTGCCGGCCAACCATCTGAAAGTGTCGATGGACGACATCATCGAACAGATGGACGGGTTCGTGGCGCCCAACGAGACGCATATCGAGAAGGTGCTGACCTTCGTACGCGGCTGGGATCGCCGCGCACCGATGGTGGTGCATTGCTACGCCGGCATCAGCCGCTCGACCGCGAGCGCATTTGCCACCGTCTGCGCGCTCAATCCGCACCGCGACGAAATGTCCATCGCCCGGCTGATCCGCGAGGCCTCGCCGATCGCGGCGCCCAACCGGCTGATCGTCAGCCTCGCGGACAAGGCGCTGGGACGCGAGGGCCGGATGCTGCGCGCGCTCGATGCGATGGGTCCGGGCAGCATGAGCGTCGAAGGCCGCCCCTTCCACATCGATCTGGAATAGCTCGGCTCGCACGCCCGATCGCTTGAACTTCCAGTCCTCCCAACTGCACTACTAGGTTGCGACGGGCGGCCGGCTGGCCGATGGTCCGGCGCGTCCTGCCGGAGGCCCGATGTTCGATTCGCCGTTCGATTTCCTCACCCTCGTCCTCGCCATCGTCGCGCTTATTTTCGCGCGCCAGGCGCTGGGCCGGATCGCGCTGCTGCAGCGGCGGCTGGACGCGATCGAGGCCGCCGGCGCGGCCGCCATGCGAACGGTCATGCCGCCGCCTTTGGCACCGCTGCAGGAGTTCGAGCAGACACTCCCGGCGGCACCTCCGATCGCACCGCCACCGCTCCCCGAGGCTGTACCGAGCGGGCCGGACGCGCAGACAGAGCCGACCGCGGATGCTGCGAGCGCCGCGCCACCGCCCCTTCCGCAACCCCCGCCCGCGCCGGAGCCAACGCCCGGCTTCGAGGAAACGCTCGGCACGCAATGGGTGGTGTGGATCGGCGGCCTGACGCTGGCGCTCGGCGGCTTCTTCATGGTGCGTTACTCGATCGAGGCCGGGCTGCTCGGCCCCGGCGTGCGCACAATGCTCGGCGGATTGTTCGCGCTCGCGCTGCTCGGCGCCGGTGAATGGACCCGGCGCAAGGAAAGCATCTCCAACATCGCGGCGCTGCCGATCGCCAATATTCCGGCGATCCTCACCGCCGCCGGCACCGCGGTGGCGTTCGCGACCGTCTACGCCGCCTACGCGCTGTACGACTTCCTCGCACCGGCAACCGCCTTCATTCTGCTCGGCATGGTCGCGCTCGGCACGCTCGCGGCCGCGCTGCTGCACGGGCCGGCGCTGGCAGGGCTTGGCATCGTCGGCGCCTTCGTCACGCCGATCCTGGTCTCCTCGGACAAGCCCGACTTCTGGTCGCTCTACATCTATCTCGCCATCGTCACCGCCGCATCCTTCGCCCTCGCCCGCATCCGGCTGTGGCGCTGGCTTGCGGTGACGACGATCGCCTTCGCGCTGCTGTGGACCTTCCCGTGCCTGCAATGCGGGCCGGAGATGGTCGCGCCGCACGTCTTCCACGTGATCGCGGGCTTCGCGCTGGCGGCGCTGCTCGTGGTCTGCGGCTTCATGTTCGGCCCCGACGGCGATGGCGAGGAAATCGAGCCGATCTCGTCGGGATCGCTCGCGGCCTATCTGTTCGGCGCGATGCTGATCGTGCTCAACAGCGCGCACGCCGACATCGCGATGATCGGCTTCGCGCTGCTCACAGCCGGCAGCCTGCTCGTCGCCTGGCGCGCACCGGCTGCCACCCGTGCGATCGGCGCCGCGTCACTCTTCGTGTTCATCGTATTCGGCGAATGGGCGATCCGCCGCAACGTCGACATGCTGGTGCTGCCGGGCGGCGCGATCCCCGGCATCGGCCCTTCCGCGACCGACGGTTCGGTGTCGCTGCATCTCGTCACCGCGGCGCTGTTCGCAGCCGCGTTCGGCATCGCCGGCTTCCTCGCGCAACTGCGCTTTGCCACCACGAAGGTCACTGTGACCTGGGCCGCGGCGGCGGTATTCACGCCGGTCGCGCTCCTGGTCGCGCTCTATGCGCGCATCGCGCATCTCGACCGCTCGATCCCGTTCGCGATCCTCGCCGTGCTGCTGGCCGCGGCCTACGCGGCCGCGACCGAGGCGCTGACACGGCGCGGCGAGCGGCCGGAGCTGTCGCCCTCGATTGCGTTGTCGGCGACCGGCGCGCTCGCCTCGCTGGCGCTTGCGCTGACCTTCGCGCTCGACAAGGGCTGGCTCACCATCGCGCTGGCGCTGGTGTCGATGGGCACGGCATGGCTCTCGGTGCAGCGGCCGATCCCGTTCCTGCGCTGGCTCGCCGCGATCCTCGCCGGCATCGTGGTGCTGCGCATCGGCTACGAGCCGCGGATCGCCGGCGATGCCGTCGGCACCACGCCGATCTTCAACTGGCTGTTGTGGGGCTATGGCGTCCCGGCGCTGTCGTTCTGGGCCGCAAGCCATTTCCTGCGCCGCAATGCCGGCGACGTCCCGCTGCGGATCATCGAATCCGCCGCAATCCTGTTCACGGTGCTGCTCGCCTTCATGGAGATCCGCCACGCGGTCAATGGCGGCGATGTCTATCGCGATAGCGCCGGGCTGACCGAGGTCGCGCTGCAGGTCGGCGTGACGCTCGCGATGGCGATCGGGCTGGAGCGATTGCGCCTGCGCACCGGCAGCATCGTCCACAATGTCGGCGCGGTCCTGCTCACTGCCTTCGCCGGGCTTGCCAGCGTATTCGGGCTGCTGTTTCTGGAGAATCCGATGCTGTGGGCGCATGACGTCGGCGGCAGCTTCATCAACCTGCTGCTGCTCGGCTATGCGCTGCCGGCCGTGCTGGCGCTGCTGCTGTCCTACGCGGTGGCGGGCCATCGTCCCGCTGTATACGCCAATACGATCGCAGCCGGCGCGCTGATCCTCGCGCTCGCTTATGTGACGCTTGAGATCCGCAGGCTCTATCACGGACCGGTGCTGGTGCGCGGCGAGACCACGGGCGCGGAGCAATATACCTATTCGATCGCCTGGCTGATGTTCGGCGTCGCGCTGCTCGGCATCGGCATCGTGGTCAATTCGGAGCGGGCGCGGCTCGCGTCCGCTGCCGTGATCGGCCTGACAATCCTGAAGGCGTTCCTGGTCGACATGTCCACACTGACCGGTGTCTACCGGGCGCTGTCGTTCATGTGCCTTGGCATCGTGCTGGTCGCGATCGGCTGGCTGTACCAGCGGATCCTGTTTCGCAGGCGGGCCGTCGCCGCAGCGCCGCCCCCGCCTGTTCCGCAAGCGGGGGGATAAGGCATCACGCCGCGCGAATCGTCCTGAGGAAGTTCGCGACCTTGAGTTTGAGGCGCTGGCTATCGCCCGACAGCGATCGTGCGGCCCCCAGGACCTGCGAGGAGGCGGAGCCCGTCTCGGTTGCGCCGCGCTGAACGTCGGTGATGTTGGCTGAAACCTGCTCGGTGCCGTGCGCGGCCTGCTGCACGTTGCGCGATATCTCCTGCGTTGCCGCGCCCTGTTCTTCCACAGCTGCAGCGATAGCCGAGGAGATTTCCGCCAGACGCTCGATCGTGCCACTGATCTGTTCGATGGCCTTGACCGATTCCTGCGTCGCCACCTGGATGCTGGAGATCTGTTGTCCGATTTCACCGGTCGCCTTCGCCGTCTGCTCGGCCAGCGCCTTCACTTCGGAAGCAACCACGGCGAAGCCGCGGCCGGCCCCGCCTGCACGTGCGGCCTCGATAGTCGCGTTCAACGCAAGGAGATTGGTCTGGCCGGCAATGGTGCTGATCAGTTCGACGACATCACCGATCCGGGTCGCGGCTTTCGACAACTCGCTGACGCGATCGGTAGTGACGTGCGCTTGACCGACAGCATCGCTGGCCATGCGCGCCGATTCCTGGACTTGGCGACTGATCTCGCTGACCGAAGACGACAATTCCTCGGTCGCCGACGCCACCGACTGCACGTTCGCAGAGGCCTCCCCTGAGGCCGCGGCCACCACTGTGGCGCGTTCCTGCGCCCGTTCGGCGGTCGACGTCAGCGTGCCCGCGGAAGCCTCGAGTTCGGTCGATGCCGAGGAGACGGTCTCGATGATCTCGCCGACCGCGCCTTCGAACGCGTCGGCGAGCTTGAACATCTCCGCCTTGCGCCGTTCCGCCGTGAGTTCATCCTGCTTGACCTTGGCCGCCGTCTCGTCGCGGGCCTTCTGCTCGGACATAAGCTTGAACCTCTCCACCGCGTCCGCCACGCCGCCTACTTCGTCCTTTCGGCCGAGCCCCGGAAGGACCACGCCAAGATTGCCGCCGGCGAGCTCTTTCATCGCAACCGTCAGGGCGCGTATCGGGCGGACCACCGTGAACAGCGAGAAAATCCAGCTCGCGATCAGCAGCAACGCAACACCGCTGCCAACCGAGAGCAAGGTGCGTTCGACCGAAGCTTCCTCCGCCTCGGCGGCCGACCGCGCATCTACGCTGCGGTGCCTGGCGAACTCGGCAATCTTCTCGGCGTTACTCTCGGTTTCGGTATTGATAGGAAGGGTCACATCCTTGCGGATTTGCGCGATCTGATCCGCGAACCTGGAGAGCTGCGCCGCCGTTTCCGGATTGGCGTCGCCCGCGACCCGCTTCGCTTCCAGATCGATGGTTCGCCTGCGTAGGACCTCGAGCTGCCCTTTGCCCTTGTCGAACGCCTCGATCAAGACCGGAATCCGCGCGATCCGTTGGCCGTTCTCGGGCGATTTGGACAATCGCGCCATCTCTTCGGCATATTTGAGCGCCGAGGTCTTGCGTCGCAGAAAAACTTCATCGGCCTTTTGCAGCTCAGCTTCCGATCCTGCGAGCAGGATGTCGCGGACCGCCATCTGCATGCCGCGCAACTCTGCCATGGTGGCGGCTGAATCGCTGACGATGGCTTGCTGCCCAGCGGCATATAACGTCACCTTGCGAATATCAGCGGCACCAGTCATCTGCAGAAAAATATCAACCCGACCAACAGCACGGCCGCTATCGACGTGATCGCAAGCTTTGTCCCGATACGCATGTCCCGAATAAATCGTGTCACGGAGCTCTCCGAACGACAGGTGCATTTCCGACGCGATTCCAACCGCCCGTGCGAGGGAGCGAGTGCGACATAATGTGGCACGCTGCTCGATGTTTGGTTAACACGGCCTCCGTAAGACTACCGGCGCCGACGATGGGATGCGTGAAGAACGAACGCAGTGCGATTGAGTTGGAAAAAGCGACGCGCCCAGGTAGCCGCAAGCGTTGGGAAGTGAACACCGAAGTCGCCGGTCAGCGTGTCTGGCGAGACGAACAGCTGGGTGACGGCGAGGCAAGGCGACGAACTCGCCGCCGACTGGAGGGTGAGCGCATGCGCCACGCCACGAGGAGAATTAGTCGACGGACTCGGCGACCAGGCGAATCCTGAACACCGGCTTTCTGCCCTCGTCGAGCAGCTCCATGTGCCATTCGCTGTTCTGCTTCAGATTGCGCGAAATGCTGCCGAGGAAATTGCCGCAGACCTTGGTCATCTCGGCCCAGGCCACATCACGGCTTTCAAACTCCGTCGCGTGGTCGGATGCGCCAGCGTAATCGCCGTCACTGATCCGGAAAAAATACTGCGCCATATGACTACTCAAAATCGGAGCCCCCAACATCTCGCCGCCTGGCGAACGCTAGGTATTGAGTAGATAACAACGCGTGGCGACCGCCATCCGTATGACTACGGCTTGGCGGCGCTATTCCCGTTAGCGCGCAGATGAAACGTTAGTCAGCAGAGCGTTAGTCGGTGGAGCGGCGCAACTCCGGCGCGCTCTCGACCTTGGCGGGTTCGGCCTTGACCGGCTCGAGCTTCGCGCTTCCGACCTGCGGCGTCTCAACGCGCGACACTTCGGTCTGCGAAGCATCCGCGGATCGGGTGCGCGGGTGCAGCGAGCGTGGCCGCGCCACCGCGCGCGCCATCAGCATCTGCTGGCCGCCCTGGTGACGGAATTCGCAATAGGCGAAGCCCATGCCCGAGACCGAGCCGCGGAACGAGCGCTCGTCCTGCTTGTCGAGGTTGAAGCACGGCTCGAACGGAATGCCCTTCAGCGAGGCGCAAACGCTCTGACCGCGGATTTGCAACGTGTTGCCGGGCAGGCGCACGTGACGGATCGGACCGGAGCCGGAGAACTGGACCGAGCCTGCCGCGCCCATGTCGTCGAGGATGCGGCCGGCGCCGCGCGTGCCATCGAAACAGGTGAAGGCGAATACCTTGCCCGCGACGAACTTGCGGGCCTCATCGGCGTTCATCATGCCTGCGAACGCCGGCACGACCATTGCCCCGGCCGTGACGGCCCCCAACACCAAACGCGCAAGCATGAGCTACTCCACTTACGAGCGCGGGCACCCGCTCCTTGTTGAGCATGATCCCCGCCACCGACGCTTCTCGACGTCTGCGCGAGGAAACCCGGCCCCCCGGGATCATGCTGCAAGTCTCTTTACCCGCTGCTTACCATACCAACCGTGGCAACATTGGAGCAGCTTGGTTGGTAAAGTCTGAACGTCCTCAGACTATTTTTACCACGATCCGCCCGCGGACCTGGCCGCCGAGAATTTTCGCGCCGTAGCCCATGACCTCGTCCAGCGCGATTTCATGAGTGATATCAGCAAGTTTTGCCTTGTCCAGATCGCTGGCGAGACGACGCCAGGCGGTCCGCCTGAGTTCGATCGGGCACATCACAGAATCGATGCCGAGAAGGCACACGCCCCGCAAAATGAAGGGCGCGACCGACGACGGCAGGTCCATACCAGCCGCCAGGCCGCAGGCCGCGATGGCGCCGCCGTATCTGGTCATCGAAAGCAGATTGGCGAGCGTGGTCGAGCCGACGCTGTCGACGCCGCCGGCCCAGCGCTCTTTGGCAAGCGCCTTCGGCGCACCCGACAGTCCGGCACGGTCGATCACCTCGCTGGCGCCGAGCGCCTTGAGATAGTCGGTCTCCGACACCCGCCCGGTCGACGCGATGACGTGGTAGCCGAGCTTCGACAGCACCGCGATCGCGACCGAGCCGACGCCGCCGGCAGCGCCCGTCACGACGACCGGGCCGCTCTTCGGCGTGAGCCCGTGCTTCTCGAGCGCCAGCACCGACAGCATCGCGGTATAGCCGGCGGTGCCGACCGCCATCGCATCGCGTGCGGAAATGCCGTCCGGCAGCCTTACCAGCCAGTCGCCTTTGACGCGGGCCTTTTCCGCATAGGCGCCGAGATGGGTCTCGCCCATGCCCCAGCCGTTGCAGACGACCTTGTCGCCCGCCTTCCAGTCGGGATGGCTGGATTGCTCGACCGTCCCGGCGAAATCGATGCCGGCGATCATCGGGAAGCGGCGCACCACCGGCGCCTTGCCGGTCAGCGCGAGGCCGTCCTTGTAGTTCAGCGTCGACCATTCGACGCGGACGGTGACATCGCCGTCCATCAATTCCGCGTCGTCGAATTGGGTCAGTGCGGCGGTGGTACCCTTGTCCGCCTTGTCGATCCTGATTGCCTTGAACGTTGCCACGATGAGCACTCCCCGTAATCCGTTTCGGAAAAGTGTTTAACCCATCAGGCGGGCTGCGCAACCGGGCGCACGACCGGCTTTTCGACGATTGGCAGGTTGATCAGCGCCGACAGCACGCCGAACACCACCGACAGCCACCAGATCGGGGTGTAGGAACCAACCTGCTCGAACACGATGCCGCCGAGCCAGACCCCGAGGAAGCCGCCGACCTGATGGCTGACGAAGGCGAAGCCGTACAGCGTCGCAAACCAGCGCGTGCCGAACATCAATGCAACCAGCGCCGAGGTCGGCGGCACCGTGGAGAGCCAGGTCAGGCCAGAGATTGCGCCGAATGCAATCGCCGAGAAGGTCGTGATCGGGAACGAGATGAAGGCGATGATCGACAGCGCGCGGGTGAAATAGATCACCGACAGGATGTAGCGCTTCGGGAACACGTTCTGCAGCCAGCCGACGCTGAGCGAGCCCATGATGTTGAACAGGCCGATCGCCGCGATCACCCAGCCGCCGGTCGAGGCCGGAATGCCGCGGTCGGCGAGATAGGCCGGCAGATGCACGGTGATGAAGGCGAGCTGGAAGCCGCAGGTAAAGAAGCCGAGCACCAGCAACACATAGGAGCGATGGCCGAAGGCTTCCGCCAGCGCGGTCTTGAACGATTGCTGATCGGCAGGCGCGGCATCATGCGTCTCTGCCGGCGGCGTCGAGAGCGCCAGCGACAGCGGCAGGATCAGCAGCATCAGCGCGGCGAACACGACGAGCGCGGTCTGCCAGCCGAAATTGTCGATCATCGCAACGCCGAACGGCGCGAACAGGAACTGGCCGAACGAGCCCGCGGCGGTGCCAGCGCCGAGCGCGATGCCGCGCTGCGCGGGCGGCAGCAGCTTGCTGAACGCGGACAGAACGAGGTTGAACGAGGAGCCCGACAGGCCGAAGCCGATCAGGACGCCGGCGCCGATATCGAGCGACAGCGGCGTCGTCGAGTAGCGCATCAGCAGCAGGCCGGCAGCGTAAAGCAGCGCGCCGACGATCATCACGCGCAGCAGGCCGAAGCGGTCGGCAATCGCACCGGCGATCGGCTGGCCCAGACCCCACAACAGGTTCTGCAGCGCCAGCGCGAGGCCGAACACGTTGCGGCCCCAGGCGAATTCATGGCCCATCGGCTGCACGAAGAAGCCGAGGCTGGAGCGCGGGCCGAAGCTCAACAATGCGATCGCGCAGCCGCAGACGATGATCACGAGCGGCGTGCGCCAGGTGCCGGACGCCGGTCGAAGATCCCCGGTGGTAACGGCCATGTTGTCTTCCCCCGCAACTGCTGCGGGGGAACCGCCCCGCCGAACATTACGGGGAGTTAATGCATCTGCATGAAAACCCCAAGAGGGTCCGGGAGAAAAATCTTCGCCCGCAGGGCTGCTCTGCAGATTATGCGACCGTCATTCCGGGGCGATGCGGAGCATCGAACCCGGAGTCTCGAGGTCGATTGATTGCCCAGACCATCGGGATTCCGGGTCTGGCCCTGCGGGCCATCCCGGAATGACGTGCAAAACGCTATCGCTTGGCGCTGGCCTGTTCGGCCGAACTCTGGGCGGCCTCGGCGAGCTGCGCCGAGATCTTGGCGGTCTCGGCCGGGTTGCCCCAGCTCGGCGCGTCGCTGCCGTCGCCCCAAGCGCGCGGGCGATAGAAGGTGTGGACGCCGAACTTGTACATCTTCTTCATTTCGCTGACCCAGGACGGCCGCACCCAATAGGCATGGTAGTGGGTCGAGCGGTCGACTTCGGGCAGCCACAATTTGCCGTCGAGCATCGCTTTCGCGATCTTCTTCGCTCGGTCCCACATATCGGGCTCGCGGACGACGTCGGCGGTGTTGTCGCAGGCGAAGGTGAACTGACAGGCGTAGTGCCGGTTCTTGTTCTGGTAGACCACGCCGCACACCGTCTCCGGATATTTGCCGGAGAAGGCACGGTTCAAGACCACTTGGGCGACCGCGATCTGGCCGCGCACCGCTTCGCCGCGGGCTTCGAAGTAGACCGCCTCCGCCAGGCACTTCTCCGACTTGGCGCGCGACTTGTCGTCGAACAGGCCGAGCCGCTCCGCCGGCGTCTTGGTGTGCTGGTCGTCGGCGTTGACCTCGCCCTTCGGCGCGATGCTCTCGCCCATCTCGCCGGCCCTGACCGGGCCGTCGGCATCGACCGGCAACGACGCCATCACCTTCATGTCGGGATCGGGCTGCACGGCCGGCAGCACGACGACCGGCGCCTCGCCGGGCTGCCAGCGCTCGAGATTCTCGGGCGTGCCGAGCGAAGAGCCGAAGAACAGGCTGGCGGTCTTGAATGCAAACGGATCGCGCTCGCGCGCTGCATCGGCGGGCGCAGCAGCAGGCTTCGCAGGAGCCGGTTTCAGATCGTCGAGCGGGCTGGCCTCGAGCGACAGCGACACGTCGTATTGTTGCGGTGACGGCTTGGCATATTGCGGCAGCGGCGGCGCGCGCAGCGCCTCCTGCAGTTCCGGATCAAGCGGCGCGCTGTCGGCCGGTGCGGTCGCGGTCTTCATGCCTTTGATCGACGAATTCGATGTCGCGGGATCCTCGTTCGCCGGCGCCGTATTTGCGGGCTCTGCAGGCTCGACCTGATCAGGCCGCCTGACCACGAGACGATCGCCCTTCAGGGTGCGATCGACCTTGGGAAAATCGGATGCCGCGTAACGCGGCGGCGGCGCCGCGATCGGATTGCGCGTCACCGTGCCGGTGATGTCGACGCTCGAATTGTCCAGCCTGGCGAGCAGGATTTGCGGGGCCTGCGGCGCGGATGTTCCGATCGGACGGCCGAAGCTGTAGGTGGCGACCTGGATCGAGCCGACCGCGGAGGCGAAGACGCGCTTCTGCCAGCGCTCGGCGACGCCGGGCTGCCGGGCCAGGAGCGAAGCAATATCCTGATATCCGATCTCGGTCGGCATCAGTGCGAAGATGCCAAGACCGAGACCGAAGAGCGCAAGACGTGCGCCCTTCGGCCGGTTACGCGACACAAACATCGTACGCTCACGCAACGCTTACTGAGTGCAATCGAACGCGGTACATCCGCGCAATTCGACCTTTCCCGTTGCTAACTTGTTTAGGTTGCCGCGGAGTTAATCGGCGTTGCACGCGCGCTACACTCAAGCGATCGCAGCGTCTTCGCGCGGCGCATCGCGCGCCTTGGTAAATGCGCGGCGCAAGAAGGTCGTGAACATCCGGTCAACGAAGATGGTGAACAAAGTCTTGCACGCAGCCTCCACCGTCATTGCGAGGAGCGCCAGCGACGAAGCAATCCATGTCTCAGCAAGCGGCGCGATGGATTGCTTCGCGGAGCCTGTCATCCGGCGGCGCTTCGCGCCGACCGGGTGGCTCGCAATGACGATATCCGCTGGCAGCGCTCCAGAAACACGTATGCCCGGGACAAGCCCGGGCATGACGTCGTTTGTGACCTACGTAGCTTGCGCCAGCTAGTTACGCCTGGCTGGCGGCGGCCTTGCCGAGCGCGGCCTGGGCTGCTGCGAGACGCGCGATCGGCACGCGATAGGGCGAGCAGGACACGTAGTCGAGCCCGACCTCGTGGCAGAACGCAACCGATGCCGGATCGCCGCCGTGCTCGCCGCAGATGCCGACCTTCAGATTCGGACGCGTCTTGCGGCCGCGCGTGACGCCGATCCTGACCAGCTCGCCGACGCCGTCGCGATCGACCGAGATGAACGGATCGATCTCGAGAATGCCCTTGGCGACATAGGTGCCGAGGAAGCTCGCGGCGTCGTCGCGGCTGATGCCGTAGGTGGTCTGCGTCAGGTCGTTGGTGCCGAACGAGAAGAACTCCGCGGTCTCGGCCACCTCGCCCGCCATCAGGCAGGCGCGCGGCAGCTCGATCATGGTGCCGACCTGGTAGCTGAGCTTGGCGCCGGTTTCCTTCATCACCGCCTTGGCCATGGCATCGATCCGCGCCTTGACCAGATCGAACTCGGCCTTGGTCGCGATCAGCGGCACCATCACCTCGAGGCCGACCGGCTTGCCGGTGCGCTTGCCGGCTTCGACAGCCGCCTCGAAGATCGCGCGCGCCTGCATCTCGGCGATCTCCGGATAGGCGATCGCGAGACGGCAGCCGCGGAAGCCGAGCATCGGGTTGAACTCGGACAGTTCGCGGGCGCGGTCCGCGAGCTTGCGCGGATCGGTGTTCATGGCGCGCGCCACTTCCTCGATCTCAGCCTGGGTGTGCGGCAGGAACTCATGCAGCGGCGGATCAAGCAGACGGATCGTGACGGGCAGGCCCTTCATGATCTCGAACAGCTCGACGAAGTCGGCGCGCTGCATCGGCAACAGCTTCGACAGCGCGGCGCGGCGCGATTGCTCGTCCTCGGAGAGGATCATCTCGCGCACGGTGCGGATGCGGGTCTCCTCGAAGAACATGTGCTCGGTGCGGCAGAGGCCGATGCCTTCGGCACCGAACTTCACCGCGGTGCGCGCGTCATCGGGCGTGTCGCCGTTGACGCGGACGCCGAGCTTGCGGACCTCGTCGGCCCAGCCCATCAGCGTGCCGAACTCGCCGGACAGTTCCGGCTCGATCATCGGCATCCGGCCGGCCAGCACCTGGCCGACAGAGCCGTCGATGGTGATGACGTCGCCGGTCTTGAAGGTGCGCGAACCGATGCTCATGGTGCCGCGGCCGTAATCGACGCGGATGGTGCCGCAGCCGGAGACGCAGGGCTTGCCCATGCCGCGGGCGACCACCGCCGCGTGCGAGGTCATGCCGCCGCGGGTGGTGAGAATGCCTTCCGCGGCGTGCATGCCGTGGATGTCTTCCGGGCTGGTCTCGATGCGGACCAAAATCACCTTGCGCCCGTCGGCCTGCAGCTTGGCCGCTTCATCCGACGAGAACACGATCTCGCCGGAGGCAGCACCTGGCGAGGCCGGCAGGCCGGTCGCGATCACGTCGCGCTTGGCGGCCGGATCGATGGTCGGGTGCAGCAGCTGATCGAGCGAGGCCGGATCGATCCGCGTCACCGCGTCCTTCCTGGAGATCAGGCCTTCATTGGCGAGTTCGACCGCGATGCGCAGCGCCGCTTTCGCGGTGCGCTTGCCGCCGCGGGTCTGCAGCATCCACAGCTTGCCCTGCTCGACCGTGAACTCCATGTCCTGCATGTCGCGGTAGTGCTTCTCGAGCAGCGTGTAGATCCGCGTCAGCTCCTTGAAGGCGTGCGGCATCGCGGCTTCCATCGACAGCTTGTCGGAGCCGGATTCCTTGCGCGCTTCCTCGGTGATGTCCTGCGGCGTGCGGATGCCGGCGACGACGTCCTCGCCCTGCGCGTTGATCAGGAACTCGCCGTACAGCTTGCTCTCGCCGGTCGAGGGGTTGCGGGTGAAGGCAACGCCGGTGGCCGAGGTCTCGCCCATGTTGCCGAACACCATCGCCTGCACGTTGACGGCGGTGCCCCAGGATTCCGGGATGTCGTGCAGCTTGCGGTAGGTCACCGCGCGCGCGTTCATCCAGGATGAGAACACCGCGCCGATCGCCCCCCACAGCTGGTCGTGCGGATCCTGCGGGAAGTCGTGGCCGGTCTCCTTGGCGACCGCTTCCTTGTACTTGCCGACCAGCTCGACCCAGTCGTCGCCGGTCAGGTCGGTGTCGAGCGAATAGCCCTGGCCGTCCTTGAAGGTGTCGAGGATGTCCTCGAAGTGATGATGCTCGAAGCCGAGCACCACGTCGGAATACATCGTGATGAAGCGGCGATAGCTGTCATAGGCGAAGCGGCGGTCGCCGGAGAGCTCGGCGAGCGCTTCGACCGTGCGGTCGTTGAGGCCGAGATTGAGCACGGTATCCATCATGCCGGGCATCGAGGCGCGCGCACCCGAGCGCACCGAGACCAGCAGCGGGTTCCTGGCATCGCCGAAGGTCTTGCCGGTCAGCTTGCCGACATAGTCGAGCGCCTTCTCAACCTGAGATTTCAATTCCTTCGGATACGTCTTGTCGTGTTCGTAGAAATAGGTGCAGACCGAGGTCGGAATCGTGAAGCCGGGAGGCACCGGCAGGCCGAGATTGGCCATTTCCGCGAGGTTGGCGCCCTTGCCGCCGAGCAGATCGCGCAAGGTCGCCTGGCCCTCGGCCTTGCCGTCACCGAACGTATAGACCCACTTGCCGGCCTTGATCGCAGCCGGGGCTGCCTTTTTCGCCGAAGTTGCCGCCTTCACCGGCGCCTTGCTGGCGGGCTTTGCAGCCGGCTTCGCAGTCGATTTGGCGGCGGGTTTCGGCGCCGCCTTCGGGGCGCTCTTCTTCAGCGCCTTGCGCGCCGGCGCGGCCTTGCGGGCCGCTGCGGAGGGCTTTGATTTCGCTGCAGTTTTCTCGGCAGTTCTCGCTGCAGTTTTCTTGGACTTCGCGACGGCTTTGGCCATGTCAGACAACAATCCGGAAGGAGGGGTCGAAGATGCGCGCCTTACACCATTTTGGGGGGTTCCGCGCAAGCCGCGAAACCCCGCTTTCCCGCTACAGGTGCAGCCAGCGCAACAGGCCCATCCCCACCAGACCGACGAAGATCAGGTAGATCGCGACGATGTAGTTGAGGAGCCGCGGCATGATCAGGATCAGGATGCCTGCAATCAGAGCGACAATGTGCGGCAAATGCCCAGCGGTGATGACCATTGAAGTTTCTCCGGCGGTTTTTGGAGGAGCGAATCGAGCGGCAGTTTATCCGCTGCGCGGGTTCCCACATCAAGACGCCCGTCACGCCCGCAGGTTCCCGCACCTCACCAAAATTGCTCCAAAATGCCGCGTGTATGGCGGCGGTTTTTCCGGAACATCACCACACCCCGATGCATTGGCTCGCCATGTGCGCTGGCGAAGGCCGGCGTGCTGCGTGAAAACAATGGAGCGAGCCATGCGAAACAGAATACTTGCCGTTGCAGCGGTTGCTGCCGCGATCACGGTGCCGGCTGTTGCCGCACAGGCCCAGACCGTCGGCATTGTCCGCGGTGGTCCGGCAGTCGCCGTCGAGGATGACGGAGCAATCGCGGTCGAGCAGCGTCCGGCATTCCGCGAATACATCGTGCGCGAGCGCGTGCCGAACTACACCGTTCCAGATCGCGTCGTGGTCGGCACCGTGCTGCCGGACGTCGGCGTGACCTATTACGACGTGCCGCAACGGTTCGGGGCGACGCCCTATCGCTACACCGTCGTGAATGGCGAGACCGTTCTGGTCGAGCCGCGTTCACGACGGATCGTTCAGGTGGTCGAATAAGCCCCCAGCCGCCTGAACGCGATGTCCGGGCGCCGCGCAAGCGGATGTGCGTGCAGATCGACCGGACTTGAAAGCCTCGCCCGGCCTCCCCACCGGGTGGGGTTTTTCATGGATGCCTACGATTTCAGGATCGAGAGCAGCGTCGAGGTCGACTTGTGACTCTTGATCGCGGCGTCCTGGAAATCCTGCGTCCAATTGGCCGCCTGCCGCTCCTCCGCGCTCATCGAGGAATATTGCTTGAGGATGCCGAGGCTGAACTGGCGCGGATCGCCAGCGGACTGGCTCTGCTTCAGCGCGTCGAGCACCGCAAGGCGGGTCCGCGTGTTGAGTTCCTGCTTGGCCGCGAAGATCTCGTCGGTGGAGAACTTCTTGTCCTGGTTCAACGAGATCGCCGACAGCGAACGGTTGTCTAGCGAGGACAGGTCGGCGAGCTGTCCGGTCTTGCGCCTGGCATCGTAGACCAGTTCCTTGCCGTTGCTCGCAGCCTGACTCTTCTGCCGATCGAGGAACGCGCGCACGTCGCTTGCCACGCTGCTGAAGTCGCGCGTGTTGCCCGTCGCGGGAGATGTGGTCCCCGCCAGCGCGGCCGCGATCGGGTCACCGGTAATTCCAGATGGCGCCGTGTTCGGATCCTGCTGCGTCGCCTGATAGCCTTTCAGCACCGCGGCGCGCTGGCTGGCCCAGGTCGCAGTTGCCTTCTCCTCGTCGCTGGCGCCATCGAGATAGTCGAGCGCCGCCTTGTAGCTGACGCTGTAGTCGCCGGTCAGGCGCGTGGTCGCGAGCGAAGGCGCCAGCGCCGTGTCGAAGCGCTGCTTCAGTTCGGTGGCGGCAACCGCCTGCTCGTCCGGCGTAAACTTGCCGCCATTGTTGGTCGAGATCGCAAACAGCGAACGGCGATCCAGCGTCGAGAGATCGATCGTGGTCTTGCCGTCGACGATCGGCGCCTTGACGCCGGCCACCGTGTAGAGCCGATCGAGCGTGACGCGCGCGTCGCTCGTCACCGTCGCGAAGTCGGGCTGCGGCGCCTTGGCGAGCTGGGCGCGGGCGGCATCCGACAGCGTGAGGTTGGTTGCGGCATTTGACGTCGACGACGCCGACAGATCGCCGGCCGTGCCGTCGCCCGACAAGGTCGCCGCCAGCGAGGGCGTCGCCGCGGCCCGCGCGTAGGCCGAACCATATTGGGCGTAGGGATTGGGCGTGGTGCCGATCGAGGTCATCGGAGAGGTCTCTGCATTGGCGCAAAGGGCGATTTCTTAAGAAATCGTCGACCCGGCAGGACCTTCGCAGGGCATGGTTAACAAATTGCAAATTGTGTCCAAATATTTCCGGCGCGACCCGCCGCTCGGCGGCGCCCCCTCATTTGTCCGCGACCCAGCGGTGGCGACGCTGGGTGAAGACGGATTGCGACGGCGCGGGAAAGTCGGGGTCGGCGAAGGCACCAACCGCAACGCCGATCAGATCCGGCGCGCGGCGCGGCTCCCAATAGACCGACGTTCCGCAATTCGGACAGAAATGGAACACCACCGCAGACCCGCTGTCGCCGATGCGGCTGTATTCGCGCGCCTCGCCCTGCGGCTCGACATCGGCGCGCGGAAAGAACGCCGCGACGCCATAGGTGCTGCCGGTCCGCCTCTGGCACTCCAGGCAATGGCACAGCGATATCCTGAGAGGCTCGCTCTGACAGGTGACGCGGAGCTGTCCGCAGGCGCATGTCGCGAGCCTCGCCATCATCACCTGCCTTTGCTTGCGACCAGCCGGTGAATGACTTTGCCGGACGACGCGCTGACGACTTCCTCATCGAGCAGCAATTCGGCCGCCGCCAGTTCAGTCCGCACCAGGGCCGCATCGAAAGCTGCATAGAGCCGGCCGTGTGCATCACGCGCATCGTCACCCGCGGTGACACGCCAGCTCAGATAGAACACGCCGCCCGGCTTCACGAGTTCGAACATGCGGCGCACCGACGGCACGATCAGCGCGTGATCGAGATGCATGATCACGGTCTCGCAGAGCACATTGTCGAAGCTGCCGGAGGCGATGCCGCGGAGGTCAGGCAGTTCGGCACGCACAAAGCGCAGCGCCGGATAGCGGGCGCGGGCCTCCGTGAGCAGGCCCTCGGAGGCGTCAAAACCTTCGGCCGGAAAACCGTTGGCATTCAACCACGCCACCTCGCGGCCGCTGCCGCAGCCGATATCGGCGGTTGTGCCGCCCTTGACGAAGAAACGTGTGACGATCTCCTGCAGATCGACCGGCGCCGGTTGTTCGTGCCAGTCCTGCGCAAACGCCGCCGCTTCCTTGTCGTAAGCGGCGAGCGTTGCGCGGTCCATCGATCAGCCCTCGATCCTGGAGAAATCCGCAACCGCACGCGTCGCGGCGCGGATCTCGTTGAGCAGTTTCAGGCGGTTTTCGCGCACCTTCGGGTCATCGTCGTTGACCTTGACCTTGTCGAAAAACGCATCCACCGCGGGACGCAGCTTCGCCATCGCGCTCATCGCGGCGGCAAAGTCTTCCTTCCCGACTGCGTAAGAAGCCTCGTTCTTCACCTGCTCGATCGCCTTCGCCAACGTCTTCTCTTCGTCGAGCTGGTACAACGCGGCATCAGGCGCGCCATCGAAGCTGCGCTTGTCCTTCTTTTCCTCGATCGAGAGGATGTTGCTGGCGCGCTTGGTTCCGGCAAGTAGGTTCTTGCCGTCGTCACTATCGAGGAACTTTCCGAGCGCTTCGACGCGCCGAACGATCAAGAGAAAATCATCATTTCCTTCAAGAGGCCCCACGCCGAGTTGCTGAAGCGAAAGAACGGCATCAACCAAGTCGTGTCGAGCCCCCTGATCGCGAAGTTGAACCTTCAAGCGATCCACAAAAAACGCCAGCAAATCTATCGTTCGAACATCGTAGTGATGTGGATTGAGGTAAGTTCCGTACGAAACCGATTTGGTTCCCTCAACATGAGTGGCACCAACGCTTTCGGCGACGGATACGCGGCGAGTGAGGTCTTTCAGTTCTTGTGCCATCAGTATCGGACCGAACTTGTCGTCGATTAGGCTTCCCATAGCGATTCGAAGCTGGTTCTCCAAGACGATCCTAATTATTCCAAGAGCCGCACGCCGCAAGGCGAATGGGTCTTTGCTCCCCGTCGGCTTTTCATCGATCGCCCAGAACCCCGCCAGCGTATCCAGCTTGTCCGCCAGCGCCACCGCGACGCTCACCGGATCGGTCGGCACACGGTCCGTGGGCCCCTGCGGCTTCCAGTGCTCCTCGCTCGCGGCAGCGACCGAGGCATCCTCGCCCTGCGCCAGCGCGTAGTACTTGCCCATCAGGCCCTGCAATTCGGGGAATTCGCCGACCACTTCGGTCAGCAAATCCGCTTTCGCGAGGCGCGCCGCACGCTTGGTCTTCTCGACGTCGGCGCCGACCAGCGGCGCGATCTCGGCGGCGAGCCGCTCGATCCGTTTGATCCGCTCCGCCTGCGTGCCGAGCTTCTCGTGGAACACGATCTGCTCGAACTTCGGCAGCCGATCTTCCAGTCTGGTCCTGAGATCGGTCTCATAGAAGAACTTCGCATCCGACAGCCGCGGACGGATCACGCGCTCATTGCCGGCGACGATGGTCTTGCCGCCGTCGGGCGCCTCGATGTTGGCGGTCAGCACGAACTTGTTGGTCAGTTTGCCGGTCTTGGGATCCTTGACCACAAAGCACTTCTGGTTGTTGCGGATGGTGGCGCGGATCACCTCGTCAGGAATCGCCAAAAATTCCTTCTCGAACGATCCCATCATCACAACAGGCCATTCGACGAGGCCGGACACCTCGTCGAGCAGAACCTGATCCTCGACCAGTTCGAGGCCCTGCGCGAACGCCAGCTCCTTGGCGTCCTCGAGGATGATGTCCTTGCGCGCCTGCGGATCGAGGATGACTTTTGCGGCCTTCAGCTTGGCCTCGTAGTCCTCGAAGCGGCGTACCGAGATCGCGGCTGGCGCCATGAAGCGGTGGCCGTAGGTGGTCTGCCCGGCCTCGATGCCGTCGACGGAGAATGTCACGACATCGGGCTCCTCGGTCTCCAGACCGAAGGTCGCGGTGATGGCGTGCAGCGGGCGTACCCAGGTGAGCGAGCCGGATCTCGCCGAGCGCGCGCCCCAGCGCATCGATTTCGGCCACGGGAAGGTGCGGATGATCACCGGCAGCATTTCCGCGATTACGTCGATCGCGGCGCGGCCGGGCTTTTCGATCAGCGCGATGTAGAAATCGCCCTTCTTCGGATCGGTCTGGATTTTTGCCTCGCTGATCGAGGACAGGCCGGTGGCCTTCAGAAATCCCTGGATCGCGGGCTCGGGTCCGCCGACGCGCGGTCCGCGGCGCTCTTCCTTCAGATCGGGCTGGCGTGCCGGAATGCCGTGCACGGTGAGCGCCAGCCGCCGCGGGGTCGCGAACGCCTTGGCGCCTTCATAGACGAGGCCCTCGGCGACGAGCTTGTCGGTCACCATGCGGCGCAGATCGTCCGCCGCCTTCGCCTGCATGCGCGCGGGGATTTCTTCCGAGAACAGTTCGAGGAGAAGATCGGGCATCAGACCGCCCTGCCCGTTTCAGTGTGGATCCACGCCTCGCCGCAGGCCTTCGCCAGGTCGCGCACACGGGCGATGTAGCTCTGCCGCTCCGTCACCGAGATGACGCCGCGGGCATCGAGCAGGTTGAACACGTGGCTCGCCTTGATGCACTGGTCGTAGGCCGGCAAGGCCATCAGATGTTCCTTACTGTTCCCGCCCTCACGCCAGCCGGCAGCGAGATATTTGCGGCAGGCGTCCTCGGCCATCCTGAACTGCTCGAACAGCATCGCGGTGTCGGAATATTCAAAATTGTGCCGCGAATATTCCTGCTCGGCCTGCAGGAAGACGTCGCCATAGGTGACCTTCTCGGCGCCCTCGCGGCCGTTGAAGTTGAGGTCGTAGACGCGGTCGACGCCCTGCACATACATCGCGAGCCGCTCGAGCCCGTAAGTGAGCTCGCCCGCGACCGGCGCGCATTCAACGCCGGCGACCTGCTGGAAGTAGGTGAACTGGCTGACTTCCATGCCGTCGCACCAGCATTCCCAGCCCAAACCCCAAGCGCCAAGCGTCGGGCTCTCCCAATCGTCCTCGACGAAGCGGATGTCATGGACGGCGGCGTCGATGCCGATCGCGGCGAGCGACTTCAGGTACAAGTCCTGAAGGTTCGGCGGCGACGGCTTCATGATCACCTGGAACTGGTAGTAGTGCTGCAGCCGGTTGGGGTTTTCGCCATAGCGGCCGTCCTTGGGCCTCCGCGAGGGCTGCACATAGGCAGCGTTCCAGGGCTTTGGGCCCAGCGCGCGCAGCGTGGTCGCGGGATGGAAGGTGCCGGCGCCCATTTCCATGTCGTAGGGCTGCAGGATGACGCAACCCTGCTCGGCCCAGAATCGCTGGAGAGCCAGGATGAAGCCCTGGAACGAACGTTCCGGGCGCATGTGGTCAGGCAGGGCGTCCATCGTCACGACAGGTCTCGCGAGGGGGGTTGTGAAGCGCGCGGGACCGTATCGGCGGCAGCCAATGGAATCAAGGCGATGGGGATGTTTCTGCGAGCTGTCGTCGCCCCTCCCGCTTGCGGGGGAGGTCGGATCGCATCTTTGGATGCGATCCGGGTGGGGGCTCTATCCACGATACGACTCGTGGATAGAGCCCCCACCCCGACCCTCCCCCGCAAGCGGAAGGGGAAGCACAATCCCTGAGTGGCAAGATTGGGAGACCTAAGGCCTAGCCCGGGCGATAGGCCCCGGTCACGGGGTCGCGGCGCAGGGTCTTGATTTCGCCCGCATGCGCGGCCTCGGCCACGCGGGACAATCGCGCCTCTTCCAGTTCCTGGTTGATCCGGACGGCCGTCTTGTAAGCCCAGCGGACCACGGCCAGGCCACCCAGGACGCCTGCGAATGCAATCAGCGGCGGCATCGGTCGATCCTTGTCGTTCACGTCTGTCAGGCCCCCAATGACAGGCATTCTTGCGCAAGCGGGCCTGCGCCGCAATCGCACTTTTGGGACTAAATGGCGCGCTCACAACCGTGTGTTCACAGCCCGAATCTGGCCCAAATCGCCCGTGTTTCCAACGCCGAGATCAGATCGTCCGGCAGCGCGGCGATGCCGTCCAGGGCCGCCAGCGAGCCCGCCCCCGGCGCCCGGCGGCCGAGCAGGCCGGACAGCATGCCACTCGCGGGCGCGATCACCGGGGTCAGCACCTTCTCGCCATAGCGGGCCCGCAAGGTGGAGCGGAGGTCGCCGATGGCGTCGGCAAGCCCAAGACCGACCGCGGTCTCGCCCGCCCAGTACTCGCCGGTGAACAGCGCGTCGTCTGGTGCCTTGAGACGGCCGCCGCGGCTCTGCTTCACCAGCGCGATGAAGATCGCATGGATCTCGCGCTGGATCGACTTGAGCCGGGCGACGTCATCGGGGTTTTCGGGAAGGAACGGATCGAGCATCGCCTTGTGGCTGCCGGCCGTATAGAGCCGCCGCTCGACCCCGATCTTCTTGATCGCCTCCTGGAAACCGAAACTGCCGCCGACCACGCCGATCGAGCCCAGGATCGAGGACGGGTCGCAATAGATCTCGTCGCCGGCGCAGGCGATCATGTAGCCGCCGGAGGCCGCGACGTCTTCCGCGAACACCAGCACCGGCAACTTCTTCTCGGCCGCCAGTTGCCGGATGCGCAGATAGATCAGCCGGGACTGCACCGGCGAGCCGCCCGGCGAATTGATCACCAGTGCCACCGCCTTGGCATTCCGAGTGCCAAAGGCACGCTCCAGCATCTTGGCGACGCCGGAGAGCGTCATGCCGGGCCGCAGAGGCGTCACCGCGCCGATCACGCCTGACAGCCGCACCACCGGCACCACCGCCGTGCCGCGCCTGAACCGCGCCGGAAGCATTTTCTGCGCACGCTCGAGCAGTCCCGGACGTCTGGCGCGATCACTTATTTGTTCACTCATGCCGTTACCTCGAATTAACCACTTTTTATCACGCCAGTGTCATTGGATTCCGTGGAACGCGTTTTGCATTTTGTCATTGAGGTTGCAACGCGCGGCGGAGAGGGACTCATGAAGATCTACCTGCTGATTTTGCTGATCGGTGCGCTCCTGGCGGCGATCCACTTCACCTCAACGCCTGATCGCCAGTCAGAAACGGCTTCGCAGTAACTTAGTGCCAGTCACTACGTGGGCAGTTCGCCTGCCCGCTAGCGCCGCGCCAGCGGCAATTCTCCCTTTCCAGCCAAGATCTCCTGCACCCATTTATTGGGCACACCTGACTCTTCCTTGAGCAGCAATGCGGCATGGAGCCGCGTCGGCGCCCGGCCGCCCTTGACCGCCCGCACCAGGATTCGAATGGCCGGCGACGTCGCGTCGGCGTGAACCGGCAAGATCTCGAGGCTGCCGAAGCCGCGGTCCAGCGCGGCCAGCACTTCGGCAATGCCGTCGGCCCGCCAGATCAGCGCCAGCTGCCCGTTCGACCTGAGAATCCGCCGTGCGACGTGGACCCAGCCGGCGAGCGTGGTCGCGGTTGCGACATGGGCGCGCTCCCGCTCGCCGTCCGGCGAGGCCTGGTGCCGCGACGGATCGTTGAACGGCGGGTTCATCAGCACGACGTCGGCGCTGTCGGGTGTCAGGCCGGCGTCATCGAAGGCGGCAGCACCGGACTCGACATCGAGCACGATCACGTCGGCCATGATCGCGTTGGCGCCTGCATTATTCCGTGCGAGCTCGGCCAGCGCCGGGTCGATTTCGACCAGGACAAGATCGATCCCCCTCACCCGCCGCGCCACGGCGAGCCCGGCGGCGCCGACGCCGGAACCGAGATCGACGACGCGGTCGCCGGATCGCGCCGGCGTCGCCGCGGCCAGCAGGATCGCGTCATGGCCGGCGCGGTGGCCGCCGCGCGGCTGCCGCAGGCGCAATTGCCCGCCGAGAAATCCGTCTTCGGTGATGTCGGCGGCCGGAGACTCCTTTTTTGACGCGTTTTGTTCACGCGAACCGGGGTCCACTTCGCTTGAAAACGCTCTAATCATCGGCCCGCAACTCGTGGCCGAGGCCGGCGTCGGTCAGGAGCTGGCGGGCCTCGTGGTTGTCGTCCTCGTGCACCAGGATCCGCCGCGGCAGCACGCCGAGCGAGCCCTCGATGATGCTCATGTTCTGGTCCAGCACCAGATGATGGATGTTAGCGCTGTCGAGCAACGCGCCGATGGCGGAGACCAGCACCACGTCATTGGTCCGTACCAATTCCCGCAAAACGCACTCTCCTGTGGCCCCGGCTGTGCGGCTATTGCGCCACATGTCAATAACTTGATGGCCTTGCCGCTGCACCGCGCAGTTTCTATTGTTATAGCTGAGCTAGTGCGAAATCGGCAAAATTGGAGACCAGCGTGGCGGTTATTGTACCCTTCGAAAGCCCGTCCAATGCTTCGATCGACGGGCTGGTGGGACTTCTCGCCGCGGACATGGAGCGCGTCAACGCGACGATCCTCTCCAGGACCGGCTCCGAGGTCACCATGATCCCCGAGGTCGCCAATCATTTGATCTCCTCCGGGGGCAAGCGGCTGCGTCCGATGCTGACGCTGGCGATGGCCCAGCTCGCGGATTATTCGGGCGACGGCCATATCAAGCTCGCCGCCGCCGTCGAGTTCATGCACACCGCGACCCTGCTGCATGACGACGTGGTCGACGAGAGCGAACTGCGCCGCGGCAAACTGTCCGCGCGGATGCTGTGGGGCAATGAGGCCAGCGTGCTGGTCGGCGACTTCCTGCTCGGCCAGGCGTTCCGCATGATGGTCGAGGTCGGCTCGCTGCGCGCGCTCGACATCCTGTCGGCGGCCGCCGCTACCATCGCCGAGGGCGAGGTGATGCAGCTTGCGGCGGCCAAGAACACCGCGACCACCGAGGACGAATATCTCGCCGTGATCCGCGGCAAGACCGCGGAGCTGTTCGCCGCGGCCTGCGAGGTCGGCCCCGTGATCGCCAACCGGCCGAAGGCCGAGCAGACCGCCTGCCGCTCGGTCGGCATGAATCTCGGCATCGCCTTCCAGCTCGTCGACGACGTGCTCGACTATGGCGGCAAGTCGGCCAAGCTCGGCAAGAATGTCGGCGACGATTTCCGCGAGGGCAAGATCACGCTTCCCGTGGTGCTGGCGTTCCGCCGCGGCAACGACACCGAGCGCAAGTTCTGGATCCGCGCACTCGAGCGCGGCGAGATCGGCGCTGCCGACCTCGACCACGCGATCGGGCTGATGACCAAGCACCGCGCGCTCGAAGACACGATCAGCCGCGCCCAGCACTACGGCGCGATGTCGGTCGACGCACTGGCGCTGTTCCCGCCCTCGCCGATGAAGACGGCGCTGGAAGAGGTCGTCGCGTTCTGCCTGGCGCGGTCGCATTAGGCTAGACACTCCCTAGCAACATAGACGACGTCGTCCCTGCGAAAGCAGGGACCCATAACCACCGAATTTGGTGATGAACGGGATCGCGGCCCCAGCGTCGCGCAACAATTGAGATTTGGGGTAATGGGTCCCGGCCCCCGTGCGCAATTGCGCACTAGGCCGGGACGACACTGAGTGTGTCGCGCGATGGAGGATCCTCTCGATTAAAGATACCGAACAACGCGGTGTCATCACCCGCGCATGCGGGTGATCCAGTATTCCAGAGACGCCTGTGCTTGAACCGATAGGCCGCGGCCCACTGGATCGCCCGGTCGAGCCGGGCGATGACAGATGAGGATGAGGGTACAACTTCGCATTCTCGCGACATGAACCGTCCGCTGCGCGCGCCCCGGAATGACGAAAAGAGAGGCGATCCGCGCTACAAAGCGCGCGGCTCGCCCCACGCTACCCCTCCACCGGCACCCAGATCTCGAGCCCGCCGTTGCCGCTGTTCTTGTCGAACTTCTCGTCGTAGCGCTCGAAGCTCGGGGCGTCGGCGACCTTCATGCCAGATTGCGGCAGCCAGCGATTCCAGATCGTGTTGACGGTGCGGCGGATGGTCGAGACGTGGTCGGTGTGGGTGAACACGAGATATTTCTGCGCCGGGATTCTGACGTGCGCGAACTCGCGCGGCAGGTCGGAGAAATCGGCGACCTCCAACCCTGCGATGTAGTCGAAATTGCCGGCGTCGTCGCCGTTGCAGCAGACGCCGTAGGCGATGCTGCCGACCTGGCGAGGGATATGCGCGCATTGCTGGTGGAAGCCATGCCACTGGTTCGGGATGCCGGCCGTGCTGTCATTGACGTGGTTGTAGCGCTCGCCGACACCGGCGACGAGAAAGGCCTTGCCGGTTGCGATACGCGGCGGATCGATGTGATCGAGAGCGGTCGAGATCATGGTGATCGGCTCCTGCAGCTTGAGCTTCGTCAGGCACGTCGTGGCGCGCACCGTCTCGGGCGTGACGCCGAAATGGTCGCGAAACGCGCGGGTGAATGCTTCGTGGGAGCCGTAATCCGCATCCAGCGCCAGGCTGAGAATATCGGGCGCCCCGGCCGCGAGCTCGCGCGCGGCCTCGCTGAGGCGGCGCGCCCGCAAATAGCGCATCACCGAGAACCCGGTTGCTTCCGCGAACGCCCGCACCAGATGAAAGCGCGAGACCCCGGCGACGGCTGCAATGTCATCGAGCGTCATCGGCCGACGGAGGTGGCTCTCGATGTACCAGAGCGCCTTCTGGGCTGGATTCATGGACGACGGCCTTCCTTCAAAGCACGCACATCATGCGCGTCTGCCTACGCGGCGCTTGACAGTCCTTGCTGCGCAACGGTGGAAACTCTGGTTCCGCTCTGCGGAAATTTACCGCAAAGCCGTCGCTGGTAACACCGTTGCAATCGTGCATACTCGCAGTTGCATCGATCCGACGGCTCATCAAGCTGCCCGAAAATCAAGACTGCACGAGCCGCGGCCAGCATGTCAGGGAGGACAATGATGCACTACCCACGCCTGAGCTATGTCAACTGCGTCAAATCAGCGGCGCTTGCGGGGCTTCTGACGATCGCCGTCGCAACCGCCGCCAACGCACAGAAGAAATACGATCCGGGCGCGACCGACACCGAGATCAAGGTCGGCAACATCATGCCCTATTCGGGTCCGGCGTCCGCCTACGCCACGATCGGCAAGACCGAAGCCGCCTATTTCAACAAGCTCAACAGCGAAGGCGGCATCAACGGACGCAAGGTCAACTTCATCTCCTATGATGACGCCTACAGCCCGCCGAAGATGGTCGAGCAGGCCCGCAAGCTGGTCGAGAGCGACGAGGTGCTCTTGATCTTCAATCCGCTGGGAACGCCGGGCAACACCGCGATCCAGAAATACATGAATGCCAAGAAGGTGCCGCAGCTGTTCGTCTCCACCGGCGCCGCCAAGTGGAACGACCCGAAGAATTTCCCGTGGACCATGGGCTGGCAGCCGAGCTACCAGGTCGAAGCCCGCATCTATGCCAAATACATTCTGCAGAAATATCCCGGCAAGACCATCGGCGTGCTCTATCAGAACGACGATTTCGGCAAGGACTATCTGATCGGGCTGCACGACGGGCTCGGCGATCAGGCCAAGAAGCTGATCATCGTCGAATCCTCCTACGAGACCTCGTCACCGACGGTGGATTCGCAGATCGTGCAGATCAAGGGCGCCAACCCCGACATCTTCGTCAACATCGCAACCCCGAAATTCGCAGCGCAGGCGATCAAGAAGGCCGCTGAGCTCGACTGGCATCCGGTCCAGTTCCTGACCAACGTCTCGGTCTCGATCGGCGGCGTGATGAAGCCGGCCGGCTACGAGGCGAGCCAGGACATCCTGTCGACCCAGTATCTGAAGGATCCCGCGGATCACGAGTGGAAGAACGATTCGGCCATGAACGAGTGGCGTGCCTTCATGACCAAGTGGTATCCTGAAGGCGACCAGAACGACGCCTCGACCGTGTTCGGCTATGGCGTCGCCAAGGGGCTGGAGCAGGTGTTGCGGCAATGCGGCGACGACCTCACCCGCGAGAACCTGATCAAGCAGGCGGCCAGCCTCAACTTCGAGATCGGCATCTACCTGCCCGGCACCAAGATCAAGACCGGGCCGGATGACTATGCACCGATCGAGCAGTTGCAGATGATGCGCTTCAAGGGCGAGAGCTGGGAGCGGTTCGGTCCCGTCATGAGCGGCGAGAAGAGCTCGTAACAGCTTTCTCCACAATTCCGCAGTCCCCGATGCCCGGCCTGAAACCGGGCATCCACGTCTTCGACACGATTGACGAGCAAGACTCGTCACAAGCAAGAGTTGGGATGGCCGGAACCAGGCACATCCTGCGATCGGAAGGACAACAACAATGAAGATCACCGATGTCCGCGCCCACCATATCCGGATTCCCTATGACGCAGGGCCAGCGAGCTTCCGCCAGGGCGCATCCGCGATCTCGGCGCTCGATATGGTGCTGGTCGAGGTGTCGACCGATGCCGGCCTGACCGGCTGGGGCGATGCCTTCGCTTATGTCTGCCCGAAGACGAGTTGCGCGGCGGTGACCGAGATGATCGCGCCGCAGGCCCGCGGCCTCGACGTGCCGGACGCTACCCAAATTCCCGCCGTGATGGAGCAGATCCAGCGCAATCTGCACCTGTTCGGCCGCTACGGCATCACGATGTTTGCGATCTCGGCGCTCGACATCGCGCTGTGGGATCTGGCCGGCAAGGTGAAGGGCACACCGCTGCATCAATTGATCGGCGGCGCGCGGCGCAGCTCCATTCCGGCCTATGCAAGCCTGATGCGGATCGGCAATCCCGCGCAGATCGCGGCCGAATGCAAGAAGGCGATCAAGCTTGGCTATGCCGCGATCAAGCTGCACGAGACCACCGTGCCGGCGGTATCAGCCGCACGCGAGGCGATCGGCCCCACCGTGCCGCTGATGGTTGACATGAACTGCCCGCTGGACGGACCGGCGGCGATACAATTCGCCCGCAACTGCAAGCAGGCCGGGCCGATGTTCCTGGAGGAGCCGGTCTGGCCGCCGGAGGATTTTGCGACGCTCGCCGAGGTGCGCAAGGAAGGCCGGCTCGATATCGCGGCCGGCGAGAACGCCTGCACCGTGCACCAATTCCGCCAGATGATGACTGCCGGCGCCGTCAGTCACGCGCAGCCGTCGGTGATCAAGGTCGGCGGCGTCACCGAATTCCTGAAGGTCGCCGTGCTTGCCGACGAGTTCGGCGTCCAGGTGATTCCGCACTCGCCCTATTTCGGGCCGGGCTTCCTCGCCACGCTGCATCTGATGGCGATCCGCGACGAAGGCCTGATCGAAATGTTCTTCATGAAGCGCCCTGCCTGCCTGTGGGGCGACCGCATCGCCGTCGACGCCAACGGCCATGTCGCCGTGCCGCAGGGCCCCGGGCTCGGCTACGAGCCGGATCGCGACGTGATGGAGCAATTTCGGGTGGCGTGAAGCGCCTCCCTGTCATTGCGAGCGAAGCGAAGCAATCCATCGATCCGCGCACGAGGAAAGACGGATTGCTTCGTCGCTTCGCTCCTCGCAATGACGGGAGGCTACTTCGTCCCATCCTTCGCAGCAGGTGCAGCATCCTTCGTCGTCGGAGCGTCGGCTTTCTTCTTCAAATCTTCGGTCAGCTTGGCCTGCGCCGCCTGCTGATCGGCAACGAGCTTCTGCAAACTCGCAACCGAACTCTTCAGGCTTTCGATCTGCCGGCTGGCTGCGTCGAGCTTCTGCTGATGATCTGATGTCAGCTTGTTGATGGTCTTCTGCAGGAAATCGACATTGCTCTGCAGACAGCTGGTGCGCCGCTCCATCGTCTTCTCGACAGTGCAGATCTCGATGCCGGGAACGTCTTGCGCATGCGCAGTTCCGACGACGCCGAGCGCAATCAGCGCGAGCAAGGCAACAGCGATACGAGCGAACATCATCATCCCCAATCAGACGCGTCTTTCACAGTTTTGTGCTCGCGACGCTGAAAGCTGGGCAGACATACCACACTGAAACCGCATTCAAGCGGTGTGCTTCACCCATTGCGAGGATTACTCGTGGGGACGGGGGCCTTCGGAACTCGTTTGGTTCGACCTCTTTTGGCTCGGCCTTGGGCAGTGGAGACAGATCGTATGGCTACGCGCGAAAAACGGCTGGCGCAATTCGACGGCAATGGCGAACCTTCGCCGGAACAACGCGTGGAAGTGCTTTGTGAGGATCACAGCGGAACGTATCAGCTGCCGTTCGCCTGCCGTTTCATCGACGGCCAGTGGCGCAATGACACGACCGGCGGCGCGCTGGAGGTCAATGTCATTGCCTGGCGCATGCCGCGCGTGAAGCAGGCGGGCATGGCGTAACAGCGCCCAGGCGCTGTTTCAAAACGCGACGCGCACGCGCAACGATTTTAAGGTTTGGAACGCGGGTGGAACGAACCGCGTCCGAATCACTGATCGAGCGCCGTACTCCGTTGTTCACGGCTAGATGTGGTCATCAGTCCGAGGCTGCGCACCACATACAGAAGCATCACGATCGGCCGCAGCCAGCGGCCGACGACAAAGGTTAATTCCTCCGCAGACGACATTGCGATCCCTCCTCGCGGTCATTTCCACGACGTGACCGGCGGCACCGTCTCGGTCGCCGGCGGCACATCCACGGTCTTGAAATCGGCCGGGCTGACGATCTCGAGGTATTCCATGTCCTTCGAGTAATCGAACAGATAGTGGGTGATGCCGGGGCGCTGATGGATGACGTCGCCCGCCTCGACCAGCGTCTCCTTGTCCTCGTACATGAAGCGGGCCCAGCCCTTGGTCATGATGACGATCTGGAAATCGCACAGATGCTTGTGCCAGCCGGTGCCCTGCTCCGGCGGCAGATCGGGATTGGCCTTGACCAGATGGCAGATCACCTGCCCGCCGGTGGCGTCGGCGATGCCGAGATCGCGATACAGGAAGAAGTCGCGCAGACCTCCGCCCTTGAACTCGGTGTCACCTGGTTTGACGTGGGAGAATTTGCTGACGACGGCGTGCTGATTCATTTCAAGCCTCCACGGTTCTCGTGTTCGCGAGATCGCGGCGCGGGCTCAGCGTCCAAATTTTCGGCAGCGTCGCATCGTCGCGGTCACAGCTCGATGTTGCTATGCGAAATCCTTGCCAGCCCGATCGTGCTGCGGCGATCGGTCTCGCCGCGAGCTGATGCCGCAGTGGAAGCGTTTGGCGCAAAGCGCAAATTTGGGTTCGGCGCGGATTACGTCGCGCGCGCTGCGCGCCGCCGGGACCTGACGCCGACGGCACGTCTGTTGAGCAAGGCTTGCCTGGACCTTGAGCCGCCGCCGCAGGCAGGCGGGGCGTGCGCTGCCTAATATTCGACCTCGAGCTCCTCGACGTCGGCGGGCTCGGCCTTCGCGGCCTCGATCCATTCCTGCATCTCGGGCATCGCCATGATGGTCTTGGCATAGGCCGCGAGCACCGGGTCGAGCTTGACGTCATAGGTCATGAAGCGGGTCACGACCGGCGCATACATCGCGTCCGCCATGGTGCGGCGTTCGCCGAACAGGAACGGCCCACCGGATATGCCGAGGCAGTCGCGCCAGATCACGCAGACGCGGTCGATGTCGGCCTGCGCCCGCGACCAGATCTTGAAGCCGGGGAAATGGCCCTTGAGGTTGACCGGCAGCGAGGCCCGCAGCGTGGTGAAGCCGGAATGGATTTCGCCCGAGATCGAGCGGCAATGCGCGCGCTGGATCCGGTCGTCCGGCAACAGCCCGGCATGCGGCATGATCTCGTTGAGATACTCGCCGATCGCCAGCGTATCCCAGACGGTCGCGCCCTCGTGGCGCAGGCAGGGCACCAGGATCGACGATGACAACAGCAGCAATTCGGCCCGTGCCGAGGCGTCGTCGGGCGCGGTGACCACCTCCTCGAACTCCAGCCCGGCGAATTTCGCCAGCAGCCAGCCGCGCAGCGACCACGACGAATAATTCTTGCTGCTGATGGTGAGTGTCGCTTTCGCCATGCCCGCTCCTCACGCCTGAACGCGTCCTTGGCCCCGCACCTGCGCGCCGGTCCAAGCCGCCGCGCCCCCGAAGCCGTTCATTTTTGCAGCAAGCCACGTGCCAATTTGCCGGGCAGCCCGCCCCCTCTCTGGCGTCGATATTGCATAGCCAGCCGGGCCAGGGGCGGATGCGTATGATGTCAATGATGTACCAAGCCTATCAGAACCACATGGACTTCACGGCGCCTTGGCGGACCGGGGCTGCAGCGGCGCTGAAATACCTCAATCTGGTGCCGCAGGGCGCCACCGACCGGGTGTACGGCCGGCTCGCAGCGGCGCTCGAGCTGATCTCGCGCTCCACCCTGACCTACGCCCGTCCCGACTACGCCATCGGCAGCGTGACTGTCGGCAACAGGGAATACCAGGTGACCGAGGAGGTCGCCTATGCGACGCCGTTCGGCTCGCTGCTGCATTTCAGGAAGGTGGACGGACCGGAGCAGCCGCGGATGCTGCTCGTGGCGCCGATGTCCGGCCATTTTGCCACCCTGCTGCGCGGCACCGTGAAGACGCTGCTGCAGGACCACGACGTCTACATCACCGACTGGCACAATCCGCGCGACATCCCGCGCAGGGAGGGCCGCTTCGGGCTCGAGGACTACACCGACCACCTGATCGACTTCCTCGGCCAGCTCGGCCCGCGCGCGCACATGGTGGCGATCTGCCAGCCCTCGGTCTCGGCGCTGGCGGCCGCCGCGATCATGTCGGAGGACAATCATCCGGCGCGGCCGGCGTCGCTGACCCTGATGGCCGGACCGATCGACACGCGGATCCAGCCGACCAAGGTCAACGAGTTTGCCAAGAGCAAGCCGATCAAATGGTTCGAGGACAATCTGATCAACTACGTACCAATGCAGTGCAAGGGCGCGCTGCGCCAGGTCTATCCCGGCTTCGTGCAGCTCACGGCGTTCGTGTCGATGAACCTGGAGCGGCATATCAAGCAGCACATCGATCTCGCCGACCATCTCGCCAAGGGCGAGACCGCCAAGGCCGAGCTGATCAAGACCTTCTACGACGAGTATTTTGCGGTCATGGATCTGCCGGCGGAGTTCTACATCGAGACAGTGCGCGACGTGTTCCAGGAGCATCTGTTGCCGCAGGGCATGCTGATGCACCGCGGTCACCCGGTGAACCCGGCGGCGATCCGGCGCATGGGCCTGATGACGGTGGAAGGCGAGAAGGACGACATCTGCTCGATCGGCCAGACGCTCGCAGCCCAAGACCTCTGCACCGGCGTCCGCACCTATCGCAAGGTGCATCACATGCAAGCCGGGGTCGGCCATTACGGCGTGTTCTCCGGCAAGCGCTGGAACAACGAGATCTACCCGCTGCTGCGCGATTTCGTGCATGTGAATTCGTGAGAGCTGACGACGCTCTCTCCCCGTCATTGCGAGCGCAGCGAAGCAATCCATCGCCCTCATACGCGGAAGAATGGATTGCTTCGTCGCTTCAGCGCAAAAATTGCTTTGCATTTTTGTCGCGAGCTCCTCGCAATGACGACGACTAGTCATAGCTGATCCCGAGCAGTAGTCTCCCCGGCCACGACGACCCCTTCCCAAGAATCGTCCAGGGAGAAACTCCATGCGTTCCGCCACCACCTTCCGCGCCCTCGCCTTGATCGGCGCCCTCGCCTTCACGTCAGCTGCTGCCGCCGCCGAGGTCCACGTCATGATCTCGGGCGGGCTGACCGCGGCCTACAAGGCGCTGGTGCCGGAGTTCGAGCGCAAGACCGGGCACAAGGTGGTGACCGCCTTTGGGCCGTCGATGGGCACCACGACCAACGCCATTCCGGTGCGGCTGGAGCGCGGCGAGCCGGCCGACGTGCTGATCATGGTCGGCTATGCGCTCGGCGACCTCGTCAAGCAGGGCAAGGTCGTGGCCGACAGCCGCGTCGACCTGGTGAAATCGCCGATCGGGATCGCGGTCAAGGCAGGCGCACCGAAGCCGGACCTCAGCTCGGCAGAGACCGTCAAGCAGGCGCTGCTGTCAGCGAAATCGGTCGCCTATTCCGACAGCGCCAGCGGCGTCTATGTCTCAACCGAGATGTTCGCAAGGCTCGGCATCGCCGATCAGATGAAGGACAAGGCGCGGATGATCCCGGCGACCCCGGTCGGCGAGATCGTCGCCAAAGGTGAGGACGAGATCGGCCTGCAGCAGATCTCCGAGCTGAAGCCGGTCGCCGGCATCGACATCGTAGGCCCCCTGCCGGAGCCGTTGCAGAAGATCACAGTGTTCTCGGCCGGCATCGCATCGGTTTCAAAGGAGCCCGACGCCGGCAAGGCGCTGATCAGCTTCCTCGCTTCGCCGGACGCGCGCGACGCGCTGGTCAAGAGCGGGCTCGATCCGATTCCGGCGAGCGCGACGCATTAGCGAGGCATCGCCTGCTCTATCCCCGTCATTCCACCCTCCCCGTCATCCTGAGGAGCGCGTAGCGCGTCTCGAAGGATGCACGGCCCCGCTGGTGGCCGTCGACCCTTCGAGACGCGCGCAAGAGCCCGCTCCTCAGGGTGACGGGACTAAGTTGACGAGGTTGATCCCTACCGCAAATGATGCGCGGCGTAGGCGAGCAACAGGATGACGACGAGCGCCAGCAGCAGCGTGGTCGACTTCCAGAACAGCACCGGGTTGCGCTCGATCAGCGGGGTCGATGACGTCGTCAGATATTTTGCGTTGGGATTGCGCAGGTCGAACAGGAACTCAGAAAAACTCTCGTAGCGCTTGAGCGGATTGGCGTGCACGGCGCGCTCCAGTGTGCCATCGACCCAGTTCGGGACGTCGCGGCCGCCATGTGCGGCCGGACGATAGACCAGCCTGTTGAAATCGGACCGGGTGCGGGCGCGGGCAATCTGCGCGCCATAGGGCAAGCGTCCGGTCAGCATCTGATAGGTGACGACGCCGAGCGAGAACAGGTCGGAGCGCGCCGTGCCGGCCTCGCCCAGAAAATACTCCGGCGCGGTGTATTGCTGGGTGCCCAAAATATCCTCGCCGCCCGACGGCGCCGCGTCGGCGACACCGGCGATCCGCGTCGAGCCGAAATCGATGATCTTCACCGTGCCGGTCCGGTCGATCATGATGTTGTCGGGCCTGATGTCCTGGTGCAGCATCTCCTTGCGGTGGAACGCGCGCAGGCCTTTTGCAATTTGCTCGGTGATGTCGCGCACCGTCTCCAGCGCGGGCGACGGATTATCGATCATCCACTGCGTCAGCGTCTGGCCGTCGATATATTCCATCGTCACATAGAGGAAATTGCGCCGGCGCTGCGGCAGAAACGGCTTCAGCACATGCGGGCTGTCGATCCGCTTGGCGACCCACTCCTCCATCACGAAGCGCTTCAGATAGGCCGGATCGTCGCGCAGATCGATCGAGGGGATCTTGATCGTGACCGTGGTGCCAGTCTCCTCGTCGACCGCGAGATAGATGTGGCTGCGATGTGATGCATGCAGCTCGCGCACCACGCGGTAGCCGTCGAACAGCATCCTTGCATCGAGCAGCGGCGGCAGCGGCAGCTCGGTCGGCTGGCCGAACACCTCGCTGGCATCGCCGTCGGGCAAGGCGTCGATCCGGATGATCTGCGCGGTGAGATTGTCCGGGCTGCCGCTCTCATAGGCCTGCTCGACGATCGATTTCGCTGTAGCATCGAGATCGCCAGCGCCGTCCAGAATCGTCTTCGCCAGCTGGCGCGGGGCGACGTGCTCGTAGATGCCGTCAGTCACCAGCAGGAAAGTGTCGCCGCGCTCGAGCGGGAGATTCTGGTAGTCGATCTCGAGCTGCGGGTTCACGCCGAGCGCGCGGCCGAGATAGCTTTGCTGCGAGGAGATCACGACGCGATGGTCGGTGGTCAATTGCTCGAGGCTGGTGCCGACGACACGGTAGATCCTGCTGTCGCCGACATGGAACAGATGCGCCGTGGTCGATCGGATCACCATGGCGCTCAGCGTGCAGACGTAACCCTTGTCCTTGTCGTAGGGATTCTGGCTGCGCCTGGTCTGGGCGTGCAGCCAGGAATTGGTCGCCTCCAGCACCCGCTGTGCCGAGCTCTTCACCGACCAGGATTCCGAGGTGCAGTAATAGTCGGTCAGGAAGCTCTTGACCGCTGATTCGGCGGCGACGCGGCTGACGCTGCTCGACGAGATGCCGTCGGCGAGCACCACAGCGACGCCCTTCAGGCCGAGCAGCGGCTCGTCCGGGATCAGCACGCCGTGAAAATCCTGATTGGTGTCCTTGCGGCCCCTATCAGAGAATTGCCCGACCGATATTTTCAGCGCGCGCGGCATCGACCGTCCCAATGCGAATGGGGCCCTCCATGACAGGAGAGCCCCATCAGCCGGCCTGGATCAAGCCGCGAGGCGCTGGCGCTTCGGCGCCGTCTTGATATGCGTCGTGTAGAGCGTGAGCCCAGTGAAGGCGAGGCCGCCGACCAGGTTGCCGACCACGGTCGGGATCTCGTTCCAGATCAGATAGTCCATGATCGTGAAGTGACCGCCGAGCATGAGGCCGGACGGGAACAGGAACATGTTCACGATCGAATGCTCGAAGGTCATGTAGAAGAACAGCATGATCGGCATCCACATCGCGATCACCTTGCCGCTGACCGTGGTCGAGATCATCGCGCCGACCACGCCGGCCGAGACCATCCAGTTGCAGAGCATGCCGCGGATGAACAGCGTCAGCATGCCGGCCGCGCCATGCGCCGCGTAACCGACGGTACGGCTCTCGCCGATGGTGCCGATCACCTGGCCGACCTTGTCGGGCGGCGAGGAGAAGCCGAACGTGAAGACGATCGCCATCATCACCGCCACCGTGAAAGCGCCGGCGAAATTGCCGACAAACACGAGCCCCCAGTTGCGCAGAACGCCGCTGAGCGTGACGCCGGGCCGCTTGTCGATCAGCGCGAGCGGCGACAGCACGAACACGCCGGTCAGCAGGTCGAAGCCGAACAGATAGAGCATGCAGAAGCCGACCGGAAACAGCGCGGCGCCGACGATCGTCACGCCGGTGTTGACGTTGATGGTGACCGCAAACGCCGCCGCCAGCGCCAGGATCGCGCCGGCCATATAAGCGCGGATCACGGTGTCGCGCGTCGACATGAAGATCTTGGATTCGCCGGCGTCGACCATCTTGGTGACGAATTCGGACGGTGCGAGATAGGCCATTCGTAAAGTCCCCTTGCGCAATTCGGCCGCGCCGGAGCCATGCCGGAAGCGACGCGGGTTGATTGAAATGCTCGTCCGTCCGGGGAGATGGGGGTCTGACGATGCTCGAGACGCCCGGGCCGGGCGCCTTGATCCCCTCGCCTTGGCCTTCACTGGCTTCGGCAATCCGGAGGACGGCAGTCGTCATTGACTGATGCAATCAAAAGCAATGCATGTGCCAACCGCAGGCGTCGGCCACAGTCTTAAAATTCGTTTTAATACAATAGCTTACCAGATCATCCGCGAGGCAGGCGGGCGCGATGGCGCCGAATTATGCAGCTTGCACAGATGTCGCCCACGCCGACGCGCGGTCCGGCGGCGGGCACCGGCGCGACCGCCGCGTCCGCGCGGACCTACTTCACCGCGGTCCGAACCGGCGAGCCCTTCAGCCCGTTATTGTCATAGGCCTTGCGCAGCGTGCCGTTGGCGATTGCCTCCGTCATGAACTTGGTGGCGAACGCCGCGGCGAGCGGATGGTTGAGCGGCACCGCGACCGCGGTGACGGTCTGCTTGAAGGTTTCATCCAGCACGCACGTGCCCGGAATCTTCTTCGCCATCGCGATCAGCTGATCGCGCGATAGCGCGAAGGCGTCGACCTCACCGCTCTTCAGGAGATGGAAGATCTCGTCATAGGTCTGATAACCCGTGACCCTGGCGTGCTTGAGATGCGCGATCGCACCACGCATGGTCGTGGTGTTGTTGACGGCGGTGACCTTGACGCCGTCCTGGTCGAGCGTTGCGAAATTCGTGATCTTGGAACCCGGCCTGACGATGTAGGTGGCGTCGGCGACCTCGTAGATCGGCCCGAACGTCATCCTGGTTTCGCGATCGGGATCCTTGGGCAGGAAGGTGACGTCCCAGCTGTTGTTCGACGCCGCGTCGGTGATCTGGCCGGAATTCTGGTGCACGACGTATTCGACCGGCACCCCGAGCTGCGCCGCCATCGCCTTGCCGAGATCGACGGGAACGCCGGCATAGCCGTTCTCGGTTTTGGTCGACCAGAACGCGCCGCCGGCCGGGCTGATCGCGATCGCGACCCGGAGCTTTCCGGTCGGCGCGATCTGATCCTTCAAGGCGTCGGCATTGGCAGATGTGGCCATCATCATCGCTCCCAGAACGAGGCCAGCCAGACGCTGCAGTCGAGACGACATCGGTGCCCCTCCACGCCGAATCTTGTTGTCCGGCAGGCGCGCAACAAACCGCACGGCATGGCCCGGCGCAAGCGCCGGTCCCGCAGGGGAGCTATCCGTATCGGCCTATCTGACCCGGATGGTGATTTTATCGGAGACGACGGGCGGGCTGAATGGATAGTGCTTGGCGTCGCCCAGCACCAGCTGCAAGGTATGCTTGCCCCGCGGCAGGTCGAGCTGCGTCTCGGTCTGGCCTGCTCCGAAGTGCAGATGAGACTTGTCCGAAGGAATCGGCTCGTTCGGATTCAACGGCTCACTCACGTCGATCAGAAGATGGTGGTGGCCGCTGTTCGGATAGTCGTCGCCGGCATGGGTGACGCCCATGTTGCGCAGCCCGAAGCGACACCAGAACGGGCTCTTCACCGTCACTCCGTCGTGCGGCCAGAGGAAATACAGCTTGGTGTCCTTCCCTGCCGGCTTGTTCTGCGCGCTGGCCGGAGCCGCGAACAACGTCAGTGCCGCGGCGAGCATGATCAAGCCTGTACTTTTCATATCCCCTCCATGAAACCCCGCGATTGCAGATGATCGCTCAGGGAGACAGCGCGACCCGGAAACCGTGGGTCGGGTAGCGCACATTGGTATCGTAATTGTCGCGATTGGCCGGACGGACATAGCGCGCGTCGTTCTTCCAGGAGCCGGAGCGAAGGACATGGGAGGCGCAGTCGCCGCCGGACCACACCGCGCCGTCGACCGGCGCGCCCTGGTAGCTCCTGTGCCAGCAATCCTCCACCCATTGATCGACCCCGCCGCCCATATCGTAGAGGCCGAACGGGTTCGGCTTGAAGCTGCCGACCTTGACCGGTTGTTCGGTCGCAGCATTACCGCCGCAATCCTTGCAACCTGCGTTGCCCGATTGCATCTGGTCGCCCCACCAGTATTTCGATTGCGTTCCGCCACGCGCCGCATACTCCCATTCGGCCTCGCTCGGCAGCCGATAGGCCTTTTTGGTGCGTTCGGCGAGCCACGCTACATATTGCTTCGCGTCATTCCAGCTCACATTGGTGATCGGAACGTCGTCCTTGCCGGTGACCGTGAAGCCGCAAGCCTTGGCCTCCGCGCAGGCATTCCATTCGCGCACGGTGACCGGATATTTTCCCATGGCGAACGGCTTGACCGTCACCTTGCGGACCGGCCGCTCCGAAGGATCGTCATTGCTGCCCATCGAGAAGCTGCCGCCCTGCAGCGAGACCATTTCGGGCTCCGGCACCGACACGGCGGGACTGGCGGAGGGTGCAGCCTGAGGCAACGCCTGCTGTGTCGGCGCTGCGCTTGGGACCTGACTTGGGATTTGACTTGGGCTCTGGCTTGGGACCGGACTTGCAGATTGAGCTGGAGCCGGGCTCGGAGCCGGCTGCTGGACGGTCGGCGATGCCGCCGGCGACGGAGGTGCCTTTGCCACGTCGGCCGGCTTGCTGCGCGGTTGCGCGAGCATGTACCAGAGCACGCCGCCGGCGATGATTGCGACCGCCAATCCGAGCAGCGTGAGCAGGATGGACTCACGGCGCCGGCGCGTCCTTTGGTACGCGGCGGCGTCCGGCAGCACGCGATAAACCCGGACCGGATCGGTGATGTTCTTGACCTTGCGGTCGCCAAGCGATTCGTATCCGCAGACCATCTTGTGCTTGATCTGCTCGTAGATGCCGCCGGAGATGAAGACGTCACCCGGCGCCGCAATCCCTTCGAGACGCGACGCCACATTGACGCCGTCGCCATAGATATCGTCGGGCTCGATGATGACGTCGCCGAGGTTGACGCCGATTCGGTACTCGATCCAGTGATCTTTCGCGATCGCCGCGTTGCGGCCGATCATGTTCTGCTGGATCACGATGCTGCAACGGACGGCCTCGACCGGACTGTCGAATATCGCGATGAAGCCGTCGCCGGTGGTCTTGACCAGCTTGCCGTGGTGCTCGGCAATGGTGGGCTCGACGAGATCGCGCACGATCCGCTTGACGCGGGTATGCGTGCCTTCTTCATCGAGTTGCATCAACCGGCTGTAGCCGGCGATATCGCCGGCAACGATCGCTGCCAGGCGCCGCGGCATCGAATTGCCGGGAGTCTCGCCGGGGGGCTGTGTATTGTCGGGCTGTGACCGGCCTGACTTGAAGTCGCGAATTTCTCCCATAGCGCTCCGGCTGCTCCAAAAAATTTCGTGCTCGAGGCGCAACCGGCGCCTTCGTCCCCGAGGCTCGGTTAAACCTACCACACCTTCGGATTGGAACAAAGTTTCGCGAAGCGTGACCAAGCTCACGGACTGCCGCCAGTGGATGAGCACCCGCCGGCCAGCGGGCGGGTACTATCTCAACGGCAAACCGGCTGGCAAAACACTATTGCGTCAGCCTGCCCGCGTGGCCGGCGTCCGGATCTCGCGCGGCAGGATGATCGCGGCCGCAATCGCCAGCAGGCACAGCGCGGCAAAGGCACGCAGCATCGTGGCGAAGCCCCCCTGATCGTACAGCCAGGCCACCAGGCCGACCGAGGCGCCGGCCGCCGTGAAGCCGACGAAATAGCGCACCGCATAGGCGCGCGAGCGCCATTCCTCGGTGGTGTACTTGCCGACCATGGCATCGTTCACCGTCACCTGGCCGAACGCGCCCATCACGATGCCGATCGAGACCACGATCAGCGGCAGGTTGGACAGGTTCGCCGCGAGATAGAGGAACGGCGCCAGCATGAACGACAGCGGCAGTGCCACCGTCTTCAGCGAATGCCTGTCGAGCAGCTTGCCGATCGTGTACTGCGTCATCGCGCCGAACACATAGACCCCGGCCGCGATCACGCCGAGCAGCGCCGGGCTCCCGGTCAGGTCGGCGAGCCGTTCGGCGAACAGTTTTGGCAGCGCCACCGTCACCGCGTTGAAGGTCGTCGAGATCGCGATCACCACGATCAGGAGCGACAGCACCACGCGCCACATGTCCTGCTTGGCGACGCGCGCCTGGGCTGCGGCCTGTTTGGAGCCCTTGCGGTCCTCATGCACCACCGTCATCGCAAAGACGACGCCGATCAGCACGGTGACGGCGCCGGGCACGATGAAGGCCCAGCGCCAGCCGAGATACTGGCCGATCACGCCGGTGACCAGCGCCGACGAGGCGACGCCGAGATTGCCCCAGACACCGTTGATCCCCATCTCGGCGCCGAGCTTCTCGGCATAGGACACGATCATCGCGGTGCCGACCGGATGGTAGATCGAGGCGAAGATGCCGATCGCCAGCAACGTCGCGCCGAGCTGCAGCGGGCTCGAGACGAAGCCGACCGAGATCATCGACAGGCCGATGCCGACGAAGAAGATCAGCATCATGTGGCGGCGGCTCCAGCGGTCGCCGAGCCAGCCCGTGATCAGCGAGCCGGCACCGAAGGCGATGAAGCCCGGCGTCGCATAGGGCAGCAGTTCCGAATAGGCCATGCCGAGAGCCGGGCCCATGATGATGACGGCGGCGGCGAAGATCAGCATCGCGTAGTGATCGATAAAATGGGCGGCGTTGACGAAGGTGATCACCCGGCTCGGACTGTTGCTTGGGCTATTCATGGCACGTCTCTCACGCGATTCTTCAATTGCTCGAAAAATAGGTTATAGGTGCTTGTCCTGACGGGATGTCGCCAATGACTATCGCTGAACCGCCAATCAGAGCCCTCCACAAGGACCGGCGCATCACCGGCGACGGCGTGCACCTGGTCGCGCGCAGCTACCCAAAGGGCGTCCGGCTCGACCCGCACATGCACCGCGAGGCCCAGCTGGTCTATGCCGCCTCGGGTACCATGCAGGTGACCACGCCGAAGGGCCGCTGGCTGGTGCCGCCGGACCGCGCGGTGTGGGTTCCTGCCCTGCTGCCGCATGCGATCGATGTGCTCGCCGACATCGAGATGCGCACGCTGTATTTCGACCAGGCCTGGCTCGCACGCGAGGAGCGCAGCGACAGCCTCGACCACGAATTCGTGGTGCGGGTCTCGCCCCTTGTGCACCAGGCGATCCTAGCGCTGTTCGACACATCATGCGGACGCGAGCGCACCGACCTCTTGATCCGCCTCGTGATGCTGGAGCTGCACCAGGCCGAGGATTCCGCGACCTTCATCCCGCTGCCGCAGGAGCCGCGCTGCCGCCGCGCCGCCGATATCGTGCTCGCCGATCCGACGGGGGATCACGAGATCGACGCGCTGGCGCGCATGGTGGGCACCTCGGCGCGGACGCTATCGCGGTTGTTCTCGGTGGAGACGCAGCTCTCCTTCAAGAGCTGGTGCCAGCGCGCCCGCATCGCGGCCGCGATCGAGCGTCTGTCGACCAATGCGAATGTTTCGGTCAAGCAGGTCGCCGCCGACCTCGGCTATGCCAGCGTGCCGGCATTCTCCCACGCGTTCCGCCAGGTCACCGGCAAGACACCGACCGCGTTCGCGGAGAAAACGTGCGAGAAAACGTGAACGGGATTCGTCATCGGGAGTAGTCATGACGAATTATACCGCTGTCGGGCTGCGACATATTTCCGTACGATCCCTGCGCTTGATTGCAGTCCTCCCGACCTTAAATCCCGTGTAAGGTCCGGCTTCACTGGATGCGACCCGCTGGATACGACCTGCTCATGGCCAACGCCTTTTTCTCCGACCTGCTGTCCACGATCTCCGAACGCGGCCGCGTGCTGCTCGGCCGCGCCAGCCCGGCCGACGACAAGCAGGATCCGTCCGAGCTCTTGGAATTGTGCGAGGCGCTATTGTCCGGCCGCGGCGAAGCCTCCGGTACCGCGATGGCGCGCGAAGTGCTCGACCGCTACCACCATCTCGATACCCCCGGGCGGCTGTCGTTCTTCCAGACGCTGGCGCGCGATTTCGGGCCCGATCACGCCAGGCTGGCGCAGGCGATCGAAAGCTGGCGCGCCAAGGTGAACGACACGGCCAATGGCGACGACGCCAGCGATTTGCATTTCGCCTCCGAGCCGCGCCGCCAGGAATTGATCCGCCGGCTCAATCGCGCGCCGGGCGGCACCGCCGAGCTGGTGTCGATGCGATCCGATCTGCTTTCATTGATGAAGGGCAACAAGGACCTCGCCGCGCTCGATCGCGACGTGTCGCATTTGCTCTCATCCTGGTTCAACAGGGGATTTCTGGTGCTGCGCAGGATAGACTGGTCATCGCCGGCCAATATTCTGGAGAAGATCATCCGCTATGAGGCCGTGCACGAGATCCGCGACTGGGACGATCTGCGCCGCCGCATCGATCCGGTGGACCGCCGCTGCTACGCGTTCTTCCACCCGGCGCTGACCGACGAGCCGCTGATCTTCGTCGAGGTCGCGCTGACCGAAACCATTCCGGGCGCGATCGCGCCGCTGCTGGCGGAAGAGCGCGAGCCGGTTGCGGTCGAGCGGGCCCGCACCGCGGTGTTCTATTCGATCTCCAACACCCAGCGCGGACTTGGCGGCATCTCCTTCGGCAGCTTCCTGATCAAGCAGGTGGTCGAGGAACTGCGCCGCGAATTGCCCAAGCTCGACACCTTCGTGACGCTGTCGCCGGCGCCGGGCTTCATGCAGTGGGTCAAGCAGGCCGACGACGTGCCGCTCACCGATGAGGACCGACAGCTCCTGGAAAGCCTCGGCAAGCCCGGCTGGTCCGAGAACCCCGAGTTCGCCGCGCAGCTGCGTACCGTACTGGAGCCGCTCGCCGCCTACTACTTCCTGAAGGCGCGCACGCCGAAGGGACGGCTGATCGATTCGGTCGCGCGCTTCCATCTCGGCAACGGCGCACGGCTGGAGCGGATCAACTGGCTCGGCGACCTCTCGCCCAAGGGCCTGCGCGAATCCGCCGGCGTCATGGTCAACTACCTCTACCGCCTCGACGACATCGAGAAGAACCACGAGGCCTACGCCAACAATGGCGAGGTGATCGCCTCGAGCGCGGTGAAGAAGCTGTTGAAGGGCGAAGGCCGGCGGCTGCTGGACATGCGGCTGGGCTGAGAGGGCGCTCTCTCCACGTCATTGCGAGCGGACAGTCTCAGTCGTCGTCATGCCCGGGCTTGACCCGGGCATCCACGTCTTTGGCGCCCCACGTAAGAAAGACGTGGATGGGCGGGTCAAGCCCGGCCATGACGATGCTGATAGGTTGTCGACACTCTCTGCGCCTAAAACCTCGCCCGCGCCATCAGCCGCACCGTGCGGCCCTGCCCCGGCGAGATGTTGTTGTTGCCGTCGGCGGAGGCCCAATAGCCCTTGTCAAAAATGTTCTCGACATTGAGCTGGGCGCTCCAGGTCTCGTCGATCTTGGAATAGACCGCCGCATCGAAGCGGACGAAGCTCGGCAGCCGCACGGTGTCGTCGGACGAGGCAAAGGAATCGCCGAAATAGATCACGCCGAGCGCGGCCGCCCACATCGGCGTGAACTGATACTTGTTCCACCAGGCAAACTGATTATACGGCACGAGCTGGACGCGGTTGCCGGGCACGACGGTCGCCGACGTCGCGCCGGTGATCTTCGCATCGGTATAGGCATAGGCCAGCGACGACTGCCACTGCTCGGTGACATAGCCGGTCAGGCTCGCCTCGACGCCGCGCGTCAGCGTGCTGCCGGAGGGGAAGAAAAAGCCGGGATTGTTGCCGTCGGCGATCGGCTGGTTGGTGCGGTTCAGATTATAGACCGCGGTCGAGAACAGCAGCTTCGGATTGATGTTCCACTTCATGCCGAGCTCGACATTCTCGAAGCGCTGCGGCTGCAGGATCAGCGTGCCGTCGGTCAGCGCGCTGAACTGGTCGCCCGAGGCCGGCAGATACGAGATGCTGTAGGCGGTATAGACCGACATCGAATCCATCGGCTTGATGATCAGGGCGCCTTGCGGCGACACCAGATTGTCGACGCGGCCGCGGTTGATGTTGGTGTTCATGTCGGTGGCCGACATGTCGTAGCGGTCGAACCGCGCGCCGGCGATGATCTGCACGGCGCGCGAAATCTCGATGGTGTCCCTGACATAGCCGGACTGGATGTTCAGCGCGTAACGGCTGTTCGAATCGGGCGTGGTGACGCCGTCGGTGTTGGTGCCGGTGAAGTGGTGGATGAAGGTCACCGGGCCGAAATAGGTCGGCGCGAACGGGTTCTGCACGATGGTGTTGGTGCCGTTCGGGAACACGCCGGTATTGCGGATGTCGACGCCGGTCTGACGGCCTAATTCGGTGCCGAAGCCTACGGTGTGGAACAGCGGTCCGGTCCAGGTCTTGTAGGTGAAATCGGTCTGGTTGAAGACATTGTCGCGGTTGGTGGTGTGCTGATAGGCGCCGAGATTGACCGCGGTATCCGCCGGATTGACCGCGCCGGCGAGCGCACCGCCCGTCGGATAGACGTTCTGATAGAACTTCTGGTAGTCGGCGGCGAAGGTGCCGTTGCGCACCGTCAGTCCGTTCTCGAAATTGTGCTCGATGATTGCCATGCCGGTCTGCACCGTCGCCTGCGCGGTGTTCAGCGCCGGACTGCCGAAGAAGGTCGAGAAATCGCCGTTCGGCGCAAACGGCGTGGTCGGATTGAAGCGGGTCGCGCCGCCCGGCAGGCCCTGCGAGGGATTGCCGCGATCGGCGGTGCGCTCGTCGTGGAAATACTCGTAGCTCAGCTTGATCTTGGTGTTGTCGTCGGGCTTGAGCGTCACCGTCGGATTGATGCCGTAGCGTTCCAGATGGTTGAAGTCGCGGAACGCGTCGGCGCCCTCGTAGAACACGTTGAGCCTTGCTGCGACGTTCTCGTTGATCGCCTGTCCGGCATCGAGCGTGACGCGGCGATCGCCCCATGAGCCGGTCTGCGCGGTCGCCTCATAGACGCGGTTGCCGTCGGCCTCCTTGAGCGTGCGGTTGAGCAGGCCGCCGCCGGCGCCGCGGCCGAAGGTCAGCGCGCTCGGCCCCTTCAGCACCTCGATGCTCTGGGCGTTGTACAAGTCGCGGAAATACTGCACGTCGTCGCGGAAGCCGTTGACGAAGAAATTCGCGCTGGAATCGACGCCGCGGATCACCAGCTCGTCGCGATTGCCCTCGCCCTGATGCACGGCGACGCTGGGGACGTAGCGGGTGACGTCGGTGAGGCCCTGGTAGTTCTGGTCGCGGATCTGCTCCCGGGTGATGACGTTGAGCGATTGCGGGATGTTGACGATCGCGGTGTTGGTCCTGGTCGCAACCGAGGTGCTGTTGGCGAAATAGCCCGACGTGCCGGTGCGCGCGTCCTGCGATTCCGCGAACGGCTTTGCCGTAGCCGCCGGCTCGATCCGCCGCGCGGTCTGGGTGCGGCGGCCGCGCGTGGCCGCAGTGTTGCGCGCAGTCTTCGGCGCGCTGCGGCGGCGTTGCGCCGCCGGCGGGGTGACGGTCACCGGCGGCAACGTCGAGACGCCTTGCGTCGGCGCCGACTGCGCCTGTGCAACCGAGGTTGCGAGCGGAACGCTCATAGCGAAATAGCTCGCCGTGAGCAGCGAAAGCTTCGCCAGCAACGCAGTGTGGCGGTTGGTTTGTGATCTCGATGTCATGACGTCGTCCCCAAGCAACTCTCGAAGCAACTCTCGCCTTGCACGAAGGCGATGCGCCGTCCTCTAGAGACGTGGGGCGCCATGCGTCCAGACGACGCGGCCGGGAAAATTTTTGCGCGACAACGGAATAAAATCGCGACGAAAGCGCGCAGGTGCGCCTCGCGGCGAGCGCAGCGTTGGAAAAGTCAAGGATGCAAATGGTTTCTGTCGGCTTCCGGGTTTGCGCCGGGAAACGAAGAACGGCGCTTGCGCGCCGCCCTTCTTGTAGGAATTCCAGATTGTATCGGTTCTAAAGGCGCTACGGATGCCGGCGTCACGCCGTCGCGGATCGCGGCCGCAGCCCCGCCGGCAGATGCGCGTCGATCCAGCCAGCGATCGCGCGCTCATTGCGATGGTAGAGCAGGCCGGCGGCGATCACGGCAATTCCGATCAGCGACAGCGCGAACGGAAACCACAGCGAGTCCTTGAACACGACGTCGGCCAGATGTCCGAGATAGATGCAGATGCCGAACGCGCCGAACACCGCATAGGCGCGCCGCATCAGGATCACGGCGAGCGCGATCAGGCCGACATTGAGCAGGCAGTAGACCGCCTTGCCCAGTTCGGTCGAGCCTTCAGACGCGGTAATTCCGCCCCAGAACGCCATCAGGCCGAACAGATGCAGCCAGAACGCAAAGTCGCCGTTGCGGCTGCGATAGTCGACGATCCACGCCACCGCGAGGACGGCCAATCCGAACCAGATCGACACGCGGCGCCGCGTCTCGAAGTCGGCATAATCCATGCCGCTGAACCATGGCGCCAGATCCATCGACATGAACCACAGCGCGAACGCGATGATCGCGACGATGAAGGCGAAGCGGAAGTAGCGCAGTGCGACGATGCCGGCGGCAATTGTTGCGATCTCCATGAAGAGCCAGCTGCCCTTCACCCAGATGTAGAAGTCGTGCACGGTTCCGGGCTTACCGAACTTCCCCCACCAGCCGAGCTCATCCTGGATGCCATAGACCGCGAGCGGCGCCATCGAGACCGCGATCGCGATCAACAGGCCGCCGGGAACCCGCAGATTCTTGCCGTACCAGAGGTGGTGACCAGCGACAGTGAAAGCGGTGGCGTAGGCGATCGCGCAGGCCGTCAGCGCCCGGCCGCCCATCTGGGTGAACGCCAGGGTCGAGAACAGGCCCATGGCGCCGATCACGATCAGCGCGCCGACGTACCAGAGCACATGCGCGGCATCGAATTTCGCTGCCGGGCCGGCGCCACTGTCCGCACCCTTCCCGTCGCTGCTCGCCAGGAAGGCGAGCAAGCGTTCCAGATCAGCCGCGCTGATCACCCCGGCATCGGCGGCGTCCCGGAGATTCTTCGCTGAATATGGCATGCGGCTATCCTCATGGCCGGTTCCGCGCCTCTCCCGGTGACCCGAAAGAGGCGTCTCTCCAGCATGAGTATACCGAACATGAGCAACGTTCAATATTCTCTTGAGCGTCGCTCACATTATTTTGCGAGCAGACTCAAGGATGCCGGGCCGGCCGGATTGGGCACGGGCTACGCCGCCAGCGCCTTCATCTCCGCATAGAGGTCGGATTTGCCCTCAAAACCGATGCCCGGAAGGTCGGGCATCACGATGTGGCCGTTCTCGACGCGCACGCCGTCCGGGAAACCGCCATAGGGCTGGAACAGGTCGGGATAGCTCTCATTGCCGCCAAGGCCGAGGCCGGCCGCGATGTTGAGCGACATCTGGTGGCCGCCATGCGGGATGCAGCGGCTCGGCGACCAGCCGTAGGTCTTCAGCACCGCGAGCGTGCGCTGATACTCGCACAGCCCGTAGGACAGCGCGCAGTCGAACTGCAGCCAGTCGCGGTCCGGCCGCATGCCGCCGTAGCGGATCAGGTTGCGCGCATCCTGGTGGCTGAACAGGTTCTCGCCGGTCGCCATCGGGCCGGGATAGAACTCGGCCAGCGCGGCCTGCAGCGCATAATCTAGCGGATCGCCGGCCTCCTCGTACCAGAACAGCGGATACTCGCGCAGCATCTTGGCGTAGGCGATCGCGGTCTCCAGATCGAAGCGGCCATTGGCGTCGACCGCAAGCTGCGCGTTACTGCCGATCTCCTTGAGCACCGCCTCGATCCGCTCGCGGTCCTCCGCGAGCGGCGCGCCGCCGATCTTCATCTTCACGACGTTGTAGCCGCGATCGAGATAGCCGCGCATCTCCTTGCGCAGCGCGCCGAGATCCTTGCCCGGATAGTAATAGCCGCCGGCGGCATAGACGAAGACGCGCGGATTGGCGCTCACGCCGTGGCGCTCGGCGAGCAGCCGGAACAGCGGCTTGCCGGCGATCTTCGCCACCGCGTCCCACACCGCCATGTCGATGGTGCCGACCGCGACCGAGCGCTCGCCATGGCCGCCCGGCTTCTCGTTCGACATCAGCGTCGACCAGACCTTGTCCGGATCGAGATTGCCGCGGTCGGCATCGAGCAGCGATTTCGGATCGGCCTCAAGCAGGCGGGGCGCAAAGCGCTCGCGGATCAGACCGCCCTGCCCGTAGCGGCCGTTGGAATTGAAGCCGTAGCCGACCACCCGCCTGCCGTCGCGCACCACGTCGGTGACCACGGCGACCAGGCTCGAGGTCATCTTGCTGAAATCGATATAGGCGTTGCGGATCGGCGAGGAGATCGGCTTTGTGACCTCGCGGACGTCGAGGATACGGACGGACATGATCGTGCTCTCTGAGTAAGAACTGGCGCTTCCGCCCCACCGTCATTGCGAGGAGCGAAGCGACGAAGCAATCCATTCTTCGGCTTGCGGCGCGATGGATTGCTTCGCTGCGCTCGCAATGACGGCGGAGGAAGCGCCTCAGGACTTCGCCTTGTCCCGGAAATACGGCTCGACCGGCCCGTGCACCTTGATGGTCAGCGGATTGCCGTAACGGTCCTTGGCGTTGCCGGCGGTGACCCGCACCCAGCCCTCGCTGATGCAGTACTCCTCGACATTGGTTTTCTCGGCGCCCTTGAAGCGGATGCCGACGTCACGCGACAGGATCGCCTCGTTGTAATAGGGGCTCTTTGGATCGATCGAGAGACGGTCCGGAAATTGCTCGTTGGTGGTATCGTCGTTGTTGTCGCTCATAGCAGCGCCTCGATCTCCTTCTTCAATCCTTCGGGCCGGGCGGTCGGCGCGTGCCGCGCCACGACCTTGCCGGAGCGATCGACCAGGAACTTGGTGAAGTTCCACTTGATCGAGGGTCCGAGCAGGCCCGACTTCTCACGTTTCAGGTGCTCATACAATGGATGCGCACCGGCGCCATTGACGTCGATCTTGGCGAACATCGGAAACGTCACGGAATAGTTGGTCTCGCAGAACGAGGCGATCTGCGCTGCGTCGCCCGGCTCCTGCGCACTGAACTGGTTGCACGGAAAGCCGAGCACGGCAAAGCCGCGCGGCGACAGGTCGGCGTGCAGCTCCTGCAGGCCCTTGTATTGTGGCGTGAACCCGCAGGCGCTCGCGGTGTTGACGATCAGCAGCACCTGCCCCTCGAAGCGCTGCAGCGGCACGTCGTCGCCGGACAGCGACTTGGCGGTGAAATCATAGACGCGTGACGTCGTCATTGCCGTTACCCCGCTGGATCGATCGGCGACGACGGCGTGCCGCCCGCCTCGACCGCCTCGCCCGCGGCAAGGCAGAGGTCCTCGCGGTAGCGGCCGGCCACCAGCTGCACGCCGACCGGAATCCGCCCCACGAGGCCGGTGGAGACGACGAGCCCGGGAAGCCCCATGAACGGGATCGCGATCTGCGGCAGCTGCGCATGCCACACCCGCGCGAACGAGGCCTCGTCCTTGCGGTCGAGATGGTCGGGGAACGGCAGCTCGCCGGACACCGGCATCAGCAGCACCGGATATTTGTCGAAGAAGGCAAACCATTCGCGGGTCAAGGTCGCGCGGCGGGTCAGCGCCCGCGACAGGTCGAACGGATGTACCCTGGCGCGGACGCCGCGCAGGCAGGCCAGCGCACCGGGATCGCCCTCGCGCTCGGCGAAGGCGAGCTGGGCCTCGTAACCGTCGCCGAGCCAGAGCCGGGTCTGGATCTCCGCCGCCTCACGCAACGACGGCGTGTCGGCGATCTCCTCGACGATCCAGCCGGCCTCTCGCAACCGCTTGCCGGCATCGGCCACCGCGGCGACCACTTCCGGCACCGGATTGAGACCATCGGGATTGAGGCACATCGCAACGCGCTTTTCCCGCGGCGGGCCCTCGAGGGGCACCGGCGCATACCAAGGGTCGCGATAGTCGGGCGCCGACATCGCGGCAAGCGAGATGCGCAGATCGTTGACGGTGCGCGCCAGGGGGCCCGACACCGCGCTGATCTGCGGGCCGATCGGCCGCTCCGGCAGCGCCGAATTGAAGGCCGGGATACGGCCCATGCTCGGCCGCAGGCCGTGCACGCCGCAGGCATAGGCCGGATAGCGGACCGAGCCAGCGATATCGGTGCCGTGGGCGATATGGCCGATGCCGGCCGCAACCGCCGAGCCCGCGCCGCCCGACGAGCCACCCGGGGTGATGGCTGGATCGCGCGGGTTCTTGGTGTCGCCGTGAATGAGATTGGTGGTGAACCAGCGATAGGAGACCGCGGGACAATTGGTGCGGCCGAGCAGCACCGCGCCGGCCTTGCGCAGATTGGCGACCACCGGGTTGTCGACCCTGGCGATGAGGTCGCGCTGCGCCTTCAGCCCGTTGGTGGTGGCGTAGCCCTCCTGGTCGACATTGACCTTGATGGTGATGGGCACGCCGGCGAGCGGACCGACCGCCTCGCCGCGCGCAATTGCCGCATCGATCGAAGCGGCTTGCGCCAGCACGTCGTCTGGCCGGTGATCGACCACCGCATTGATCTTCGGGTTGACCGCGTCGAGCCGGGCGAGCCCGGCCTCGGCCGCCTCCTTCGCCGATACCTTCTTTGATTTGATGAGGCCGGCGAGTTCAGCCGCCGACAGACGCCAAAGATCCTGCATGTGCAACTCCGTGTGACGCAGGCGTTTTAGCGCCGCACGGAGAACAAGGCCAGCGGCCCGCCGCCCGATGTTTCAGCGGACGTGCGCGATGTAATAGGCAAGGTCGGCGATCTGCTCCTTGGCGACCGGCTGCATCACGTCGGCCATGGTCCCATCGTAGCCGTGGCGGCTGTTGTCCTTGTATTCGGCCATGGTCTTGGCGAGGTAGTCCTCGCGCTGGTTGGCGATGCGGGGGACGTTCTCCTTGCCGGAGAAATCGGTGTTATGGCAGGCGTTGCAGCGGTTCTGCTGCACCAGCGCCTGGCCGCGCGCCATCCGCGCCGGATCGCCGGCCTCGGTGGGCGGCGTGGGCTTGGGCAGGGTGGCGATGAAATCAGAGAAGGCGCGCAGATCGTCGTCGGTCATCGACTTCGCCATCTCGTTCATCGGCTCGAAGGTGCGCAGCTTCTCGCGGAACATGAGGAGCTGGATCAGCGCATAGGGCGCCTGCTGGCCCCCGAGCGAGGGCGTGTTCTCGGTTTCCGAGGTGCCACGCTCGCCGTGGCAGGCAAAGCACGCAGCAGTGCGCTCCTGGATGGTCTCGGCATTTGCGGAGAATGCGGTGAATGCAAACAGGAGCGTGGGAATAGTCATCTTGCGCATTAGCGGCTCCTGGCACTTCAGTCATTCCGGGCTGGTGCTCAGCACCAGACCCGGAATCTCGAGATTCTCAGATGTGCAATTGCACATCATAGTTCGATGCTGCGCATCGCCCCGGAATGACGTTGGTGGTTGTTACTGGTTGGCGACCTTCTGCTTGCCGTAGCTGATGCGATAGACCGCGCCGTTCCAGTCGTCGGAGACCAGCATCGAACCGTCCTTCAGCAGCATCACGTCGACCGGGCGGCCGGCATACTTGTTGTCCTCGAGGAAGCCGGTCAGGAACGGCTCGACCGACTTCACGGTGCCGTCCTTGTTCAGCTTGACGACGACGATGTCACCGCCCTGCTTCTGCGACTTGTTCCAGGAGCCGTGGCGCGCGACGAAGATCGCGTCCTTGTAGGCCTTGGGGAACATGCTGCCGGTGTAGAAGCGCATGCCGAGTGAAGCGGTATGCGGGCCCATCAGGCCGACCGGCGCCGTGTAGTCCTTGCAGTTCTTGCCCCAGCCGAGCTCCTGGTCGATGATGTTGCCCTGCCAGCAATACGGCGCGCCGAAATCCTCGCCGGCCTTGGTGACGCGGTTGAGCTCGTCTTCCGGCACCGTCTCCGACAGCCAGTCGCGGCCGTTGTCGGTGAAGTACATCTGCTTGTTCTCGGGATTCCAGTCGAAGCCGACCGAGTTGCGCACGCCGAGCGCGTAGACCTCGGCGCCGGAGCCGTCGAGATTCATGCGGCGGATCTGGCCGTGGTCGGCGTCATGCAGCACGTTGTTGCCGGGCTGCCCGACCGGGACATAGAGCTTGTTGTCGGGACCGATGGCGATGAACTTCCAGCCATGCGCCTCGTCCTTCGGCAGCTTGTCGTAGATGACGGTCGGCTTCGGCGGGTTGTCCAGATTGTCCTCGATCTTGTCAATCTTGGAGACCTTCGAGAGCTCGGCGATGTAGAGCGTGCCGTCCTTGAAGGCGACGCCGTTCGGACGATAGAGGCCCGAGGCGATCACCTTGACCGAGCGCTTGCCGTCCTTGTTGACGATCGCATAGACCTTGTCGACCAGCCGGCTGCCGACGAACACGGTGCCCTTGTCGCCGAGCGCCAGCGAACGCGCATTGGCCATGCCCGCGGCATAGACCTCGACGTTGAAGCCGGCCGGCACCTTGAGCTTGGCGAGCGGCAGCTTGTCGGGTGCGGACGGCAGCGGCGGCGGCGCCACCGGCGCGAGCTTGGCGGCGGCCTCATTGTCCGGACGCCCGATCATGGGCGAGCCCGGCGGTAGCGGCTGCGCGGCAGGCGCCGCGCCTGCCGCCGGCGGGGTCGCCGGCTGCTGCGCCGCAGCAGAGAGCGTGAACGCCCCCAACATCGCCCCGGCAAGCAGCAGGCGGCGCGGTGCGAACGAGTGTTTTTTCATGATTGTTCTCCCCTGGGTGGAAGCCGTTGTTGATTGCGCCATTGAGGTCGATCGGCGCGGTTCGGCTTTCCGTTCATAGCCTTGGGAATTTGTCCGGACAATTGCAATCGGAAACATGCTGGCATCGGGCCAACGCATGGTTGTGACCACGCGGCCTTGTCGGCGTGCGTCGATGCCTTATCTCAGTGCCTTGTCAGGGAGCGGTCCGGGCGATCGAGAATCGCCTCGGTGAAGGGAAACTCCAGCACGATCTCGCCCTCGTCGTCGGTCACCTCGATCACCGCGCTGAGCAGTGCGCCGTCGGCGCCCTCGGTCTTGAGCAATTCGCGAATCATCGCCCGTGCCATTTCCCACGCACGATCCGGGTCGCGCAGGATTTCGCCGTCAGGGTCGGAGATCAGCTCGTCGCCGATTCGGGTGTTGAAGAAATAGCGTGGCATCGGCTGAACTCGGCTCGGTTAGTCGCTCCCGTCGCCGGAAGCTGTAGAATCGTCATCAGGACCTTCGGAGGACCGCGCGGCCCCTGTTCATTAGCCCAACATCACCATTCATCCTGTGGCGAACAACAGGAAAAAGGTCTGACGGCACGGGCTTTTGACGGGAAATGCGTGCACAAATTTGTGACTGGGCCAGTTCCGCTTGCCGCAGTGCAGCATGCCTTTGAGCAGGGCACGTTGCAAAAAATTTAAGTGGCGAACTTTTCCAACCGCAGTAGTTTAACTGCAGGGCGGAAAGTTCGTCCGGTTGCAACAAGGAGAGCCTAATGGCCTGGAAAGCACCGAAGATCGTGGAAGTGTCGGTCGGCATGGAAATCAACATGTATATGTGCGCCACCCGCAAGTAAGCGGCAGCGCCCCATACACGTCTAGCGTTTTAGCGCAGGTGGACATCCGGGCGTAACGCGCTCCCGAGCAAGGGAGTGTGTTTCAAATCCGGGGTCCACCTCGTAACGTTTCTGGGTCCAGATCAAACCTCGTCAGGGCCAAACTTTCTCCAGGGGACGGATCATGCTTCGTGTCGTCGTCCTGGGTGCCGCGGCGGGTGGCGGCGTTCCGCAGTGGAACTGTGGCTGTGCCGTCTGCAGGACGGCGCGAAGCGACCATCCGGAATTGCAGAGCACGCAAGCCTCGATCGCCGTCAGCGGCGACGGCGCGCACTGGTTCCTGGTCAACGCTTCCCCCGATCTGCGTCAGCAGCTGATCGCCACGCCGCAGTTGCATCCGAAGCCCGGCGCCTTGCGCCACAGCCCGATCGCCGGCGTCATCCTCACCAATGGCGAGATCGATGCGGTCGCGGGGCTGCTGTCGATGCGCGAGGGTTCGCCATTTGCGATCTACGCCCATGAGCGGGTGCTCGCGATCCTGCGCTCGAACAGCATCTTCAACGTGCTCAGTGAAAAGAGCGTCGCGCGACGGCCGATCGCGGTCGATCAGGGCTTCGAGCCGGCTTTGCCCGACGGATCGCCGTCGGGGCTCGAGGTGCTGCCGTTCGAGGTTCCCGGCAAGGGCGCCTGGTATCTCGAGGGCAAGGCGCACCCGGCAGGCGCCGACGGCGTCGGCGATACGCTCGGCCTGCGCATTGCGGACAAGCGCAGCGGCCAATATTTCTACTTCCTGGCCGCCTGCGCGCGGGTCACCGACGACCTGAAATCGCGGCTCAAGGGCGCGCCCCTCGTGTTCTTCGACGGCACGGTGTGGCGCGACGACGAGCTGATCGCGGCGGGGCTTGGCAACAAGACCGGCCAGGGCATGGGACATATCGCGATGTCGGGCGATCAGGGTGCGATCGCGAGCCTCGCCGCTCTCGACATCGGACGAAAAGTGTTTTTGCATATCAACAACTCCAACCCGGCGCTGCTTGGGACCTCGGCCGAGCGCAAGGCGGCCGAACAGGCGGGCTGGCAGATTCCTTCCGACGGAACGGAGATCGTGCTGTGAATGTCGTGCTGACCTCTGGAATGACCGCGCTCTCGATCGGCAAGGGCATCACGCTCGACAGCGCCGAGGCGATGGAGGCGACGCTGCGCCAGATCGGCGCGACGCGCTATCACAGCCTGCACCCGTTCCACCGCCTGCTGCACGGCGGCAAGCTGAACAAGGGCCAGGTCCAGGCCTGGGCGCTCAACCGCTATTATTACCAGAGCACGATCCCGCTGAAGGACGCGATGGTGATCTCGCGCTTCCGCGACCGCAACACACGAGTTGAGTGGCGTCACCGCATCGAGGATCATGACGGCGATCTCGGCACTGAGGGCGGCATCGAGCGCTGGCTGAAGCTGACCGAAGGCCTCGGCCTCGCCACCGCCTATGTGGAATCCACCGAAGGCATTCTGCCGGCGACGCGTTTCGCCGTGGAGGCCTATGTGCATTTCTGCCGCGACCGCACGCCGCTGGAGGCGATCGCCTCCTCGCTCACCGAATTGTTCGCGCCGAACCTGCACGAGGAGCGCATCTCGGGGATGCTGAAGCATTACGACTTCGTCAACCCCGATATCATGAGCTATTTCAGCCGCCGCCTGACCCAGGCGCCGCGCGACGCAGGCTTCGCGCTCGAATACGTCAAGCAGCATGCCAAGACGCCGGCCGAGCGCGAAGCGGTGTGCAACGCGCTGATCTTCAAGACCAACGTGCTGTGGGTGCAGCTCGACGCGCTGTATCACGCCTATGTCGACGGCCACATTCCGCCCGGCGCGTTCGTGCCGAAAGCGAGTTAGGAACGAGATCAATGGCCAGCCGCAACATCAGCGTCAGCGAGACCAGCCGGCCGAAACTGCCGCGCCACACCAAGCTGAAATTCGACGAGACGCGGCAGGTCTGGGTGATCCTGGCGCCGGAGCGTGTGCTGGCGCCGGACGAGATCGCGGTCGAGGTGCTGCATCTCTGCGACGGCGTGCGCAATGTCGCCGAGATGGTGGACCAGCTCGCGGAAAAATACGCCGCGCCACGCGAGGCGATCGCGACCGACGTGATCGCCATGCTGCAGGATCTAGCCGACAAGGGCTTTCTCACCGAAGCGCGCGAGAGCACAGCATGAGTGACACGCTCGCCGACAACAAGACGACACCATCAGGCCCGAGCGACGGGCTCGCGGTGCTGCAAGGCGCCCGCTCGGCGGCCGAGACCTACGGCATCCCGCTCGCGGTGCTGCTCGAGATCACCCACCGCTGCCCGCTGCAATGCCCCTATTGCTCGAATCCGGTCGAGCTCGACCGCGGCTCTACCGAGCTCACCACCGACGAATGGAAGAAGGTGCTGAGCGAGCTCGCCGAACTCGGCGTGCTGCAGATCCATTTCTCCGGCGGCGAGCCGACCGCGCGCAAGGACATCGTCGAGCTGGTGCAGCATGCGACCGATGTCGGGCTCTATTCCAACCTGATCACCTCGGCCGTGCTGCTGACCAGGGACAAGCTCGCGGCGCTGGCCGATGCCGGCCTCAGCCATGTGCAGATCAGTTTTCAGGGCAACGAGCCCATCGTCGCCGATCGCGTGGCCGGGCTGAAGGACGCGCACAAAAAGAAGCTCGAGGTCGCGAAATGGACGCGCGAGCTTGAACTGCCGCTCACGGTGAATGCCGTGATGCACCGGCAGAACCTGCATCAGCTCCCCGACATCATCCAGATGGCCGTCGACCTCGACGCCGACCGGCTCGAAGTCGCCAACGTCCAGTATTACGGCTGGGCGCTGAAGAACCGCGCCGCGCTGATGCCGACGGTCGCGCAGATCGAGGAGACCAGCCGCCTCGTCGAGGAGGCGCAGGCCCGCCTGAAGGGCACGCTTGCGATCGACTATGTGGTTCCGGATTACTACGCGCTGCGGCCGAAGAAATGCATGGGCGGCTGGGGCCGCCAGTTCTTCAACATCTCGCCGGCCGGCAAGGTGCTGCCGTGCCACGCCGCCGAGAGCATCACCGGGCTCGAATTCGAATCGGTGCGTTCGAATCATTCAATCGCCTGGATCTGGCAGAACTCGGAAGCCTTCAACCGCTATCGCGGCACGGGCTGGATGCCGGAGCCGTGCAAGTCTTGCGAATTCCGCGAGGTCGATTACGGCGGCTGCCGCTGCCAGGCCTTTGCCCTGACCGGCGACGCCGGCAACACCGATCCGGCCTGTGCGCTGTCGCCGCGGCACGAGGAGATCTTCAAGCAGGCCGAGCAGGAATCCGCCGGCATGCAGAATCGTTTCCTCTATCGCAATTTTGCCGGCGGCACGCTGGAGACGGACGAACGCCAGGACAAACGTGATGGCGCCTGACGCCGACGTCGGCAAGGCCGCGAGGCGCGCCGATCCGTTTGCGCCCCTGACATCGGAATGGCTCGATGTCGGCCGTGGCCACAACCTTCATGTCGAGAGCGTCGGTCGCGAAGGCGGCGTTCCCGCGGTCTATCTGCATGGCGGGCCCGGCAGCGGCTGCCAGCCCGATCATCGCCGGCTGTTCGACCCCGAGCGCTTTCACGCCGTGCTGTTCGACCAGCGCGGCTGCGGCCGCAGCCGGCCGAAGGGCAGCCGCGACCACAACACGACGCAGCATCTGATTGCGGACATGGAGAAGATCCGCGAGCGGTTCGGCTTCGCGCGCTGGATGGTGGTCGGCGGCTCCTGGGGCGCGACGCTGGCGCTGGCTTATGCCCAAGCCCATCCCGACCGCGTCAGCGGCCTGGTGCTGCGCGCGACCTTTCTCGGCACCGCCGAGGAACTGGAAGACGTTTTTCTGCGCGCCTTGCCGCGGTTCTATCCGTCCCTCCACGAGGACTTCCTCAACTTCCTGCCCGAGGGCGAACGCGTAGCGCCGCTTGCGGCCTATTATCGTCGCATCCTCGATCCCGACGCCGCGGTGCATGCGCCGGCCGCGCGCGCCTGGCACGACACCGAGCGCACGCTGTCGGAGCATGCGCCGAAGCAGACGCGGCTTGAGCTCCAGAAAACATCGGGCGCCCTGCCCTCGACGCCGTTCATGGAAGCGCACTACTTCGCCAATGACTGCTTCATGCGGCCGAACCAGCTGATGGACGACGCCGGCAAGCTCGCCGGCATTCCCGGCATCCTGGTGCAGGGCCGCTACGATCTGCTGTGCCCGCCCGCAACCTCGCACGCGCTCGCCGCGCGCTGGCCGGGCAGCGAGGTCCGCATCATCGATGGCGCCGGCCACATCCTCTACGACCCCGGCATCCGTAATGCTGTGATGAAGGCGATCGCGGATCTGGCGTCAAAAGTGTGATCGACGCCTGGAGCCGTAGCTTGGAACCGCAATGACCGGTCAAAATCTTCACAGTCTGAGAAAGCCTGTTGCAGTGTTTGACGCGGGCATCGGCAGTTATGCGGCCGTGGCCGCGTTGCAGCGCGCTTTGCCCAAGCAGGACATCCTCTATTTCGCTGACAGAGCGAGCTTTCCTTACGGCAGCAAGAGCAGAGAACAGCTTCTGGGGATTCTGAACCGAACCCTTCGTTTCCTTTGCGGCTTCGATCCCGCCGCCATCCTCGTCGCGTCCAATGCCCCGTCGATAACCGTCCTGGACGACCTGAAGGATATGGTTTCGGTGCCGGTGTTCGGGGTGCACCCACCGGTGCGGGAAGCCTTGCAGCGCGCGAAGGAGCGAGACGTCGCGGTCCTCGGCGTTCAATCCCTTGTCGAAAGTGCGGAAATGCGGACGTTCGCTGCCGCCGAGGCCGGCGAACAGGTTGACCGCGTTCATCTCGTCAACGCTTCGCCGCTCGTGGAGCTGGTGGAGAGCGGAGCGTTCCTGTTCGACCACATCGGGGTGCAGGAGAAGGTCGACGCATTTGTCTCGGCGCTGGACGCACGACATCCGGGCATCGGAGCGATGACGCTGTCCAGCACGCATCTGCCCTGGCTGCGGAGCTTTCTGGAGATTTCAGCACCGGAACGGCCCCTCCTCGATCCTTTGGACAGCGTGCTCGGCGCCGTTGTGCCTTTGGCAGTTGAAGGCCAAGGGCAGATCCTGGGCCTGGTTACCGAGAACGACCGCTACACGGCAAACGACTTCCAGCGCATGCTCGAAAAGCTCGGGATCACTCTCCCGCTGCATGTCGTCTCGCGCCTGACCGAGGATTGATCGCGCCCGCCTCCGCCACCTGCACTATTTCTGAATAATAGAAGAATACCGTTGATTTGCCCGACGTGTCAAGTTGCCGTGTCGAACACCGGCAACCGACGGCTACTTTGCATGGGGTTGTTTTCGATATTTTGGCAGCGCGCCCCTTCAAACCAAATTCAGATCCTTCGGCTTGATGCCGGAGAAGATGCACTCGAGGCTCGGCTGCTTCAGGCCGTAGACGCGCTGGAGCAGGCCGGCGAAGAACGCCCGGTAGTCGGTCAGAACCGGATAGTCGCGGTTCTGGAACAGCGTCGCCTCCGCGACCTTGACCTGCTCGCCGGCCATGCGCCCGCCATTGATGCCGCCGCCCATCACCCAATAGACACTGCCATGGCCGTGATCGGTGCCGTGGTTGCCGTTCTCGCGGAAGGTGCGGCCGAATTCGGAGATCACGACCACGACCGTGTCGCGCCACATCGCAGGCCCGATCTCCTCGGCGAAACCGGCAAGGCCGCGGCCGAGCTCACCGAGGCGACTGGCAAGATAGCCGGTCGCGGCGCCCTGGTTGACATGGGTGTCCCAGCCGCCGACATCGACGAAGCCGAGGTTGAACTGCTCACGCATCAAGTGACCGATCCGCCGCGCCGACAGCTCGAAGCCCCGCGGCGACACCGCGCCGCGGTTCGCCGCCGTCATCTCCTCGGAGACGGATTTGTAGACATCGTCGCGGACGCGAAAACCTTCCGCAACCGCGTTCGCGAGGCTGCCCTGCTTGTACATCTGCTTGATCAGCTGCGCCTGGCGGTCGTCGACCCCGGGCTTGCTGACGCTCGCGATGCTGGTGTTCGGGACCTGGGCATGGCCGCGGAAGATCAGCGGCAGCTGGTCGGTGAAGGAGATTGGCCTCACCCGCGTCAGCTCGCTGGCCAGCCGGCTCATGAAGCCGGAGCGGTAGTCGCGGCTGCCGCCGACCGTCTGGCCGAGTTCGATCGTGTCCTGGGTCTCGAAATGACTGCGTGAGAGGTCGTCGGTACAGCCGGCGAACGGAACGAATGCGATCTCGCGTTTGGCCCAGAGCGGATAGATCGAATCACGCAGCGCCGGATGCAGCCCCCATCCGGCATCGAGCGCCAGCGCCGCGTTCGGATTGCCGGCATCGGGCCGCGCGATCGCAAGCGTCGGGCGCGTGGCGTAGTAGAACTCGCTGCCGACCGGCACGATCACATTGGCTGCGTCGTAGGCGCCGCGCAGGAACACGACGAGCAGGCGCGCATCGGTCGCGGGCGCCGCCCAGACCCGGCCGGCGACGGTGAGAGATGCGGAAGCAGCGAAGGCCTTGATCAGTTCGCGGCGGTTCATTGGCGAACCTCCCTTTCAGTGCATGAACTCCGGTGACGACAGGAACAGCGTGTTCCAGTCCTGCGGCGAGACCGCCTGGTCGAGGGCTGCGAGCGTGGTCGGGCTCAGCGTCTGCCTGATGGTGCTGAAGTAGAGTGCGTTCATGACCTGCGGAAACGCCGGCTGGTCGACAGCATTGGGCTCGTTCGGCTTGAACAGCCCGGCCGAACCGGAGCCGATCGCCCGCGCGATCTCGAAGCGCAGCATCATCTGCCCCGGCCCGTTCCAGGCCGTCGACAGCATCGAATAGCCGTCAGGCGTCTCGTGGTTGAACAGGCCTTCCGACAGCCGGTTGAGCCAGCCCTGAATCGGCATCGTGTTGAGAATGACCTTGGTGTCGTAGGCGAGCCGCACCGCCGAGATCACGTAGAGCACCGGATCCTTGAACTTGGCGCCATCCTTCAGCGTCGCGCTGAACTCGGGCGCATGCACCAGCGTCGACATCACGGCGGCGATATCGCCGTCGGTGTTCTGGAAGGTCTGCGCCATGCGCTGCACCAGCGCGTCAGGCGGATTGTCGGACACGAAATAGGTCGCGAGCTGCCTTGCGATATGCGTGGCGGTGGCTGGGTGACGGCAGAGGATGTCGAGGGCTTCGTCGACCTCGGCAAGGCCGCGGCCCTTGATCTGATGGCCGAGGAAGGTCTTGTCGCCATAGTCGTGGCGCGCCGGATTGAACTCGAAACCGCCTTCACGGACCAGCTGGGATTGCAGCTCCGGCTTCAGCTTCGGATCCTCCGACGCGAAGTCGACGCCGACGCCGGTGAGGATGCGCGCCAGCGCCTCGACGTCGGCCTGGGTATAGCCGGAGCCGACGCCCATTGTGTGCAGCTCCATGATCTCGCGGGCGTAGTTCTCGTTGAGGTGGCCGGCCGCGTTGTCGGCATTGTCGAGATAGCGCAGCATCACCGGATGATGCAGCGTCGCGGCGAGCAGGTCGCGGAATTTGCCGAGCGCATGGTCGCGGATCGCGTGATCCTCGTAGTCGCCCAGCAGCACGCGGATCACGGCCTTGTACTGGAACACGTTGAAGTGGTTGAACCAGAACCAGGTCATGCGCTCGCGCAGCTGATCCGGCGCATAGAGCGCGCGCAGGATGGTGCGGGCCGCGGCCTGCTTGACGCGATCGTTCATGCCCTGCTGGAAGACCGTCTGCGCCGCCCTGCGCTGCTCGGGATCGGCGACCTGGTTGGCCGATTTGGCCTGCAGGTCGAAAGCGACCGCGATATCGAACGGAAAGCGATGCACGTCGGGCATCGCCTCGATCTGCGCACGCACCGCCGGCGGCAGCGCGACATTGGCCGGGTGCAATTGCTCCTGCAGCCAGCGTTCGACGCCGACCTCACGCAGATGCGCCGCGCTCGAGGCGTTGACGCCCCAGCTTAGGCGATCGAGCAGCGCTACGTCCTGCGCCGTGAGTTCGGCCGCCTGTGCGGGCTGGCGGCACGCCACCAGCCCGATGATTGCACCGATCAGGAATTTCGCGACGCTCTGCGACCCGAGCGAGGCCGTGATGCTCATGGATGCTGACCTGCTCCGCGCATGACGTCACGCCCTCAGTGTTTGCACTTGCCGGGAGGACAGGCCGGCGCTGCCCGCGGCGCGGGCGCGGGCCTTGGCGGCGCCGCCATCCGCGGCGGCGGTGCTGCGCGTTGCGCCTGCACCGCCGGACGCGGCGGCGGCGGTGGTGCAGCGCGCGGAGCCGGTGCCGGACGCGGCGGCAAGGCTGCGGCGCGCGGCGGCGGCGCTGCGGCACGCGCCGGCGCGGGCCGCGAGACCGGTGCCGGCGACACCGCGGCATGCGCGGGCGCCGACCGCGCAGCCGGCGTCGGCCGTGGCGGTGTCGCGCGGCTCGTCGGCGACGGAGCCGGCGTGGGCTTCACATTGCTGGTCGGTGCCGTCGCGGCATGGCTGAGCGGTTGCCTGCCCGGCTTGCCGGCCGACGCGGGCGACGCGGGCGCGTTTGCCGCCGGCGCAGCCGTCGGCTTGGCCGGAGGCGCAGGTTGCGCATTGGCAGGCGCCATCGCGGTCGCCGGCTTGCCTGGCGGGAGCGCATTCGGCTTTGCGCCGGGTTGCCCGACGCCGGGTTGCGCGGCGCCCGGCTGCACGGCGCCATGCGGCGTCGCGTTGGCTGGCGCGGTCGCCGACTGCGGCAGCGGCGGGCCATTCTTCGCGCCCGGCAGAGTGTGCGCACCCGGCGCGCCCGGTGCGGTTGGCGCGCTCATCGCATTCGGCGCAGCCGCAGCGTTCGGCGCAGCGCCAGGGGCTCCCATCGCCGCGCCTTGTGCCGGCGTCACGCCTTGCGGCGCGCCCGGCCGTGTCAGATTGGCGCGCTGCATCGCCGCCGCCGGCAGTTGCGGTGCCGCCGTCACCGGCGCGCCGCCCATCGCCGCCGTCACCCCAGCGGCATGGAGCTGCGCCGGCGTGGGGTTGGGATTGTTGATCACCGTATTGATGACCGTCGTGTTGTGGATGTTGTTGAACACGATGTTGTTCTGCGGCGGCATCACATAGGCCGGCGCGGCGACATAGGCCGGGATCGCCACGAAGAACGGCGTCGGCAGCACGAACAGGCCGATCGGCGGCGGTGGTGGCGGCAGCACCACGAAGTCCGGCGGCGGCGGCGGCAGGAAGAACACCGGCGGCGGCGGAGGCGGCGCGAAGGCGAACACCGGATCGCTGTAATAGAGCACCGGGCGGTCGACATAGACGATCTCGTCGGGCGGCGGCGGCGGCACGTCATAGTCCAGCACCGTGAACTGCGGCGGCGGCTCCAGCGCGGCCGACAGATAGGCGAGCCGGCGCCGGGCGTCGTAGGCATGCGGCCCGCGCGGATAACGCCGCAGGTACGACCAGTACGCATCGGGCGTGTCGGCGTTGTAGGTACGCCGCCAGGTGATGGCCTCGCGCCGCGCCGCGACGATCGCGCGCACCCGCTTGGCCAGCGGATCGTTCGGATAGGCCTGCAGATAATCCTCGTAGCCCTGCAGCGTGTCGCGCTCCAGCGCCGCGGCGTAGGCATCCTGCGCCGGGAAATCGCGGATCGGCTTGGTACGCAGACCGGCATCGACCTGCTGCGGCGGCGCATCCGGCTTGCGCTCGAAGAACATGAAGGGCGCGTCGACCTTCTGGGCATTCCAGGGGATCTCGGCGCCCTTGGTCATTTCGTTGACGCGCAGGCGAACGCGGTCGAAGACCTCGGGCAGGGTCAGGCCGCCGGCGCGGATCATTTCTGCCAATGCCTGCGCGTAGGGCCCGTAAGGCGGCGCCCCGTCAGGCGCGACGGTACCGGGCGCCGAGTTGAAGGCGATCAGCATCTTCGGATCGGGATCGACCAGCGCAAGGCCACCGGCCAGCGGCTGGCCTTCCTTGGCGAACGGATTGCTGCGCGCGGCATCGAGCACGATCACGCCGGCCTTGATCGGCAGCGCCGACAGCTGATGGCTGTAATCCGAGATGCGGATCGCCTCGACCGGCACGTCGGTGTCGCGGGCGATCTTGGCATCGACCGGCACGAAGTAATTCTCGCCGGTCAGCTGCACGCCGTAGCCGGCGAGATAGACGAAGGCGACGGTGTTCGGTCCGGCGTCCTGCACCTTCTGGATAAAGTCGCGGAACGACTTGCGCAACGTCTCGCCGTCGAGATCGCGGGCCCCGATGACGTCGAAGCCGGCGGCCTGCAGGGTCTGCGCGATCAGGCCGGCATCGTTGGCGGCCGTCTGCAGCGCACCGGCCTCATAGGCGCCATTGCCGACCACCAGCGCGAGGCGCTTCTCCTGATCCTGCGCGTGCACGGGAAGCGACGCGAGCGACACCAGACCGACAATCAATGCCCACAGAATGCGTGCCATAGCGGTCGTCCCTTTGCTTCTCGAGAGTTGGCGAAACGAATGGAAATGCTACCTCTGTGAACCCGCGCTGAACAGGATTGCAGCAATTGTGGCAATCCTTGGTATGCACGCTCTCGGGCACTGGGAACCTGCTTCCCCGGCCCGCGTGATCAGGCGATATTGCGCAGATAAAACAGGCAAAAAGGAGCACTCGATGCCGATCGCCGGACAAGGCATGCTGCTGACGTCGATGGATATCGACAGCTTACACGAGGCTGAATTCAATCGCTGGTACGATCGCGAGCATCTCGAAGAACGCGTCGCCATCGACGGATTCGCGGAAGCCCGCCGCTATGTCGCCCATGACGGCAAGCCGAAATATCTCAGCCTCTATTCGACCGCGACCTTCGACGTGCTCGAGAGCCCGGCCTACCGCACGGCGCTCGCCAACCAGACCGACTGGTCGAAGGCCAATATCGCGCGCTTTCAGAACATGATCCGCGGCGTTGCGCGCATCACGATCAGCCGCGGCGTCGGCAGGGGCGCTGCGCTCGGCATCATCCGGCTGCGCCCGCCGGCCGACGGCGCGGACAATCTCCGCGCTGCATTGCGGGAGCAGCTCGATCCGGCATCGCGCGACGGCATTATCTCGATGCACCTGCTGGAGAACGACCCTGTGCTGTCGAAACCGCTCACTCCGGATGCGGCGACGGCCGATCCCGGTGCCGGCGACTGGTTCGTGCTGATCGACGCTACCGATGTCGGCGCGGTCCCTGCGGCCGCTGCTGCGATCACCGGCAACGCAGCCTTGAAACCGCTGGTGGTCACCAGCGGCGTCTACCGGCTGCTGTGGGATATCGCGAAGAGCGACCTTCCGCGCGGATGACGGTAGGTCGTGGCGGTGCACGCATGCTGCACCGCCACATAACGCAATCGAGATTAACGCTCTGAGCACATCAGCCGCGCGAAAGCGGATGATCGGGCAATTTAGCCTTTGCCTTCTCTGGAACGGCTCTAATAAGATAAACCTATGATCCAATTCAAAAACCAGAACAACGCGACGTGAGCGTTCGTCGTCAACGATAAGGCCGCGCGGTCAGGCTTTTTCGCGCGGGTCAAAGGTAGGAATGAAACCGACTGATATCTCGGCGCCGGATTACTTTCATAAAGTAGTCGATTGCCAATGGGCCTGCCCCGCACACACCCCCGTTCCCGAGTACATCCGGTTGATTGCTGAGGGGCGTTACAGCGACGCCTACATGATCAATTGGCAGTCCAACGTGTTCCCGGGGATTCTGGGGCGCACCTGTGACCGTCCATGCGAGCCGGCGTGCCGCCGCGGCCGAGTCGAGGAAACTCCGGTCGCGATCTGCCGCCTGAAGCGCGTCGCCGCCGACTTCAAGGACGACATCAAGCATCGCCTGCCGAAGCCGGGGCCGAAGAACGGCAAGCGCATCGCGCTGGTCGGCGCCGGCCCCGCCTCGCTTGCGGTGGCGCGCGATCTTGCGCCGCTCGGCTATCACTGCACCGTGTTCGACGGCGACCCCAAGGCCGGCGGCATGATGCGGAGCCAGATTCCAAAGTTCCGCCTGCCCGACAGCGTGATCGACGAGGAGACCGACTACGTCCTCAACCTCGGTGTCGAGTTCAAGGGCGGCCAGCGCGTCGACAGCCTGAAGCAGCTTCTCGCCGAGAACTACGACGCGATCTTTGTCGGCTCGGGCGCGCCGCGCGGCCGCGAGCTCGACATTCCCGGCCGCAAGGAGGCCGCCGCCAATATCCATATCGGGATCGACTGGCTGGCCAACGTGTCGTTCGGCCATGTCGACAAGATCGGCCGCCGCGTCATCGTGCTCGGCGGCGGCAACACCGCGATGGATTGCTGCCGCACCGCGCGCCGCCTCGGCGGCGAGGACGTCAAGGTGATCGTGCGCTCGGGCTTCGAGGAAATGAAGGCCTCGCCCTGGGAAAAGGAAGACGCGATCCACGAGGATATCCCGATCCTCAATTTCATGGTGCCGGTGGCGTTCAAGCACGTGGCCGGCAAGCTTATCGGCGTCACCTTCCAGAAGGTGCGGGCCGAGTACGACGCCAAGGGCCGCCGCGATCTGGTGCCCTCGGGCGAGCCCGACCAGACCATTCCCTGCGACGATGTGCTCGTTGCGGTCGGCCAGGAGAACGCGTTCCCCTGGATCGAAGCCGATTGCGGTATCGAATTCGACAAGTGGCACATGCCGAAGGTCGACCCCAAGACGTTCGTCTCGACCAATCCGAAGGTGTTCTTCGGCGGCGACGCGGCGTTCGGGCCGAAGAACATCATCTGGGCGGTGGCGCACGGCCACGACGCCGCGCTTTCCATTCACAAGATGCTGTCCGGCGAGGACATCAACGAGCGCCCACTGCCCGAGGTGCACATCTCCTCGCAGAAGATGGGCATCCACGAGTGGAGCTACGACAACGACATCTCCGCCGACAAGCGCTTCAAGGTGCCGCATCGCGACAAGGTGATCGCGCTGAAGGACATCCGCGCCGAGGTCGAGCTCGGCTACGACCTCAAGCTCGCGCTCGGCGAGGCGCAGCGCTGCCTGAATTGCGACGTGCAGACGGTGTTTTCCGCGCCGCTCTGCATCGAATGCGACGCCTGCGTCGACATCTGCCCAATGGACTGCATCACCTTCACCGAAAACGGTGAGGAGGATGACCTGCGGCAGCGGCTGAAAGCCCCCTCGCCGCATCACGACCAGGCGCTTTACATCGCAGAAGGCCTGAAGACCGGGCGGGTGATGGCAAAGGACGAAGACGTCTGCCTGCATTGCGGGCTGTGTGCCGAGCGCTGCCCGACCGGCGCCTGGGACATGCAGAAGTACCTCATCGATATGGTTCAAGCGGGATCAACATGTCAGTCCAAAGCCCGATCAGCAGCGTAAACGACTTCGTCGTCCGTTTCGCCAACGTCAACGGTTCGGGCTCGGCGTCGGCCAACGAGCTGTTCGCGCGCTCGATCCTGCGCCACGGCGTGCCGGTGTCCCCGCGCAACATCTTCCCCTCCAACATCCAGGGTCTGCCGACCTGGTATGAGGTGCGCGTCACCGAGGAGGGCCATCTCGGCGCCCGCGGCGGCGTCGACATGATGGTGGCGATGAACCCGCAGACCTGGGACAAGGACGTCGCCTCGATCGAGCCCGGCGGCTATCTGTTCTACGATTCGACCAAGCCGATGCCGACGTCGAAATTCCGCGAGGACATCACCGTCATCGGCGTGCCGCTGACCGCGATCACCAACTCGACCTACACCGATCCGCGGCAGCGCCAGCTGTTCAAGAACATCATCTATCTCGGCGCGCTCTGTGCGCTGCTCGACCTCGACCCCAAGCTGGTCGAGCAGCTGATCGGCGAGCAGTACAAGGGCAAGGAGAAGCTGCTCTCCTCCAACGTCCATGCGCTGCATCTCGGCCGCGACTGGGCGCTGCAGAACCTGAAGTGCCCGACCGGGCTCCGGGTGAAGAAGTCCGACAAGGTCGGCGATCGCATCTTCATCGAGGGCAACAGCGCGGCCGCGCTCGGCGCCGTCTATGGCGGCGCCACCGTGTGCGCCTGGTATCCGATCACGCCGTCGTCATCGGTGGCGGAGGCCTTCACCAGCCACTGCAAGAAGTATCGTCACGATCCCGAGACCGGCAAGGCGAAGTACGCCATCGTGCAGGGCGAGGACGAGCTCGCCTCGATCGGCATCGTGATCGGCGCCTCCTGGAACGGCGCGCGGGCCTTCACCGCAACCTCCGGCCCGGGCATCTCGCTGATGACCGAGTTCATCGGCCTGTCCTATTTCGCCGAGATCCCGGCCGTGATCATGAACATCCAGCGCGCCGGCCCCTCGACGGGCATGCCGACCCGCACGCAGCAATGCGACGTGATCGCCTGCGCCTATGCCTCGCACGGCGACACCAAGCACGTGCTGCTGTTCCCGGAAGATCCGGCGGAGGCGTTCGAGTTCGCCGCCGCCGCCTTCGATCTCGCCGAGCGGCTGCAGACCACGATCTTCCTGATGCTCGATCTCGACATCGGCATGAACCACCGGCTGTGCCGCCCGCTGAAGTGGGATGACGCAAGGCAATATGACCGCGGCAAGGTGATGACCGCGGAGATGCTCGAGGAAGGCCGCGACTTCGGCCGATATCTCGACGTCGACGGCGACGGCATCCCCTATCGGACCTATCCGGGCACGCATCCGACCAAGGGCTCCTACTTCACCCGCGGCACGTCGCGCGACCGCTACGCGCGCTATTCCGAGGAAGGCGCCGTCTACGCCGACAACATGCAGCGCCTGGTGCGCAAGTTCGAGACCGCGCAGGACATGGTGCCGCGGCCGCTGCAGGCCAATGCGGCGAAGCCGACCAAATGCGGCGTGATCTATTTCGGCTCGACCTCGCCCGCGATGGACGAGGCGATCGGAATCCTGGAGTCGCGCGGCCATCAGCTCGACCGCATGCGCATCCGTGCCTTCCCGTTCCACTCCAGCGTCGCGAGCTTCATCGCCGATCACGACTTCGTCTATGTGGTCGAGCAGAACCGCGACGCGCAGCTCCGCCAGCTGATCGTCAACGAGAACGGCATCGACCCTGTGCGGCTGGTGCCGATCCTGCATTATGACGGTACGCCGATCACCGCGCGCTTCATCGCCAATTCGATCGGCGACCACCAGGATCATCTCAAGGTGACCCCTCTCCGCAAGGCCGTGTCATGACCTACATTGCAAAGCCCAAATTCCATCATCCCGGCCTGCCGAAGAACGACCTCGGCTACACTCACCGCGATTACGAGGGGAAGATCTCGACCCTGTGCGCCGGCTGCGGCCACGATTCGATCACCGCCTCGATCATCGAAGCCTGCTACGAGCTCTCGATCGAGCCGCACCGGGTGGCGAAGATTTCCGGCATCGGCTGCTCGTCGAAGACGCCGGACTATTTCCTCGGCAATTCGCACGGCTTCAACTCGGTGCATGGCCGCATGCCGTCGGTGCTGACCGGCGCCAACCTCGCCAACCGCGACCTGATCTATCTCGGCGTCTCCGGCGACGGCGATTCCGCCTCGATCGGCTTCGGCCAGTTCGCGCATTCGATCCGGCGTGCCGTCAACATGACTTACATCGTCGAGAACAACGGCGTGTACGGCCTGACCAAGGGCCAGTTCTCGGCGACCGCCGACCGCGGCTCGAAGTCCAAGAAGGGCGTCACCAACACCGACAATGCGATCGACCTGGTTGCGATCGCGCTGCAGTTAGGGGCCACCTTCGTGGCGCGCAGCTTCTCCGGCGACAAGACCCAGCTGGTGCCGCTGATCGCGGCCGCCATTCGTCACAAGGGCGCGTCCTTCATCGACGTGATCAGCCCTTGCATCGCCTTCAACAACCACGCCGGCTCGACCAAGAGCTTTGACTATGTCCGCGAGCACAATGACGCGGTGAACCGCCTCGACGTGCTGGTCGGCCGCGAGCCGATCAGCGTCGACTACGCGCCGGGCACCGTGCAGGTGGTCGAGCAGCATGACGGCACGCGGCTCGCGCTGCGCAAGCTCGACGCCGACTATGATCCGCACGATCGCCTCGGAGCACAGACGTTCCTTCAGAAACATGCGGCCAAGGGCCAGATCGTCACCGGTCTGCTCTATGTCGATCCGGACGCCGAGGATTTGCACACCCATCTCGACACCGTCGAGACGCCGCTCAACACGATGGACGAACAGGCGCTTTGCCCCGGTTCGGCCGTGCTGGACAAGATCAACGCCAGCCTACGCTGAGCACTCGGTGTCGTCCCTGCCTAGTGCGCAATTGCGCACGGGAGCAGGGACCCATAACCACCGATGCAGATTGTCGAGCTACGCTGGAACGAGGAGTCCCGTTCACAACTGAAGCCGCAGCGTATGGGTCCCTGCTTTCGCAGGGACGACAGCGGAGTTGGTGACGGCTACTTGTCGCTCAGCACATCGCCGAACAGCGCCCAGGACTTGCCGTCGAACCGCGCCATCTGGATCTGGCGGATCGGCGTCACATTGTCGGGCTCGGTCTGCACCTTGATGCCCGGCAGCAGCATCGGCAGTTCGAGCGCCTTCAGATTGGTGGCCTGCCTGATGATGTTGTCGCGGCTGTAATCGCCGTTGCAGTTCTTCAGCACCGCCGTCATCACCTGGGCGACCGTGTAGCCCTGCACGTTGAAGAGATCGCCCGGGCTCGCATTCGGCTGGTACTTCTTCATCCAGGCCGAAAACTCCTTCTGCGCGGGATCGTCGGCCCAGCGCGGATCGGTCGGGTCCTTCAGATAAAGGCCGGTCACGACGCCGATGACGTTCTCGAGCCCGGCCGGCTCCAGCACGGCGGAGACGGAGTTGGAGACGGTCGGCAAGATGGTCAGCGGCTTCCAGCCCATGCTCGCCGCCTTGCGCAGCGCCTGGGCTGCGAATTTCGGCGTCGCTTCGGCGAAGAACACGTCCGCACCGGACTCGCGCATCGTCACCATCTGGGAATCAATGGTCGGGTCGGTCGTGAGGTAAGTGGTCTCCGCGACGATCTGGCCGACATGCTCGCCAAGCCCATCCTTGAAACCCCTGAGATAATCCTTGCCGGCGTCCTCGTTCGGCGTGATGACGGCGATCTTGGCGTCCGGCTTGGTCTTCAGGATGTATTTTGCGTAGAGCCGTCCTTCCAGTTCGTAGGTCGGATTGAAGCCGACCGTCCACGGGAACTGCTTCGGGTCGTTCCAGCGCGTCGCGCCGGAGGACACGAACAGCTGCGGCACGTGCTTGATGTTCAGATACTTCTGCACGGAGATGTTAGGCGCGGTGCCGACCGCGCTGAAGATCGCGAGCACCTCGTCCTGCTCGACGAGCTTTCGGGTCTGCTCGACGGTCTTCGACGGCGAATAGGCATCGTCGAGACTCTCGAAGTCGATCTTGCGGCCGTTTATGCCGCCCTGATCGTTGAGCATCTGGAAATAGGCGGCTTCGGCGCGTGCGATCGTGCCGTAGGCCGATGCCGGGCCGCTATAGGGCGCGGTGTTTCCGATCCTGATCGCGGTGTCGGCGGCAACGGACGGTGAGATCGACGCGGCCGTGAGCGCGGTGAAGGCGAGAAAGCCCGCCAGGCGGGAGCGAGTTGACAAGGGCATATCCTTTTCTTGGTTTTCTTGACGCGGCGCACATTATCAATCGCGCCTGCGCAGGCAATCGCCAAGAAGCTCCAAGAGGAGCGCTGCGCAATTTCCGCATGCCGGCGATCACGTTCGCGCGCGGAACGCTCGCGCTTTCAACTCCGGAATGTTGCCGGGATGTTCATGATGTGAGCCCTCGATAGAAATGAAGGTTCACCAAGCAAGACAGGCATTCCGCGCGGCGGTCGGCGCCGCGCTATCCGTTCGCTCGTGTTGTCCTCAAGCCGCGACCGCAGCCGCGCGCGGGCTGACGACGTATTCCTTCAGCACCTTGTCGGTGCCGTCGACTTCGGTCAGCGCGACGTCGTAGGACCAGAGATCGGCGAGATGCTGCAGCACGCGCCGCGTGTCGGTCTCGTTGAGCTGCGCGCCCTTCACGGTTGAGTGACGCAGCATCAGACGGCGGTCACCGTCGAGATCGACATCCACGACCTCGATATTGGCGTCGACAAAGCCGACGTCGTATTGCCGCGCCAGCTCGCGCCTGACCCGGCGGTAGCCACGCTCGTCATGGATCGCATCGACCTTGATCCCCTGGCTTTCCGCGGGGTCGTCGTGCAAATGGAACATGCGGAAGCGCCGGATCAGCGCCGGGCTGAGGAACTGGCTGATGAAGCTTTCGTCGCGGTAGTTGCTCCAGATCTCGCGCAGCACGCCCTCGACGTCACCCTTGCCGGCGATGTCGGGGAACCATTCGCGGTCCTCGTCCTCCGGCGTCTTCACGATCCGCTCGATGTCCTGCATCATGGCGAAGCCGAGCGCATAGGGATTGAAGCCGGAATAGCGGCGGTCGTCGAACTCGGGCTGGAACACCACATTGGTGTGCGACTGCAGGAATTCAAGGAAATTGCCGTCGGTGAGCCGGCCCTGCTGATGCAGCCGGCTCATGATGCGGTAATGGACGTAGGTCGCGGTGCCCTCGTTCATCACCTTGGTCTGGCCCTGCGGATAGAAGTACTGCGCGATGTGGCGCACGATGCGAATGAGCTCGCGCTGCCAGGGTGCGAGACGCGGCGCGGTCTTCTCGAGGAAGTAGAGGATGTTCTCCTGCGGCAAACCGAGCAGCGCGTGGCGGCGCTCGGCGGTGAGCGCGGCCTTGCTCTTGGCCTTGGTGTTCGGCACCGTCCGCCACAAATCGTTGAACACGCTTTCCTCGTGCTGCCGGCGCTCGCCGGCGCGCTTCTCCTCGGCCCGCAGGTCGAGCGTCTTCTTGCCGGGATAGCGGTCGACGCCATGCGACATCAGCGCATGCGCGGCATCGATCGTCCGCTCCACCGTCTCGCGGCCATGGCGGTCCTCGCAGACCGCGATGTAGCCCTTGGCGAATTCGAGATAGTCGAGGATGCCGTCGGCGTCGGTCCACTGCTTGAACAGATAGTTGTTCTTGAAGAAGTGATTGTGCCCGAACGCCGCGTGCGCGATCACCAGCGTCTGCATCGTCGCCGTGTTCTCCTCCATCAGATAGGAGATGCACGGCGAGGAATTGATCACGATCTCATAGGCGAGGCCCATCAGGCCCTTGCGATAGGAGGCTTCCTGGAAGGCGAACTGCTTGCCGAACGACCAGTGCTTGTAGAACAACGGCATGCCGACCGAGGAATAGGCGTCGAGCATCTGCTCGGCGGTGATCACCTCGATCTGGTTGGGATAGACGTCGAGCCCGAGTTCGGTGCGCGCGACTTTCTCGCAAGCGTCGTGAATCCGCTGCAGCGTCTGGAAATCCCAGTCGGCGCCCTCGAACAGCCGTTCGCCGGAAGAACCCATTACGCTACCCTTTCCTGCTTGCTGCGGCGCTTGAACAGGTCCTGGAACACCGGGAAGATCTCGCCGCGCTCGCTCACCTTGCGCATCGACAGCGGGGCGCCCTCGTTGCGGAGCCGCTCATAGAGCGTCCAGAGCGAGGAGTCGGGCATGTCGAAGGTGTAGTTGGCGGCTTCGCCGACCTCGAGATAGGCGAAGAACTGGCAGACCGGCAGGATCTTGTCGGTCAGGAGATGGCCGGTCAGCCCGCTGTCCGACGTCATGTTGTCGCCGTCGGAGGCCTGGGCGGCGTAGATGTTCCAGTCGGCCGGCCGGAAGCGGGTGCGGACGATGTCGTTCATCGCAACCAGCGCGCTGGACACCAGCGTGCCGCCGGACGCCGGCCCATGAAAGAACGTATCCTCGTCGACCTCCTCGGCGCGGTCGGTGTGGCGGATGAACACGATCTCGACGTGCTTGTAGCGCCGCTTCAGGAACACGTAGAGCAGCATGTAGAACCGCTTTGCCAGGTCCTTCATGTGCTCGGACATCGAGCCGGAGACGTCCATCAGGCAGAACATCACGGCCTGCGCCACCGGCTTCGGCACCGTCTCGAAGCGGCGGTAGCGGATGTCGATCGGATCGATGAACGGAATGCGCTTGACCTTGGCCTTCAGCGCTTCGAGCTGCGCCACCAGCTCACGGCGCCGCGTCTCGTCATCGCATTCCGCAAGCTCGGCCTCGAGCGCCTCGAGCTCGTCCTTGCGCGGCCGGCGCAGCGCCACACGTCGCGCCAGCGCCCGACTCACCGTGCGGCTGATCGAGATGTTGGCGGGCGAGCCCGATGTCGCATAACCCGCGCGCCGGAGGCCCTCGCTCTCGGTTTCCGCGAGCTTGCGCTTTTCAAGGTCGGGCAATTCGAGGTCGTCGAGGAAAAGGTCGACGAACTCCTCGCGGCTGAGCACGAAGCGGAAGGCGTCCTCGCTGTCGCCCTCGCCGGCGCCGGAGCCCTTGGCACCGCTCTGGTTCGGGCGCTGCAGCCAGTCGCCCTCGACGAACTTCTTGTTGCCGGGCAGCACCATGTCGCGCGTGCCGCCCTCGCGCCGGAACCGCGGCTCGTCCATGCCGTCCAGCGGGATCGTCACCTCGCCGCCCTCCAGGACATCCTTGATGTCCCGGTCCTGCGACGACTTCTTGACAGCCCCCTGCACCAGCGCCTTGGCGCGCCGCAGGAAACGCTGACGGTTCTCCAGGCTCTTGCTACCCGGATTCAGCCGCCGATCGACGATATGCATGACCACTTTGCATCTGCCTCGCGCCGGATGCGATCATCACCAGTCGCATCGCATTCTTATTGGACGGGACGGAACGGAACGGAGAGCCGGTGCCGGCTCTCCGGATCGTGCACTAGCCGGCCTGCTTGACCCGCATGTACCACTCGACGAGCCTGCGGACCTGGCGCTCGGTATAGCCGCGCTCCACCATCCGCTCGACGAACTCGCCGTGCTTCTTCTCGGTCTCGCCATCCTTCTTCGATCCGAACGAGATCACCGGAAGCAGATCCTCGACCTGCGAGAATATCCGCTTCTCGATCACGTCGCGAACCTTTTCGTACGAGGTCCAGCTCGGGTTCTTGCCATTGTTGTGCGCCCGCGAGCGCAGCGAGAACTTGACGACCTCGTTGCGGAAGTCCTTCGGGTTGGCGATGCCGGCCGGCTTCTCGATCTTGGTCAACTCCTGGTTCAGGAGCTCGCGGTTCATCAGCTGGCCGGTGTCGGGATCCTTGAAGTCCTGATCCTCGATCCAGGCGTCGGCGTAGTCGACGTAACGGTCGAACAGGTTCTGGCCGTAGTCGGCATAGGATTCCAGATAGGCCTTCTGGATCTCGTTGCCGATGAACTCGGCGTAGCGCGGCGCGAGATCGGCCTTGATGAATTCGAGATAGCGCTTCTCGGTCTCGTCAGGCAGCTGCTCGCGGCGGATCGCCTGCTCCAGCACATACATCAGGTGCACCGCATCGGCGCCGACTTCGGTGGTATCATGGTTGAAGGTCGAGGCCAGCACCTTGAAGGCAAAGCGGGTGGAGACGCCGTCCATGCCCTCGTCGACGCCGGCCGCGTCCTTGTACTCCTGCACGCTGCGCGCCTTCGGATCGGATTCCTTGAGGCTCTCGCCGTCATAGACCCGCATCTTGCCGAACAGCGTCGAGTTCTCGTGCTTGCGCAGCCGCGACATCACCGAGAAGCGCGCCATCGTCTCCAGCGTCGCCGGAGCGCATGGCGCGGCGGCAAGCTCGGAGCCCTGGATCAGCTTCTCGTAGATCTTCTGCTCTTCGGTCACCCGCAGGACGTACGGGACCTTGATGACGCAGATGCGGTCGATGAAGGCCTCGTTGTTCTTGTTGGTCTTGAAGCTCTGCCACTCCGCCTCGTTGGAGTGCGCGAGGATGATGCCGGTGAACGGAATCGCGCCGATGTTCTCGGTGCCGATGTAGTTGCCCTCCTGCGTCGCGGTCAGCAGCGGGTGCAGCATCTTGATCGGCGCCTTGAACATTTCGACGAACTCGAGCACGCCCTGGTTGGCGCGGTTGAGGCCGCCGGAATAGCTGTAGGCGTCGGGATCGTTCTGGGCGTAGGTCTCGAGCTTGCGGATGTCGACCTTGCCGACCAGCGAGGAGATGTCCTGGTTGTTCTCGTCACCGGGCTCGGTCTTGGCAACCGCGATCTGGCGCAGTCGAGAGGGCTGGATGCGTGCGACGCGGAATTGCGAGATGTCGCCGCCGAAGGCTTCGAGCCGCTTGTAGGCCCAGGGCGACATCAGCCCGCTCAGCCGGCGGCGCGGAATGCCGTACTTCTCCTCGATCATCGGGCCAAGCGTCTCGGGATCAAACAGCCCAAGCGGGCTCTCGAACACCGGTGACAGTTCGTCACCCGCCTTCAGCACGTAGATCGGATGAATTTCCATCAGCGCCTTGATGCGCTCGGCAAGCGATGACTTGCCGCCGCCGACCGGCCCGAGCAGATAGAGGATCTGCTTGCGCTCCTCGAGGCCCTGCGCGGCGTGGCGGAAGAAGCCAACGAGGCGCTCGATCGTGTCCTCCATGCCGTAGAAGCCGGCGAAGGCTGGATACGATCTGATCGTACGGTTCAAAAAGATACGGCCAAGGCGTGGGTCCTTGGCCGTGTCGATCATCTGAGGCTCACCGATCGCCGCTAATAACCGCTCGGCCGCATTGGCATATCGCATCGGATCGCTTCGACACGACTCCAGATACTCGGCCATCGACATGTCGGTCTGGCTTCGCGCTTCAAACGACCTTGCGAAGGCGTTGAACAAAGAATCGTTGTACATGATCCCTCTCTCCACGATATGTATCGCCGCACGACTGACACGAGTCGCAACCAGAGCATCCAAGGATCGAATCAGCGTCGGCACGCTGGGTCCATTGGACACTCGACCGACTCACTTCGGCAATGCACGGCGCGTGCAGCCTCTGCCTTATCAACAGGCAGGAAGCTTAATGGTTCATCAATATCCCCCGACGGTAGCCTGTTTTTGACGGTTGTAGCGCCTCCGCAACATCCGTGGTTTACCGGGGCCCAGGCCTCCGAGGCGGATATCCGAGCGGGGCAACTTCCCCGTCCGGCGATGAACGTTAGCCTCCCTGAAAAGGTGTGACCGTCCAGCCTTGGCGTCAAGATGCATGCCTCACAAGCTGCATGAACAATCTGTCAGACAGCGTTGAACGTGCCTCGTTGTCGCCGCGACTAAGGCAACGAGCCCGCGCAGTTCCGCGCGGCACCATTGCCGCGCCTAGATGTGACACCTTGGAGGCACGGCATATTCCCGAGACGGTCATGCAGCGGACGTTCCTTGTTGTCGCACTCGCAGCCGCGGCCTGCGCCGGCGCGGCGTTAACCGCCCAGACGCAGGAAGCCGTCGACAAGGCGACGGCGGCGGCCTTCGACAACAGGATGTTCGCCGGCCCGCCCGGCGCGAAAGCCTATGCCTGCTTCGTGCGGCGCTACGATGCAAATCATCTGGCGCAGCACCCGAAGCAGAAGGTCAGCGCGATGAAGCTTCTGGTGTCAGCCGAAGACGCGCCGGAGGACAAGACCACCAATTACGCATTCCGGCTCGGCGTCACCTACCGCCACCGCCCCGGCAATTTCGACTCCAGCGGCTGCAACCACGCGATCGCAACCGAGTCCGGCCACGAGGTACGCTTCGAATGCGACGTGGATTGTGAGGGCGGCGGCATCACCGTGGCGTTGTCGAAGGACAACAAATCCGCGATCGCGCGGCTTGGCCGCATCCTTGGCCGCATCATGGTGTGGAATCGCGACAAGCCCGACGACGACGCGCGCGAAGCGCTGTTCGCAGGCGCCGACGACAAGATCTTTCGCGTCGACCGCGCGAACTCGAGCGAATGCGCCGAACTTGTGACCGACCGCCAGGAACTCGCTGCGCTCCGCCACAAGTGATGGGCTTGCCCAAGCCGAAAACACCAAGTCGAAAACACCAAATCAACAACATCAGCGCGAGGGACGCCATGCACCGACGCAGCATTCTGTGGGGCACCCTCTCGGCGATCGGCGCCGTCTTTTGCGGCGTCACTGGCGAACGCCGCCACCGCGGCACCGCCGCAGAAGCTGAAGGTGGTCTATCACCTCGATGACCTCGACAAGGTCAATTTCGTGATCGGCAACATCCAGAACCATCTCGACGGCGTCGGCGGCCCGGACAATGTGACGATCGCGCTGGTGGTGCACGGCCAGACGCTGAAGGCGGTTCATTCGGCCACAGCCAACCCCGACCTGGCAAAGCGTCGGGCAGTTCACGAGGTCCGGAATTGAGCTCGCCGCCTGCCGCAACACCATGAAATCACAGAACATCGGCCTGAAGGACCTGCTCGCGGGCTTCGTCGCCGCCGAGCGCGGCGGCGTGGTCCGCCTCGCCGAGCTGCAATCCCAAGGCTACCTCTACCTGCGGCCCTGACGCGCGGCCATGCGCCGCAACGCGTCATAAAAATGTGCCGAGATCAGGGTCTGCTCGGACCGCCTCCCAAGGGAACGCGAAGGGATCGAGAAGGGATCGAGAAGGGATCGAACTGTTGTGAATGGCGTTATCCCTTGGGAATGCCGATATTCCGCCCGGGCTCCACCTCATGTTGACAATCCGTCTCTACCCCCGAAAGCTGCCCGGGAACCCAAAAATCGACCCTCGATCGAACGAGAACAGGCACCCATGAACCCCGTCAAAGCACTCGAAAATCACCGCCAGGCCGTCTGGCTGGACTTCCTCGCCCGCGGCTTCGTCGCCAAGGGTGACCTGAAGCGGCTGATCGAGACCGACGGCGTCAAAGGCGTGACGTCCAATCCCTCGATCTTCGAGAAGGCGATCGGCAGCTCGGACGAGTATGACGGCGCGATCGGCCAGGCCCTCAAGAAGGGCGACCGCTCGGTCGCCGACCTGTTCGAGCATCTCGCGGTCGAGGACATCCAGCACGCCGCCGACGTGCTGCGCCCGGTCTACGACAAAAGCCACGGCGGCGACGGCTTCGTCAGCCTCGAAGTGTCGCCCTATCTCGCGATGGACACCAAGGGCACGATCGCGGAGGCCGAGCGGCTCTGGAAGGACGTCCACCGCAAGAACCTGATGGTCAAGGTGCCGGCGACGCCGGAGGGATTGCCTGCGATCGAGTATCTGATCGGCGAAGGCATCAGCATCAATATCACGCTACTGTTCTCGCAGGAGGTCTACCGCCAGGTCGCGGAGGCCTATCTCAAGGGCCTGGAAAAATACGTCACCAAGGGCGGCGACCCCTCCCATATCGCAAGCGTCGCGAGTTTCTTCGTCAGCCGCATCGACTCTGCCGTCGACAAGCAGCTCGACGAGAAGATCGCGAAGGCCAACGATCCGCACGAAAAGGAGCGGCTCGCGGCGTTGAAGGGCAAGGTCGCGATCGCAAATGCGAAGCTCGCCTACCAGGACTACAAGCGCCTGTTCTCGGGCGCGCGCTGGGACAAGCTCAAGGCCAAGGGCGCCAAGCCGCAGCGGCTGTTGTGGGCGTCCACCGGCACCAAGAACAAGGACTACAGCGACGTGCTCTATGTCGAGGAGCTGATCGGCCCCGACACCGTCAACACCGTGCCGCCGGCAACGCTCGACGCGTTCCGCGATCACGGCAAGGTGCGCGACAGCCTCGAGGAGAATGTCGACGACGCCCGTCACGTGCTGGAGGAGCTGGAGAAGTCCGGCATCTCGCTCGATGCAATCACCGAGGAATTGGTCAAGGACGGCGTCAAACTGTTCGCCGATGCGGCCGACAAGCTTTACGGCGCGGTTGCCCACAAGCGCGCGACCTCGCTCGGCGGCGGCATCGACCACCAGAAGCTCGTACTCGGCGCCACGATCGAGAAGGCGGTCGAGAAGAGCGCGGAGGAATGGCGCGCCTCGGCCAAGATCCGACGGCTGTGGCAGAAGGACAAGTCGGTCTGGACCGGCGACGACGAGAACAAATGGCTGGGCTGGCTGACCAGTGCGGCCTCTGCCGATGTGGCCGACTACGAGGATTTCGCGCAGCGCGTGAAATGGCAGAACTTCACCGACGCCGTCGTGCTCGGCATGGGCGGATCGAGCCTCGGGCCGGAGGTGCTGGCGCAAACCTTCCCGCACCGCACAGGCTTCCCGCGGCTGCACGTGCTCGACTCCACCGACCCGGCGCAGGTGCGCGCGATGGAGGAGTATGTCGACATCTCCAGGACGCTATTCATCGTCTCCTCCAAATCCGGCGGCACCACCGAGCCGAACGTGATGAAGGACTATTTCTTCGATCGGGTGGCCAAGGCGATCGGCAAGGATTTGGCCGGCCATCGTTTCATCGCGGTGACCGATCCAGGCTCATCGCTGCAGAAGGTCGCGATCAAGCAGGGTTTCGCCCGTATCTTCTACGGGGATCCTGCGATCGGCGGCCGCTATTCCGTGCTGTCGCCGTTCGGCCTGGTGCCGGCGGCCGCCGCAGGCATCGACGTCCGCAGCCTGCTCGGCCATACCCTCGCCATGGTGCGCTCCTGCGGGGCCGACGTGCCGCCGCAGGAAAACCCGGGCGTGCAGCTCGGGCTTGCGATGGGCATCGCCGGGCTCGACGGCCGCGACAAGGTGACGATCTTCTCCTCGCCTGACGTCGCCGATTTCGGCGCCTGGGCCGAGCAGCTGATCGCGGAATCCACCGGCAAGGACGGCAAGGGCCTGATCCCGATCGAGGGCGAGACGATCGGTGACGCCGCGGTCTACGGCAACGACCGCTTCTTCATCGACCTGCGCACCGAGGGCGAGCACGATGCTGCCCATGAGAGAAAACTCGCCGCGCTGGAGGCCGCGGGTCATCCCGTCGTGCGCATCGTGATGAAGTCGATCGACCATATCGGCCAGGAGTTCTTCCGGTTCGAGATCGCGACCGCGGTGGCAGGCTCCATCCTCGGCATCAACCCGTTCAACCAGCCCGATGTCGAGGCCGCCAAGATCAAGACGCGCGAGCTGACGGCAGCCTTCGAGAAGACCGGATCGCTGCCGGCCGAGCAGCCGGTGGTGTCCGCCGACGGGGTCGATCTCTACACCGATGCGCAGAACGCCGAGGATCTGCGCAAGGCCGGCGCCAATGGCGACCTCAATTCCTGGATCAAGGCCCATCTCTCGCGCTCCGGCCGCGGCGACTATGTCGCGCTGCTCGCCTATATCGAGCGCGACGGCGACACCATCGACGCCATGCAGGCGATGCGGCTGAAGGTCCGCGATGCCAAGCACCTCGCTACCTGCGCCGAGTTCGGCCCGCGCTTCCTGCATTCGACCGGGCAGGCCTACAAGGGCGGCCCCGACAGCGGCGTGTTCCTGCAGGTCACGACCGACGATGCCCAGGACCTGCCGGTGCCCGGCCAGAAAGCGAGCTTCGGCGTGATCAAGGCGGCGCAGGCGCGCGGCGATTTCGACGTGCTCACCGAGCGCGGCCGGCGGGCACTGCGCGTGCATCTCAAGGGCGACCTCGCCTCCGGGCTCGCGGCGCTCGACGCCGCGATCTCGGCTGCGTTGAACTGACGGAGGCGAGGATGCAACTCGGCATGATCGGCCTCGGGCGGATGGGCGGCAACATCGTCGGCCGCCTGATGACCCAGGGCCATACCACTGTGGTCTATGACAAGGATCCCAAGGCGGTCGCGGCGCTGGTGGCGGACAATGCCACCGGCGCCTCGTCGCTGGAGGATTTCGTCCTCAAGCTGGAACCGCCGCGCACCGCCTGGGTGATGCTGCCGGCCGGCAAGATCACCGAAACCACCATCGACGCGCTCGCAAAGCTGATGCAGCCCGGCGACGTCATCATCGACGGCGGCAACACCTTCTGGCAGGACGACGTCCGCCGCGGCAAGGCGCTCAGGGAGCGCGGGCTGCACTATGTCGATGTCGGCACCAGCGGCGGCATCTGGGGCATCGAGCGCGGCTATTGCATGATGATCGGCGGCGACAAGGGCGTGGTCGATCGGCTCGACCCGATCTTCAAGACGCTGGCGCCAGGCAACGGCGACATCCCGCGCACCCCCGGCCGCGAGGGCCGTGATGCCAGGATCGAGCAGGGCTACATCCACGCCGGTCCTGTCGGCGCCGGCCATTTCGTCAAGATGATCCACAACGGCATCGAATACGGCCTGATGCAGGCCTATGCCGAAGGCTTCGACATCCTGAAGAACGCCAATATCGAGGCGTTGCCGCCGGAGCATCGGTTCGATCTCGACATCGCCGACATCGCGGAAGTCTGGCGGCGCGGCAGCGTGATCCCGTCCTGGCTGCTCGACCTCACCGCCTCGGCGCTGGCGCACAACCACACGCTCGACAATTATTCCGGCTTTGTCGAGGATTCCGGCGAAGGCCGCTGGACCGTCAATGCCGCGATCGATGAGGCGGTGCCGGCCGAGGTGCTGACGGCTGCGCTCTACACCCGCTTCCGCTCGCGCAAGGATCACACCTTCGCGGAGAAGATCCTCTCGGCGATGCGCGCAGGTTTCGGCGGCCACAAGGAGCCGCCGAAGAAGGCTTAGAGCGTTTTCGAGCGAAGCCTGTCCCGCATTTGATGCGGGATGGGCACCGGTTCGCGTGAAGAAAACGCGTCAAAACCAGAACCTGGAGCCCCCGTTCCGATTCAATCGGAACGGGGGCTCTGGAACATAACCGCGGAAGGTCACGTGCAGAAGAAACCCGATCCCTGCTCCTTCATCATCTTCGGCGCTACCGGTGATCTGACACACCGGCTGGTCGTCCCGGCGCTCTACAATCTTGCCGCAGGCAATCTGTTGCCGGACAAATTCTGCGTCGTCGGCATTGTCCGCAAGGGGATGTCGAGCGAGCAGCTGACCGACAGCCTGATGCAGGGCCTTCGCAAATTCGCCACCCGCCCGGTGGATGAGGCGATCGCGAAGCGGCTGTTCGAATGTGTCACCTCGGTCGAGGCCGATCCGCGCGATCCTGCGTCGTTCGATGCCATGAACGAACGGCTCGACAGGCTCGAGACGGCGCGCGACACCGGCGGCAACCGGCTGTTCTATCTCGCGACTCCACCGAGCGCCTTCCTGCCGATCAGCGAACAGCTCGGACGCACCGGCATGCTGGAGGAGAACGGCGCCTGGCGGCGGCTGATCATCGAGAAGCCGTTCGGCACCGATCTGGCATCGGCCAAGGCGCTGAACGCCGCGCTGCTGAAGCTGATGGACGAGCACCAGATCTACCGGATCGACCATTATCTCGGCAAGGAAACCGTCCAGAACATCCTGGTGCTGCGCTTTGCGAACGGCATGTTCGAGCCGATCTGGAATCGCAACCACATCGACCACATCCAGATCACCGTGGACGAGAAGCTCGGCGTCGGCCATCGCGGCAGCTTCTATGACGCCACCGGCGCGCTGCGCGACATGGTGCCGAACCATTTGTTCCAGCTGCTGTCGCTGGTGACGATGGAGCCGCCGGCGCGCTTCGATGCCCACGCCGTACGCTCCGAGAAGGCCGAGGTGCTGAGCGCGATCCAGACCCAGAGCGAGCAGGAGGCGCTGTCCAATTCGGTGCGCGGCCAATACCGCGCCGGCCGGATCGGCGACACCGAGATCGAGGACTATCTCAAAACACCTGACGTCAAGCCCGGCAGCTCGACCGAGACCTATGCCGCACTGAAGCTGACTATCGACAATTGGCGCTGGGCCGGCGTGCCGTTCTACCTGCGCACCGGCAAGGCGCTGACCAGCAAGCGCACCGAGATCGCGATCAAGTTCAAGCAGGCGCCGTTCGCGATGTTCCGCGATACGGCGGTCGACCGTCTGTCGCAGAATTACCTGGTCATCTCCACCGAGCCGACCGAAGGCATCGAGCTGCAGTTCAACACCAAGGTGCCGGGCCCGACCATCAATATCGACGGCGTCGAGATGAAGTTCCGCTACAAGGACTACTTCAAGGCCGAGCCGTCGACCGGCTACGAGACGCTGATCTATGACTGCATGATCGGCGACAATCTGCTGTTCCAGCGTGCCGACAGCGTCGAGGCCGGATGGCAGGCAGTGCAGCCCTTCCTCGACGCCTGGAAGAGCGCCGGCGGGCGCGGCCTGCAACCCTACAAGGCCGGCAGCGAAGGCCCGGAGGCCGCCAACGCGCTACTGACGCGCGACGGCCGCAGCTGGCGGAAGCTCGGCTGATCATGGCTACCGGCGGCGAGCGCAAGATCATCACAGTCGCCGATCCGGCGGCACTGGCGCATGCCGCCGCCGAACGGGTGATCGCGAGGCTTGCCGAGAACAGCGGCCGGATCGCGGTATGTCTCACCGGCGGCTCCAGCCCCAAGGCGCTCTACCAACTGCTGGCGACGCCGGATTATCGTGAGAGGATTCCATGGGACCGCGTCGACTGGTTCATCGGCGACGAACGCCTGGTGCCGCGCAAGGACAAGCTGCACAATATGAGCATGGCGCGCGAGGCCTTCCTCGACCGCTGTGCCCCGGCCGCCAATGTGCACCCGATCGCAACCGACACTGCCGACCTCAGGGATCCCGACGTCAGCGCGGCGCTGTATGAGAACGAGCTGATGGCGTTCTACGGCGCCGAGCAGCTCGATCCGGCGCGGCCGCTGTTCGACCTGGTGCTGATGGGCATCGGGCCCGATGGCCACACCGCCTCGCTGTTTCCCGGCTACCCTGCGGTCGAGGAAACCCGGCGCTGGGTGGTCGGCGTGCCCAAGGCCAATGTCGAGCCGTTCGTGCCGCGCGTGTCGCTGACCTTGCCCGCCCTCGCCTCCTGCCGCGAGATTCTGTTCGAGGTAGCAGGCGAAAGCAAGCGCGCGATCTTGACGCGCCTGTTCGCGGGCGAGAACCTGCCGGCAAACCGCGCGCGATCGCAGGGCGAAACCGTCTGGCTGATAGATCACGCCGCGCTGCCGGAGGATTTTCTTGGGTGACTGTCTTGGCTGACGGGCAAAACCCCTGCGCACTGGTCGTGATGGGCGTCTCCGGCTCGGGCAAGAGCACCATCGCCGATCGCCTCGCGATCAGGATCGGCTGGCGCTTCGAGGATGGCGACAGTTTTCATCCGCCAAGCAATGTCGCGAAGATGCATTCCGGCCAGCCGCTCACCGACGAGGACCGCTGGCCCTGGCTGCGCGCGATCGCCGATGAGATCGATCGCATTTGCGGCGTCCGCGAACGTGCCGTGATCGCCTGCTCCGCGCTGAAGCGCGCCTATCGCGACATCCTGCTGCATGGCCGCGACGATGTCCGCATCGTCTTTCTCGATGGCACGCAGGAGCTGATCGCGGCGCGGCTCGCCGCACGCAAGGACCATTTCATGCCGCCGGGGCTCCTCGCCAGCCAGTTCCGCACGCTGGAGCCGCCGACGCCGGATGAACGCCCGATCACGGTTGCGATCGACCGCTCGGTCGAAGCCATCATCGAAGACATTGTCAGTCAACTGAAGCTGGATCGCCCATGACCCGCATCGCCCTTGTCGTGTCCGATGTCGACGGCACGCTGCTCACCAAGACCAAGACCCTGACCGACGACGCCAGGGCGGCGGTGCGCAGGCTGCATGAGGCCGGCATCGGCTTCACCATCGTCTCCAGCCGCCCGACGATCGGGATGAGCTTCCTGGTCGCGCCGCTCGCGATCACGCAGCCGATCGGCGCCTTCAACGGCTCTTCGATCGTCGATCCGCAAATGAAGCCGCTCGAGCAGCATTTGATCCCTGCAGCGACGGCGAAAGGCTGCGTCGACCTGTTGCGCAACTATGGCGTCGACATCTGGCTGTTCACCAACGATCGCTGGCTGACGCGAAATCCCAACGGCGAGTACACCGCCCACGAGCAGCACACCATCAAGCACGATCCGACCATCGTCGACGACTTCACGCCCTATCTCGGCCAGGCCTGCAAGATCGTCGGCGCGAGTTCGGATGCCGCCCTGCTGCAGCGCTGCGAGGCGGAAATGCAGCAGATGGTCGGCAATGATGCGACCGCGGTCCGCTCGCAGACCTACTATCTCGACGTCACCCCGCCCGGTCATGACAAGGGCACCTTCGTCGAGGGCATCGCGAAACGCCTTGGCGTGTCGCTCGAGAATGTCGCCACGATCGGTGACATGCAGAACGATCTGCCGATGTTCGCGAGAAGCGGCGTCTCCTTTGCGATGGGCAATGCCAGCGATGACGTCAAGGCACGCGCCACGCATGTGACCGAAACCAACGAGCACGACGGTTTCGCCCGGGCGATGGATGTGGTGCTGACGATGGGCCGTTAATGCGCAAAGCAAAAGCCACGATCAGGTCGACCGCTGCACCGCCGGCTTCTCGGCGGCCGCCCGGGCGTCGCTGAGATTGTGTGCGGTGTTGATCAGCGCGATATGGGTCAGCGCCTGCGGGAAATTGCCGGTCTGCCGGCCGGCGCCGCTGTCGAACTCCTCCGCCAGGAGCCCGAGATCGTTGGCGACCGCCACCACGCGGTCGAACATGGTCTGCGCCTTGTCGACATCGCCCGCCAGCACATGGGCGTCGGCGAGCCACAGGCTGCAGGCCAGGAACGCGCCCTCGATCGGCTGGATCTCATCGGAGACTTCGCGCGGATCGTGCCGCAGCACGAAGCCGTCGCGCATCAGGTGCCGCTCGACCGCCTCGATCGTGCCGCGGATGCGCGGATCGGCTGGCGGCAGAAAGCCGACCGACGGCAGCAGCAGCAGGCTGGCGTCGAGCAGCCTTGAGCCATAGCTCTCGACGAAGCTGTTGAGGCCGGGATCGAAGCCCCGTTGGCAGACATCGCGATGGATGGCCTCGCGCAGCACCTGCCATTTCAGCAGCGGCGCCTTGAAGCCGAACCGCTCGGCACTCTTGATGGCGCGGTCGAAGGCGACCCAGCACATCACCTTGGAGAACACGTAATGTCTTGGCTGGTCGCGGCGCTCCCAGATGCCGTGATCCGGCTGGTCCCAGACCTCGGCGAGATGATTGACGACGGTGCATTCCAGCGACCAGTTCTCCTCGTCGAGCTTCAGCTTGGCCATGCGGGACTGATGGAAGGCATCGATCAGCTCGCCATAGACGTCGAGCTGCAGTTGCGCATGCGCGGCGTTGCCGACGCGGACCGGCTGCGCGCCTTCATAGCCGGGCAGCCATCCGGCCTCCCATTCCAGCAGGCGCCGCTGCCCCAGGATGCCATACATGATCTGCATATTGGCGGGCGCGCCGGCCGCGGCCCGCAGCAGCCAATTGTGCCAGGCCGCGGCCTCCTCGGTGTAGCCCGAATTCATCAGCGCCAGCAGCGTGAAGGTGGCGTCGCGCAGCCAGCAGAACCGGTAGTCCCAGTTGCGCGCGCCGCCGAGCTTTTCCGGCAGTGAGGTGGTGGGCGCCGCGACGATGCCGCCGGTCGGCCTGAAGGTCAGCGCCTTCAGCGTGATCAGCGAGCGCATCACGAGGTCGCGTTGATCGCCGCCGTCATAGGTCGAGCGGCTGCACCATTCCTTCCAGTAGTCTTCGGTATCCTTCAGCGCCGCCTCGGGATCGATCGGCTGGGGCACCGGCCGATAGGACGCTCCGTAGGTCAGCACGAACGGCACGGTGTCACCCGCGCCGACCTCGAAATCGGCGATCGTGGTCAGATCCTTGCCGCGGGTTTCGACCGGCGTGCGCAACACCGTCATGTCCTGGCCACTGATCGCCAGCAGCCCCTCGCCGTCGGGGTTCTTCTTCACCCAGGGGACATCGACACCGAAGCCGAAGCGGATCACCAGCTCCATATGCATCCTGACGCGGCCGCTGATGCCGCGAACCAGACGCACCACGTCGGAGGCGTGGCCGCGCGGCGGCATGAAGTCGATCAGGTCGACCACGCCGCCTTCGGTCTCGAACCGCGTCTCCAGGATCAGCGTATCATCCCGATAGCGGCGCGAGGTCCGCCTGATCTCCCCGGCGGGCGCCAGCAGCCAACGGCCGTTCCTCGGCGTGCCAAGCAGCGCCGCGAAGCAGGCGTCGGAATCGAATGCCGGCCAGCACAGCCAGTCGATCGACCCGTCGCGGCCGACCAGCGCCGCGGTCTCGCAGTCCCCGATCAGTCCGTAGTCTTCGATCCGAGAAGCCACGCGCCGTGCTCCGCGTTGTCAGGCGTGCGACCGTTCCCGGGTTGCGCGCTTGAGCGCGTCGATGTCGATCGCCGACGCGAGATGCTCAAGCGAGACCGGCAGCCGCCGTTTCCAGTTCGGATGCTCGTAGACGGTGCCCGGGATGTTCGGCTGATCGACGATGCCGAGCAGATCCTCCATCGACACCGCCATCATCCGCGATCGCGTCCGCGCCAGGAAGCTCGCCACCGAACAGAAATCGTGGCTGTGGATGTCGTGCCGGCGCAGCACCTCGTCGAGCTGGCCGAGCGCGTGCCAGCGCCCCTCGTCGGTCTCGCCGGGATCGATCCCGAGCGCGCGCTTGGTCTTGAGGTCGCTGAACGAGCGCCAGCCGGCATAGGTCGAGAGGTCGTGGGTGTTGAAGGTGACCAGTGCGTTCGGCAGATAATAGTCGGCATTGCGGAAGACGCCCTGGTCGTCCGTCTCGAACATCATCACGAGATAGGACCAGACGCCCCAGCCGTTCATCTGCTCGCGGAAGCCTTCGGGGACGGTGCCGAGGTCCTCGCCGATCACGACGCAGCGGTTGGCTGTGCTCTCCTGCGCGGTCGCCGCCAGCAGCGCCTCGAACGGCATCAGCACATAGGCGCCATTGGCCGGGCCGAAGCCGCGTGGCACCAGATAGAGCCGCTTGAGCCCGAAGGCATGGTCGAGCCTGATCGCGCCGGCATGGTGCATCGAGGCGCGCAACATCTGCCTGAATGGCTCGAAGGCGCGCTGTTCGAGGCCCGCGGCGTTGAAGCCGGCAAGTCCCCAGTCCTGACCCGCGGTGTTGAGCGGGTCCGGCGGCGCGCCGACGCCGAGATGGCGCGAGATCGCGGTCTGCTCGTTCCAGGCGTCGAAGCCATCCGACTGCACGCCGACCGCAACATCGAGATAAAGCCCGACCCGCATGCCGAGCTTGTGCGCGAGCGCCTGGCAGGCGCCGAGCTGGCGGTCCGCGGTCCATTGCACGAATTCGACGAACTCGACCTCGGCGGCCGAGTCGCGCGCGCGATGCAGCTTGCTGCAGGCGGAGTCATTGGGCTGCCGCCATTCGTCCGGCCATTCCCACCACGGCGTGTTGAGCTTGTGCCTGATCACCTCGAAGCAGGCGAAGCGCGTCAGCAGCGCGCCTTGCTCCTTGCGATAATCCTCAAAATCCTGCCAGCGGCCGAGCCCGGGGTTGGCCTTGAAGGCGGCAAAGGCCGCCCGCAGCGCCCGCCATTTCAGCGCCGCCACGCCGACATAGTCGACCATGTCGTGGGAGCGCAGGTGCGCCAGCGCGGCTTGCGTCTCCGCATCGATGCGGAATTCGGCAATCTTCTCGACGTCGATATAGAGCGCGTTGAGAAACAGCCGGCTGTTCGGCGAATATGGGCTGCAATCGCCGGGCCGGTCGTCGAACAGCGCATGCAGTGGGTTGAGCCCGATGCCGTCGGCACCGAGCCGGCGGGCGAATGCGAGCAGGCCTTCGAGATCGGTGAAGTCGCCGATGCCCCAGTTGCGCGATGACCGCACGCCGTAGAGCTGGACCGCGATCACCCAGCAGCGATCGAACTCGCCGCCGAACGCGCCTTCCGGAGCCACCAGGAGCGGCAGCTCCTCGCTGCCCGATGCGTCGGATAGCTGCAACCGGTGCACGCCTTCGCCCAGACCGGACGGCCACGTCACACTCCGCTCACGCGTCTCACCTTGCGCGAGGACGCCGGTGCCATTCATGATCTTCCAGCGCACCGGCAGCTGGGCCGCCTCCGAGAGCTGTGTTCGCCCGCCATCTCGGGTGCCGTGGCCGGCGCGGATGACCACCGGATCGGCGACGATCCGCCGCGGCGGCTGGGGCGGCAACGCGTCGAGGATCGCGGTGAGCGCCTCGCGGGTTGTCACACGGCGGTGACCGCTACCATCGATATACTCGGTCTGGATTCCCAGGGTCTGGGCTTTGGCGTAAAGGTCCATTCGGCACGCTACTTGCTCGCAACGGTATTGGGATCGTTGCTAAATTGTACAGATACGGGAAAGGGATAGTTGATGTTCAACGCTCTACCCTATCAGGCGTTCCCGCCGGGAACCATTGTCCGACGAGCGGCTTTCTATATGGATCTGGCGCGCCTCCTTCCCGGCGCGGGGACTTCATTTGCCTATTCAATGGCGGCATCACCGTGAACAAAACCGCCCGGCCTGTCGAGAGTGCCCACGGCACTTTTCATATCACCGATGTCTATCCGTCGGTTGATGGCGGCCGCTTTCCGGTCAAGCGCATCGCGGGCGAAGCCGTCGAGGTGTGGGCCGACATCTACCGTGACGGACATGACGTGATATCAGCGGCACTGGTGTGGCGGCGCGAGGGCGACGGCGAGTGGCAGGTCGCGCCGATGACGCTGCACAGTGACGACCGCTGGGGCGGCGCCTTCGTGCCCGAGCGGCCCGGCCGCTACTCGTTCGCGATCGAAGCCTGGACCGACCAATTCGCCAGCTGGCGGCATCGCTTCGAGCAGAAGCAACGCGACGGCAGCGACCACACGCTGGACGCGCTCGAGGGCGCTGGCATGCTGACCCAGGCGCAGGCCGGGGGACCTGCGGCAGCCGCCGTCATCATCAGGCAGTGCGAGATCTTTCTGCAGACCGGCGAGCCCGGCGCGCTGCTCGCGCCGGAATTGCGGGAGGCGATGGCGGGCAGCCAGTTTCGCCGCGACCTGGTGCGATCGCAGCTCTACCCTCTGACCGCGGACCGGCCGCGGGCCCGCACCGGCGCGTGGTACCAGATGTTTCCGCGCAGCCAGGGCAAGACATCAGGCAAGACGCCGGGCGTGCATGCGACCTTCAACGATTGCATCGCGCGGCTTCCCGACATCGCCGCGATGGGCTTTGACGTCGCGCTGCTGGCGCCGATCCATCCGATCGGGCAGCAACACCGCAAAGGCCGCAACAACGCCGCCATTGCGCAGCTAGGCGATCCCGGAAGCCCCTATGCGATCGGCGCGGCCGAGGGCGGCCACGACGCCGTGCATCCACAGCTCGGTACGCTCGACGATTTCCGCGCTTTTGTAGCGGCATGCGAGATGCACGGCCTCGAGGTCGCGCTTGATTTTGCCGTGCAATGCTCGCCCGACCATCCCTGGCTGACCGAGCATCCAGAATGGTTCAAGCGGCGCCCGGACGGATCGATGCGCACGGCCGAACATCCGCCGCAGCGCTGGGACGATGTCGTCAACCCCGATTTCGGCTGCGAGGATGCCGGCGAGTTGTGGCGCGCATTGCGCGACGTCGTGCTGTTCTGGGTCGAGCAGGGCGTCAAGATCTTCCGGGCCGACAATCCGCACACCAAGCCGCTGGCATTCTGGGAATGGCTGATCCGCGAGGTGCAGGACCGCGATGCGGATGTGCTCTTCCTGGCAGAGGCCTTCGTACGGCCGAAACTGATGAACGGTCTCGCCAAGCTCGGCTTCACGCAGTCCTACAGCTATTTCACCTGGCGCACGCAGCGCGTCGAGCTCGAGCAATATCTCGGCGAGTTGATCGGCTATCCCGAGCGTGACTTCTTTCGGCCGAATTTCTTCGTCAACACACCAGACATCCTGCCTTTCCACCTGCAAAGCGGCGAATCCTGGATGTTCAAGTCGCGTGTCGCGCTGGCCGCGACGCTCTCAAGCAGCTACGGCATCTACAGCGGCTTCGAGCTCCTCGAGCACACGCCGGTCCCCGGCCGCGAGGAGTATCTCAACTCCGAGAAATGCGAGATCAGGGTCCGCGACTGGGATCAGGCGGGGAACATCAAGCCCTATATCGCCGCCCTCAATCGGATCAGGCGTGCCAATCCGGCCTTGCAACAATTCGCGGATCTGCGCTTTATCAATGCCGATGACGGCGGCGTGATCGGCTTCGTCAAGCAGGCGACCGATCAGACCAATGTGATCGCGGCCGCGATTGCGTTGTCGCCAGAGCCGCGTGAGGTCTGGCTTCCGCTCGGCGACGTCATGGTCGGCCGTGGCGAAGCTCGCCGCCCCGTCACGGAAGTGGAAGACCTTGTCACTGGCGAGCGCCATGCGCTCGAATGGGGAGGCGTCCGTCTACGCATCGATCCTGCGCGCGATCCCGCGCTGCTGTTGCGCTGTGTCGCCTGAAGGAGCCGACATGAACGTATTCTCCTCCGTCAATACCCAGGAGAAGGTCGCGACCGAGACCGCGGACCAGCTGTGGTACAAGGACGCCATCATCTACCAGCTGCACGTCAAGGCGTTCGCCGACAGCAACAATGACGGCATCGGCGATTTCACGGGGCTGACGGAGAAGCTCGGGTATCTGCAGGAGCTCGGCGTCACCGCGCTGTGGCTGCTGCCGTTCTATCCCTCGCCCGGCCGCGACGACGGCTACGACATCGGCGACTATGGCGACATCAATCCCGATTTCGGGACGATGAAGGACTTCAAGCGCTTCATCCAGGAAGCCAAGAAGCGCGGCCTGCGCGTCATCACCGAGCTCGTCGTCAACCACACCTCGGACCAGCACGCCTGGTTCAAGCGCGCACGCCGCAGCCCGCCGAATTCGAGCGCGCGAAGCTGGTACGTCTGGAGCGACACCGACCAGAAATACCTCGATACAAGGATCATTTTTACGGACACGGAAAAGTCGAACTGGACCTGGGATCCGGAAGCCGGCCAGTTCTACTGGCACCGCTTCTTCTCGCACCAGCCGGACTTGAATTTCGACAATCCGCGCGTTGTGCGCGCCATCGTGCAGGTGATGAAGCGCTGGCTCGACACCGGCGTCGACGGCTTCCGGCTCGACGCCATTCCCTATCTATGCGAGCGCGACGGCACCAACAACGAGAACCTGCCGGAGACGCATGCCATCATCAAGCGGCTGCGCCAGGAGCTCGACGCCTATGCCAAGGGCAAGATCCTGCTGGCCGAGGCCAATCAATGGCCGGAGGACGTGCAGGAATATTTCGGCCATGGCGACGAATGCCACATGGCCTATCACTTCCCGCTGATGCCGCGCATCTACATGGCGATCGCGCAGGAGGATCGTTTCCCGATCACCGACATCCTGCGGCAGACGCCCGACATTCCGGCCGCGGCCCAGTGGGCGTTGTTCCTGCGCAATCACGACGAGCTGACCCTGGAAATGGTCACCGACGTCGAGCGCGACTATTTGTGGTCGACCTACGCCAACGATCCGCGTGCCCGCATCAACGTCGGCATTCGCCGACGCCTTGCACCACTCATGGATAACGACCGCCGCAAGATCGAGCTGATGAACTCGCTGCTGCTGTCCTTCCCCGGCACGCCGATCATCTATTACGGCGACGAGATCGGCATGGGCGACAACATCTATCTCGGCGACCGCAACGGCGTGCGGACGCCGATGCAGTGGTCGCCGGACCGCAACGGCGGTTTCTCTCGCGCCGATCCCGCGCGGCTCTACGCGCCGATGATCATGGACCCGGTCTACGGCTACGAATCCGTCAATGTCGAGGCGCAGTCGCGCAGCCTATCGTCGCTGCTGTCGGCGACCAAGCGGCTGATCGCAGTGCGCAAGTCGACGCTCGCCTTCGGGCGCGGCACCATGACCTTCATCCGCCCCGAGAACCGCTCGGTGCTCGCCTATGTCCGCCAGTACCAGGGCGAAACGATCCTGTGCGTCGCCAATCTATCGCGCTCGGCGCAGGCCACCGAGCTCGACCTCTCCGCCTTCAAGGACCGCATTCCGCTCGAGATGCTCGGACGCACACGCTTCCCGGCGATCGGCGAGCTGCCCTACATGATCACGCTCGCGCCCTACGGTTTCTACTGGTTCCAGCTGCAAGAGCGCGACAAGTCCGAGCCGGTGACGCCGCGGGCGGTGCCGGAATTCGAGACGCTGGTGGTGCCGCTCGGTTCAACCTGGACCTCGCTGGCGCGGGAGCGCGGCGTGTTCGAGCACGATGTGCTGCCTGGCCATCTCGCCCGGACGCGATGGTACCCGGAGCATTCGGCCAAGGCGATCCAGGCGGCGCTGGTGTCCGCGATCCCGTTCTGCGACATCGGCGACAACCGGCCCTGGCTCATCTGCTTCGAAACGACGCAGCGCGGTACCACCAGCCGCTACGTGCTGCCGATGCAGATCGAGTGGGTGCGCTTCGACCGCGAGCGCTACAATCCGCGCGCCTTCGCCGCCGTGCGCCAGGGGGCGCGCGAGGGCACGCTGCTTGATGTCGCCACCGACCAGATTTTCACCGGCCTGTTCCTGCGCAATCTCAGAGAGAACCTCACGGTCGACGAAAGCGAGCAGGGCCTGAAGCTCGAATTCCGGCCGACCAGCCGCTTCTCCGACCGGCCGGTGCGGCAGCCGGAGCGGATCCGTGTGTTCGAGAACGATCAGCCGCACTCGACCGCGCTGGTCGACAATGAATATGTCACCAAGATTTACCGGAAGCTCGAGGTCGGCATCAATCCCGAGATCGAGATGGGCCGCTTCCTCACCGAAGTGGTCGGCTTTCTGAACAGTCCCGCCCTGCTCGGCACCGCCGAGCTGCTCGAGGGCGACAAGCGTAGCGCCATCGCCGTTCTGCATGCGATGGTTGTCAACCAGGGCGAGCTCTGGGCGGTCGCCGCCGCCCATCTCGACCGCCTGGTCGAACGGCAGCGCCTGCTCGCGGTGAGCGAACACCCGTCGGAAAACGGCGATCATGCCACCTGGCTGCGCCACATGGCGCACAGCGGAAAACGCCTCGCCGAGCTGCATATCGCACTTGCCAGCAACCGAGACCTGCCGGACTTCGCGCCCGAGCCGACCAGGCCGGAGGACCTGCAGCGCTGGAACGATGAGATCATGGCGCGCGCCGAGCGCGTGTTCGACACGCTGAAGCAGCGGCGCGGCTCGCTGAAAGAGGCCGAGCGGCTGCTGGCCGATCAGTTGCAGGCCCAGCACGACATGCTGCCGGAGCGCCTCAAGGCGCTGCTACCGCGCGAGACCGACGGGCTCAACATCCGCCATCATGGCGACCTGCATCTTGGCCAGTTGCTGGTCGTTAAGGACGACGTCTTCATCATCGATTTCGACGGCGGCCCCGGCCGGACCATCGCCGAGCGCCGCCGCAAGGCGCCGCCGGCGCGCGATGTCGCCGGCCTGATCCGCTCGATCGACTATGCGGCGACTGCCGCGCTGGAGCGGGCGCTCAAGGTCGCGCCCGACGAGAGCGGCAGGCTGAGCCTTGCTCTGGCCGAATGGCGCGACCAGGCTGCGGATGCCCTGCTGGCGGCCTATCGCGAGACCATGGCCGGCCAGCGGCTGTGGCCTACAGATGCCAGGGCGGCCGATCGCCTGCTCAACTTTTTCCTGCTTGAGAAAGCCTTCTACGAGATCGAGTATGAGCTGGCCAACCGGCCAGATTGGCTCCGCGTCCCACTGACTGGCCTGTTGAGACTCCTGGCCCAACAGCCGCATGAGGTTGCATGACCAAATTGCCCGCCGAGGCCTATGCCATCATCGAGGGCCGCCACTCCGATCCCTTCCACTATCTCGGGCTGCACACCGAGGGGGATCACAGCGTCGTGCGCGCGTTCCTGCCTGATGCCAGCAATGTCGAGGCGATCGGCGAGCATGGCGAGGCGGCGCCGCTGGCCAAAATCCATGATTCCGGCCTGTTCGCGGGTCCCCTGCCGAACGGTTCGACGCGCTACCAGCTCCGCGCCCGCTTCGGCGACAATGTGGTCGAGCTCGAGGATGCCTACCGCTTTCCGCCGATCCTGAGCGATTTCGATCTCTACCTGCTCGGCGAGGGCACCCATCAGCGCGTCTACGACACGCTCGGCGCGCATCCGATGACGCTCGACGGCGTGGACGGCATCGGCTTCGTGGTGCTGGCACCGAATGCGCGGCGGGTCAGCGTGGTCGGCGACTTTAATTTCTGGGACGGACGGCGTCATCCGATGCGGGTGCGCGGCCCAGGCTATTGGGAGCTGTTCATCCCGCGTGCGCGCGTCGGCGACCACTACAAGTTCGAGATCGTCGCGCGGAACGGCCAACATCTGCCGCTGAAGTCCGATCCCTTGGCGTTCGCCGCCGAGGTGCGTCCGAAGACCGCCTCGATCGTGATCGATGAGCGCAAGATCCCGCACCCGCGCCCGGCGCCCGATCGCGTCAATGCGCTGAGCTCGCCGATGTCGATCTACGAGGTCCATCTCGGGTCGTGGCGGCGCAAGGGCCGCAATGAGTGGCTGACCTATCGCGAGATGGCAGAGCAGCTTCCGGCTTACGCCAGCGACATGGGCTTTACCCATATCGAATTCCTGCCGATATCAGAGCATCCGTTCGACGGCTCCTGGGGCTACCAGCCGACCGGCATGTTCGCGCCGACCAGCCGCTTCGGCTCACCCGATGATTTCGCCGCGCTGATCGATGCCTGCCATGGTGCAGGCCTCGCCGTGCTGCTCGACTGGGTCCCCGGGCATTTCCCCGACGATCCGCACGGCCTCGGCCATTTCGACGGCACCGCGCTCTACGAGCACGCCAACCCGTTGCAGGGCCGTCATCTCGATTGGGGCACGCTGATCTACAATTACGGGCGCACCGAGGTCACCAACTTCCTGGTGTCGAACGCGCTGTTCTGGCTCGAGCGCTACGGCATCGACGGGCTGCGCGTCGATGCCGTCGCCTCCATGCTCTATCTCGACTACAGCCGTCCCGCGGGCGGCTGGATCCCGAACAAATATGGCGGCCGGGAGAACATCGAAGCGATCGAATTCCTGCGCCGCTTCAACACCGAGCTGTTCGCGCATTTTCCGCAGGCGACGACCGCAGCGGAAGAATCCACCGCGTGGCCGCAGGTGTCGCGTCCCGTCGAATATGGCGGGCTCGGCTTCGGCTACAAGTGGAACATGGGCTGGATGCACGACACGCTGAAATACATCAGCAAGGATCCCATCCACCGGAAATTCCATCATGGCGACATCCTGTTCGGCCTGCAATACGCCTTCTCGGAGAACTTCATCCTTCCGCTGTCGCATGACGAGGTCGTGCACGGCAAGCGTTCGATCCTCGGCCGCATGCCCGGCGACGAATGGCAGCGCTTTGCCAATCTGCGTGGCTATTACAGCTTCATGTTCGGGCACCCCGGCAAGAAGCTGATGTTCATGGGCTGCGAATTCGGTCAGGAGCGCGAGTGGAATCACGATCACTCGATCGATTGGCACCTGCTCGACCAGCCGAAACACCGGGGCGTTCAAAACCTGATCCGCGACCTCAACCGGCTCTATCGCGCGCTGCCGGCACTGCATGAGCTGGACTGCGACCAGGCCGGCTTCGAATGGGTCATCACCGACGACGCCAACAACAATGTGTTCGCCTGGATCCGCAAGGGCAATGATGCGCGCGCACGCTGCCTCGTGGTCGCAAACTTCTCGCCCAACGTCTATCGCAACTATCGGGTCCGCGTGCCGTTCGCGGGCAAGTGGCACGAGGTGCTCAACTCGGATTCCGCACATTACGGCGGCACCAATGTCGGCAATGTCGGCGAGGTGCGTACCTCGGAGGGCGCCACGCCGGAATTGAACCTGACCATTCCGCCGCTGGCTGCGATCTTCCTCGTACCGGAAAGCTGATTCATGCGACTGAGCGGGGGAACGTCCGCGCGGCTTGGTGCAAGCTGGGACGGCAGAGGCACCAATTTTGCGCTGTTCTCGGCCAATGCGGAGAAGGTGGAGCTGTGCCTGTTCGACGGCCAGGGCCGCCGCGAGCTCGAGCGGATCGAGCTGCCGGAGCGCACCGAGGACGTCTGGCACTGCTACCTCAACGATGTCTCGCCCGGCCAGCTCTACGGCTATCGCGTCTACGGGCCGTATGCGCCGGAGCGCGGCCACCGCTTCAACGCCAACAAGCTGCTGCTCGATCCCTATGCCAAGCGGCTCGCCGGCCGGCTGGTGTGGAGCGATGCGCATTTCGCCTATCGCACCGGCAGCGCGCGCGAGGATCTCTCATTCGACCGGCGCGACAATGCCCGCGGCATGCCGAAGGCGATCGTGGTCGACGAGACCTTCAACTGGGGCCGCCGCGAGATCCGGCCGCACATTCCCTGGGAAGACACCATCATCTACGAGGCGCACGTCAAGGGCCTGACGCAGAAGCGCGAGGACGTGCCGCCGAATTTGCGCGGCACCTATGGCGGCTTGTCGTCGCCTGCGATGATCAATCACCTCAAGCGGCTCGGCGTCACCACCATCGAGCTGCTGCCGATCCACGGCCTGATCGACGACCGCGTGCTGGTCGAGAAGAAGCTTTCGAATTACTGGGGCTACAACACCATCGCCTTCTTTGCACCCGAGGCGCGCTACGCCCAGGACAATGCGCTCGACTCGTTCCGCACCACGGTGGCGCGGCTGCACGATGCCGGCATCGAGGTGCTGCTCGACGTGGTCTACAACCACACCGCCGAGGGCAACCATATGGGCCCGACGCTGAGCTTCCGCGGCATCGACAACGCCTCCTATTACTGGCTGAACCGCGAGAACCCGCGCTTCTATGACGACTTCACCGGCTGCGGCAGCTCGGTCAACCTCACCCATCCGCGCGTGCTGCAGATGGTGATGGATTCGCTGCGCTACTGGGTCGAGGTCTGCCATGTCGACGGCTTCCGCTTCGATCTCGCCACCACGCTGGCGCGCGGGCCGAACGGGTTCGATCGCAACCATCCCTTCCTCGCCGCGATCCGCCAGGACCCGGTGCTGGCGACCGTGAAGATGGTCGCCGAACCCTGGGACCTCGGTCTCGGCGGCTACCAGGTCGGCGCGTTCCCATCGCAATGGTCGGAATGGAACGACCGCTATCGCAGCGCGATGCGGCGCTACTGGAGCGGCGAAGGCAGCCTGGTCGGCGACATCTCGGGCCGCATGACCGCTTCGTCAGACCTGTTTCACCACGACAACCGCGCGACCCGCGCCAGCGTCAACCACGTCACGGTGCATGACGGCTTCACGCTCGCCGACCTCTTCAGCTACAACGAGAAGCACAACGAGGCCAATGGCGAAGACAACCGCGACGGCTCCAACGACAATCACAGCAACAATTGCGGCCATGAAGGCCCGACCGGCGATCCAGCCATCGTCGCGTTGCGCCGCCAGCTCCGGAAGAATGCGCTGGCCTGCCTGCTGCTCGCACAGGGCACGCCGCTGATCCTCGCCGGCGACGAGGTCGCCAACACGCAAGGGGGCAACAACAACGCCTATTGCCAGGACAATGAGACCGGCTGGATCGGCTGGGAGAACCTCGGCACCGACGACGACGCCATCGGTTTCATCGGCCATCTCACCGCGCTGCGCCGCCGCTTCGGCCAGATCCGCTGCCAGCGCTGGCTCGACGGCCGCCGCACCGACGGCAGCTATGGCGTATTGTGGTTGACGCCCGCGGCCGAGGAGATGAAGGAATCCGACTGGAAATTCCCGGAGAGCCGGTTCCTCGCCTACGTGCTGGGGCCGATGGAACCAGGGCAGGAGCCGATCTTTATCGTGCTGAATGCCGCGCCGCAGGAGATCGTGTTCAGGATGCCGAGGATAGCGGAATACAGCAGCTGGCAGCAGGTCTTGAGCACGACCAGGGCGGAGCAAACGGCGGAGCAATTCGCATCCGGCGCCGATGCCACGGCACCGCCGCGCTCGGTGCTGGCATTTGCAGGCTCCGCATGAGCACACAGCATTTCGGCGCTGAGCTGACACCCGATGGCGCCCGCTTCCGGCTCTGGGCGCCCGCGGCCAAGCGCGTCGACCTGCTGCTCGACAAGCCGGATGAGCGGAGCCGCGACGCACACGCGCTGACGCGTGATGCCGCCGGCTGGTATGTCGCCGAAATCCCGGGTGCGCGCGCCGGCACGCGCTATAAATTCCGCGTCGATGACGAGGTCGATGTGCCCGATCCGGCCTCCGCCTTCCAGCCGGACGACGTGTTCGGCCCGAGCGAGGTGATCGATCACTCCGCCTTCAAATGGCGCGCGACCGAGTGGCGCGGACGTCCCTGGCACGAGGCCGTGATTCTCGAAGCTCACGTCGGCACCTTCACCCCGGAGGGCACCTACCGCGCCATGATCGACAAGCTCGATCACCTGGTCGCGACCGGCATCACCGCGCTCGAACTGATGCCGCTCGCGGATTTCGCAGGCAAGCGCAACTGGGGCTATGACGGCGTGCTGTGGTACGCACCCGACAGCGCCTATGGCCGCCCCGACGACCTCAAGACGCTGATCGACGAAGCGCATCTGCGCGGGCTGATGGTGATGCTCGACGTGGTCTATAACCATTTCGGCCCGGAGGGGAATTACCTCGGCCGCTATGCGCCCACCTTCTTCAGCGACGCGCATACGCCGTGGGGCAATGCGATCGATTATCGCGTGCCAGAAGTGCGCGCGTTTGCGATCGGCAGCGTGGTGAGCTGGCTGCGCGACTATCGCTTCGACGGGCTGCGGTTCGACGCGGTCAACACCATCGTCGAAGCCGGCGAAATCTTCGTCATCCATGACTTCAGCAAGGCTGCGGGCAAGCTCGCCGCCGAGACCGGCCGGCAGATCAACCTCGTGCTCGAGAATGGCGACAACATCGCAAGCCTGCTGGATGCCACCGAAGACCCGCCGCACGGCAAATTCCGCGGACAGTGGAACGACGACTATCATCACGCCTGGCACGTGCTGCTGACCGGCGAAACGCAGGGCTACTATGGCGACTACCGGGCGCCGAAGCAGGATCTCGCCCGCGCGCTGTCGTCCGGCTACATCTACCAGGGCGAAGTCTCGGAGTTCTGGGGCGGCAAGGCCCGCGGCGAGCCGAGCGGCGCGCTGTCGCCGACCTGCTTCATCAACTTCCTGCAAAACCACGACCAGATCGGCAACCGGCCACTCGGCGATCGCCTTGTCAGCATTGCGAAACCGGAAGCGGTCGAGGCGGCCTTGGCGGTCACGCTGATCGCGCCGACCACGCCGATGCTCTTCATGGGCGAGGAATGGGGCGCGACGACGCCCTTCCCGTTCTTCTGCGATTTCAAGGGCGACCTCGCCAACGCCGTCCGCGCCGGGCGGCGCAAGGAGTTCGCCTGGGCCTATGCCAAATATGGCGACGACATTCCCGATCCGCTCGCCGACGAGACGGTGGGATCGGCGGTGCTCGACTGGGCGGCGCTCGGCCACGATCCGGCCCGCGCGCGGCTCACGCTGGTGCGTGACCTGCTCGCTGTACGCCGGCGCGAGATCACGCCGCGCCTTGCAGGAGCCCGTTTCGGCGATGCCAGCGTGGAGGCGGGTGACCTCTTGACCGCCCATTGGCAGATGGGAGACGGCCGCACGCTGCGGCTGACAGCCAATCTGTCGGATCGCGCCATCACCGGCGTGCCGGAACCGAAGGGAACTGCGATCTGGGGCGGCGCGTTGTCGAGCGACCTCCCCGGCTGGGCGGTGCGCTGGCACATCGGATAGCACAATGCCTTCGGCGATCCCGATCGCGACATACCGACTGCAACTCACCGCCGATTTCGACTTCGATGCCGCCACCGTCGTCGTGCCGTATCTGAAGGCGCTCGGCATCAGCCATCTCTATGCCTCGCCCTTCACGAAGGCGCGCAAGGGCTCGACTCATGGCTATGACGTCGTCGACCACACCGAGTTCAACCCGGAACTCGGCGGCGAAGACGGCTTTGCGCGGCTCAGCAATGCGCTCAAGCGCAACGACCTCGGCCTGATTCTTGATTTCGTGCCGAACCATGTCGGCGTGCATTTCGCCGACAATCCGTGGTGGCTCGACGTACTGGAATGGGGACCACTGTCGCCGCATGCGGCCTCGTTCGACATCGACTGGGACCTGCTGCCCTATCGCGCGCGCGGCGGCGTGCTGCTGCCGATCCTCGGCTCGTCCTATGGCCAGGCGCTGGAGCGCGGCGAGATCGCGCTGCGCTACGACGCAAGCGAAGGCAGCTTCTCGGCCTGGTATTTCGAGCACCGGCTGCCGATCGCGCCGGAGCGCTATGGCGAGGTGTTGCGGACCATTGTCCGCGAGGCCGCCGCCGAAGACAGTCCGGCCGGACGCGCGATGCTCGAACTCGCCGCCCGGTATCGCGGACTGCGTCACCCCAACCGCGTCGAGGCCCCGGCACTGAAGGAGGGGATCAAGGCGATCGCGGGCAGCGCAGAGATCATCGCGCGCGGGCTCGATGCTTACAGCGCCGGCGAGGACCGCCCTGCCCAGACGCTGGCGTTGCATCACCTGCTGGAGCGGCAGCACTACAAGCTCGGCCACTGGCGGCTCGCTTCCAGCGACATCAACTATCGCCGCTTCTTCGACGTCAACACGCTGGCCGGCCTCCGCGTCGAGGACGCCGCCACCTTCGAGGCGAGCCACAGCCTGGTGAAGCGCCTGATCGCAGAGGACCGGCTGCAGGGCCTACGGCTCGACCATATCGATGGCCTGCGCGATCCCGCCCAATATTTCCATCGCCTCCGCCGCCTGATCCGCTCCGCGCAGGGCGCCAAGGCCAAGCCGTTCTACATGGTGATCGAGAAGATCCTCGGCGAGGACGAGAAGCTGACGAAATTCAGCGGCGTCCACGGCACCACCGGCTATGAGTGGATGAACACAATCAGCCAGGTGCTGGTCGATGCCAAGGGCCTCGAGCCGCTCAACGAGATCTGGCGCCAGATCAGCAACCAGTCGCCGAACCTGACGCCGGTGCTGCGCGCGGCCAAGCGGCGCGTGCTGGAGACCTTGCTGACCAGCGAATTCACCGTGCTGGCGCGGCTTTTGGCGCGCATCGCCAGCGGCCATTATTCCTCGCGCGACTTCTCCGCCGACAGTCTGCGGCAGGCACTCGAGCTCTACGTGCTGCACTTTCCGGTCTATCGCACCTATCTCACCGCCTCCGGCCCGACCGCACATGACCGCGCCCTGATCGACGAGACCATCGCGCGCGCCCGCGCCAACTGGTTCGCCGCCGACGAAGGCATTTTCGATTTCCTGCGCGACGCGCTGACCATGGACCTGCTGAAGCCCGGCCGTCCCCCGCACAGCGCGCCGCGGGTGCGCCGCTTCGCGCTGAAGGTGCAGCAATTCACCGGGCCAATGATGGCCAAGTCGCTGGAGGACACTACCTTCTATCGCTACCACCGCCTGCTGGCGCTCAACGAGGTCGGCGGCGATCCCGCGGCGAGCGCGATCGCGCCCGAACGCTTCCACGCCATGATGACGGCCCGTATCAGCGAATGGCCGCACGGCATGACGTCGACCGCGACCCACGACACCAAGCGCGGCGAGGACGCCCGTGCGCGGATCATGGCGCTTGCGGAAATCCCCGGCGAATGGACCAGTGCGGTGGCGCGCTGGAAGGTCCTGAACGCGCCGCATCTGGTGCTCGGCGGCGAGATGCGCGCGCCATCGGCGACATTCGAATACATGCTATATCAAGCCCTGATCGGCGCCTGGGATCCGGACGATGACTCCCTCGTCTCGCGCATCCAGGCCTACGCGCTGAAAGCCGCACGCGAGGGCAAACAGGAGACCAGCTGGCTCAATCCGCACGAACCCTATGAGGCCGGTGTCAAGACCTTCATCGAGCGGATCCTCGATCGCAAGACCTCGCCCGAATTCCTCGACGCGCTGGAAACGCTGGCGCAACGCACCGCGCTGATCGGGGCGCTGAACTCGCTGAGCCAGATCACGCTGAAGGCGACGATGCCAGGCGTGCCGGATTTCTACCAGGGCACCGAAAGCTGGGATCTTTCGTTGGTCGACCCGGACAACCGCCGTCCGGTCGACTTTGCCGAACGCGCAGGAATGCTTGCGGCGCTGGAGACGCCGGATTGGGATGCACTGGCACAGAGCTGGCGCGACGGCCGCCTGAAATTCGCCTGGACGCGGCATCTGCTGCGCCTGCGCAACGAGCTGCGCGACGTCTTCGCCAACGGTGACTACCAACCGCTCACCGTCGGCGGCCCGCATCGCGACCACGTCATTGCCTTCGCACGGCGCCATGGGCGCGACGCGGTCATCGTCGCGGTGGCGAAATCATTCGCGCCGTTCACCCAGGGCGGACGCAGCTGGCCGCGCCCCGAGGCGTTTGAGGGCGAGATCGACGTGGCCGGATATGCGCTCCCGGGCGGCGAAAGCAGGATTCAGCTTTCAACGCTGTTCGCCCATCTGCCGGTCGCGGTACTGAAGGCGAAGGCCGCGGCGGGCGCGAAGCAAGCCGCGAGGCGCGCGCGCTCGCACGGCTAGCCTCGCGGATCAACGCTTGGTCAGCAGCAACTGTCCGCGCTTCTGAATCGCAATCTGCGCGACTTCGGCAAAGCGCTGCAGCAGCCAGGGCAGCGTCACCTCGAGGCGGACATGGCTATCCTCGACATCGAGATGCCCGGCCGCGACCTGCCCCAGCGCGCGGACGCGAAAGCTCATGCGGTTGTCGTCCCAGCGCTCTTCATCGACACTCAACACCGGCACGCTGGCCACCGCGCGCGACAAGCCCGGCTTCAGGCGGCGCATGGCCTCGTCGCGGCCGAGGCTATGGGGAATCGAAACGATCAGCGGCGCCGACATCGCGGTGCACTCCTCCATGGATTATGTTGATGTAGTTCTGTTCCTCACAAATGGAAGATATGTGGACTTTATCGCGACGCGAGTGCTGGAACCTTCACAGTTCCGGTTTGTTTCCTCACGCGAAGGGCAGAGACCACAGGCCCACGGAGCTGAGGAGAGCTTGAGATGTCAATTGGAACGATCATCCTTATTATTCTGGTCATTGCGCTGCTTGGCGGCTTCAGCGGCATCGGCGGCGGACCGTTCTACGGCACCGGCTATTATGGCGGCGGCGGTCTCGGCCTCGTGATCGTGATCCTGCTGATCCTGCTACTGCTCGGAAGGCTATAGCGCCTGGCAGTGCTGTGCCCGATCCACATCCACATCAACGACTGTCATCACCCGCGAAAGCGGGTGATCCAGTATTCCAGAGCCGTAGACGATTAAGCCGATAAGCCGCGGCGTACCGGATACCCCGCTTTCGCGAGGTATGACGACCTAAGCCAGCGACACAGACTTGCCCAACATTTGCTACTGTGCCGCGAGCTTCTTCATCGCCGCCTTGATCGACGATGCCGCATCCTCATAGCCGTCCCACGCCTTGGTCTTCGCCAGCAGCGCCGGCACTGTCCGCACCGTATACTTCTTCGGATCGAGATCGCCGCGCAGCTGCGGCCAGGTCAACGGCATCGACACCGTCGCGCCCGGACGCGCCCGCGGCGACAGCACCGCGACCGCCGTCGAGAGCCGGTCGTTGCGCAGATAGTCGAGGAAGATCTTTCCGGTGCGCTTGGCCTTGGACATGTTGATCAGATAGCGCTCGGGATCGTCCTGCGCCATCCACTGGCAGATGCCTTGCGCGAATGCCTTGGCTTCCTTCCACGTCACCTTGTCCCTGGCGCCTGCGAGCAGCGGTGTCACGACGTGAAGGCCCTTGCCGCCGGTGGTCTTGCAGAAGCTTTCGAGGCCAACGGCCGACAGCCGCTGGCGCATGTCCTTGGCAGCATCGATCACGTCGCTGAACGCGACGTCGGGCGCGGGATCGAGATCGAACACCAGCCGGCCCGGCGTGTCATAGGCATCGGGCGCGCAATTCCAGGGATGCAGTTCGAGGCCGCCAAGCTGCGCCACCGCCGCCAGCCCCTCGACCTGGTCGATCTGCAGATAGGGTTTGCGGTCGCCGGACACCTTGGCGAGCTTCAGGAGCTTCGATGTGCCGGCCATCGCGTGACGCTGGAAGAAGGTCTCACCCTTGATGCCATCAGGGGCGCGCACGATCGAGCATGGCCGGCCCTTGAGATAGCCGATCATCCATGCGCCGACCGCCTCGAAATAGTTGGCGAGGTCGAGCTTGGTCACCGGCTCGCCGTCGCCGGCATCGGGCCACAACGCCTTGTCCGGATGGGAGATGGCGACGCCCATCACCTCGCCGGATGATTTCCCGGATGATCTTCCTGTGGCCATCGGCCTCACCACCTTGGTTACGACCGGCCGCTCGGCCTCGACTTCATGCGCCGGCTTGTCCTGGCGCAGGCCCTTGAATGCGGCCTGGCGAATATTACCGGCGTCGGTCCAGCCGGCGAACTCGATCTCGGCGACCAGCTCCGGCTTCAGCCAGTGCACGTCGCGAGTTTTCTTCGGCGCGTCCTTGCCGCCGAACGGGCTCGTGTCGGATGCCGCGGCCTTCAGCGCCGGCATGATGCGGCGGACCGTGTCCTGGCCGAAGCCGGTGCCGACGATGCCGACAAAGGCCAGATGATCGTCGCGATAGACGCCGGCCATCAGCGAGCGGAATTTGCCGTTGGTGGTCTTCCAGCCGCCGATCACCACCTCATGGCCGGCGCGGATTTTTGCTTTGGTCCAGTCATCGGACCGGCCCGAGCGGTAGGCGCCGTCGAGCCGCTTGGAGACGATGCCTTCCAGCCCGAGCTTGCGCGCGGAATCCAGCACTGCCTCGCCGCGCTCCTCGAAATGCTCGACATAGCGGATCAAAGGGTTCTTGCCCTTGCGTCCCTCAAGCAGCGCTTTCAGCCGCGCCTTGCGCTCGGTGAGCGGCAGCGGGCGGAGATCCTCATTGCCGGCAAACAGCAGGTCGAAGGCGTAGAAGATCAGCCGGTCCGTCTTGCCGTCGGACAATGCCGCCTGCAGCGTCGAGAAATGCGGCATGCCGCCCTCGTCGAGCGCGACGATCTCACCGTCGATCAGGACGTCCGGCAGCTTGGCGGCTTCCTTTGCGATCGCGCCGAATTTGTCGGTCCAGTCGAGCGCCTTGCGGGTCTTCAGCACAGCCGCGCCGTCCTCGACGCGGAGCTGCACGCGGTAGCCGTCGAACTTGATCTCGTGGCACCAGCCCGTACCATTTGGCGGACGCTCGACTGCGGCGCAGAGTTGCGGCGGAACGAAATCCGGCATCTCCGCCACCCGCTTCGGCTGCGCCTTTGACACTGCCTTCAATTGTTCCTTTAATTTTGTCTTGGGCGGCGGCGCCTTGGTCTTCGCGCGCGCGTCCGCAGCCATGCCGTGATTGGATTGCCAGACCGCGTCCGCTTTGGCCTTGCCGTTGCCTTTGGCCAGCATGAACGGCTTCGGCGCGCGGCCCTTGCCGGCGGCGATCTCTGCCATCGAGCGGCCGGAGGCGACCGAGCGGTCCTCCTCGAGGATCGCCTCGCCATTGCTGTCAACGGCAAATTCGTCGCGGTGCTTGATCAGGAGCCAGTTGGTGCGCTTGCCGCCAAAGCGGTCGTTCTTCATCCGCACCAGCACCCAGCTGCCGTTCAGCTTGTCGCCGTGAAGCGTGAACTTCAGATCACCCTTCCTGAAGCCGCGCTCGGGATCGTCAGACTCCCAGGTGCCGCGATCCCAGAGCTGCACCGTGCCGCCGCCATACTGGCCTTCCGGAATCGTGCCTTCGAAATCGCCATAGTCGAGCGGATGATCCTCGACCTCGACCGCGAGCCGCTTGTCATGCGGGTCAAGCGACGGCCCGCGCGTCACCGCCCAGGACTTGAAGACGCCGTCGAACTCGAGCCGAAAATCATAATGCAGCCGCGTCGCGTCATGCTTCTGGATCACGAAGCGCCGTAGCTTGCCGGGCGCCACCTTGACGTCGCCCGACGGCTCATTGGTCTTCTCGAAGTCGCGTTTCTTGCGATAGGTGGTGAGGTTTCTCAGCGACACTTACAGGCCTCGGCACAAACGGCGGCCGCCGCGAGCCTGCGGCCATCAGGAACCAAAACCTACGGTATCCGTTCAAGTTCCAAACTCAAGCTGTTTGGAGGCGATCATGGCCGCTCCCCGCGCCTACTGGAAAGGCACGCTCAAGCTTTCTCTGGTGTCATGTCCCGTGGCGCTCTATCCGGCCTCGACGGCGGTCGAGAAGACCCGCTTCCACATGATCAACCGGGAGACCGGCAACCGGCTGAAGCAGCAGATGGTCGATGCCGAGACTGGCGACGTCGTCGAGGGCGACCAGAAGGGCCGCGGCTACGAGGTCCGCAAGGGCAAATATGTCGAGATCGAGAAGGACGAGCTCGATGCGGTCCAGATCGAGAGCAACCACACCATCGATATCGATTCCTTTGTGCCCGCGGGCGAGATCGACAAGCGCTATCTCGACCACCCCTACTACATCAGGCCCGAGGGCAAGGCCGGGGCCGACGCATTCGCGGTGATCCGCGACGCCATGAAGGACCAGGACCGGGTCGCACTGGCACGCATCGTGCTGACCAACCGTGAGCACGTGATCGCGATCGAGCCACTCGACAAAGGCATGCTCGGCACCACCCTGCGCTACCCGTACGAGGTCCGTGATGCCGACGATTATTTTGACGACATCAAGAGCCCGAAGGTCACCAAGGACATGATCGAACTCGCCGGCCACATCCTCGACAGCAAGGCCGCGCATTTCGACCCATCGAAATTCAAGGACGAGTACGAGACCGCGTTGAAAGCGCTGGTACGCCGCAAGGCCGCGGGCAAGCCGATCAAGGCCGTCGAGCGTGAGGAGAAGCCCAGCAATGTGGTGAACCTGATGGACGCGCTGAAGCAGAGCCTGAAAGACCGGAAAGGCGGCGCGAAGCGTGCGCAATCCAGTGCGCGCCGCCCGACCTCGCACCGCCGTGCCGCGAAGAAGGCGCACCGGTCGAGCGCGCGGTCGCGGAAGGCGGGGTGAATTGAATTTCACGCGTCGTGCCCGGGCTTGACCCGGGTATCCATCTTCTTGGCCAGAAAGACGTGGATGGCCGGGTCAAGCCCGGCCATGACGAAGGTAGACGGACGGCGCCCTACCGCTTCTTCGCAGCCTTGCGCTTCTTCGCCATCTTCTTGGCCGTCTTCCTGGCGGCCTTCTTCGGCACCTTCCGCCCCTTGGCGCGGGCCTCGGATAGTCCGATCGCGATCGCCTGCTTGCGGCTCGTCACCTTCTTCTTCGAGCGGCCGCTGCGCAGTGTTCCGGCCTTGCGTTTCTTCATTACACGCTCGACATCATCAGATGCCTTCCGCGAGTATTTCCTTGCCATGGCTTCTCTCCCGGTAAGGGGAAACAAGCCTCGATGGGAGCCAAAGTTCCGATCGCTGTGACAGCTCAGTCCGCCGCGCGCAGCCGATAGCCGATGCCGGTTTCGGTCAGCACGAATTGCGGGCGCTCGGGATCGGCCTCGATCTTCTGGCGGAGCTGGCGGACATAGACGCGCAGATATTGCGCGTCGGTCAGTTCGTCCCACAATTCCTTCAGCAGGAAGCGATGCGTCAGCACCTTGCCGGCATGCTGCACCAGCACGCGCAAAAGATCGTACTCCTTCGGCGACAGCTTGATCTCCTTGTCGCCAACCTTGACGATCCGGCGCACCAGATCGACCGAGAGATCGCCGGAGCGGAACACCGGACGCTCGCCCTGCACCTGCAACTGGTGGCGCAGCGCCGCGCGCAGCCGCGCAAGCAATTCGTCCATACCGAACGGCTTGGTCAGGTAATCGTCGGCGCCGAGATCGAGTGCCTGCACCTTGCCGGCCTCGTCGCCGCGGCTCGACAGCACCACGATCGGGACGCTCTCGTTGCGGCCGCGGATCATGCGCAGGAGATCGTGGCCCTGGATATCGGGCAATCCGAGATCGAGGATGATCAGCGCCGGCCCCTCGCCCAGCATTTCCAGCGCCAGCTTGCCGTTGGAGGCCTCGAGGATGTCGTAGCCCTGCGTGCTCAGCCCCATCCGCAACAGCTTGCGGATCGGCGGCTCATCGTCGATGACCAGGACCTTGATGGGGATAGCATTCATGCAGCAGTGTCCAGCGCGTTGGTGTCGGCCGTAACAGGCAGGCGGATGGTGATGACGGCGCCGGTCCGGTCGGAGCGGTTGGCCGCCGCGATCGTGCCGCGCATCGCCTCGACGAAGCCGCGCGAGATCGCAAGGCCAAGGCCGGTGCCGGGGCGGACATGGTCGCCCTTCTCGGCGCGATAGAATTTGTCGAACACGCTTTCGAGCTCGGCGGCCGGAATGCCGTTGCCTTCATCGAGGATCTGCAGCGTCACCGCGTCACGGTCGCGGCCGCCGCGGATCGAGATCGTGGTGTCCGACGGGGCATATTTGGCGGCGTTGTCGAGCAGGTTGAACAGCACCTGCTCGAACAGCACGGCGTCGAGCTCCAGCATCGGCAGGTCGGCTGCGAGCTCCAGCGACACCCTGTGGTGCACCAGGATCTTGCCCGCCCGGCGCAATGCGCTGCCGACGATTTCGCCGACATCGTGCCGCGCCGTGTTCGGCACGACCGCGCCGGATTCCAGCTTGGTCATGTCGAGCAGATTGGCGATGAAGCGGTTCAGCCGCTCGGATTCGTCGATCACGGTGGCGAGCAGATCATGCTTCTGGGCGTCGCTCAGGCTGGCACCGAGATCGCGCAGCGCGGAGGCCGAGCCGAGCACCGAGGCGAGCGGCGTCTTGAGATCGTGCGAGATGGAGGTCAAGAGCGCGCCGCGCAGCCGGTCGGATTCGACCGTGCGCTTGACCCGATCCATGTCCTCGACCAACAGCACGCGCTCGATCGCCAGCGCGCCCTGATCGACCAGCGCATCGAGTAGTCGGCGCTGGTCCGGCGTCAGCAGCGGCCCGGTGCGATCGTCGTCGATGCCGATCACGCCGATCGGGCCGCGGCCGGTGCGCATCGGCAGGAACAGCCGCTTTCCGCCCGGCAGCGTGTCGGAACCGCGGCCGGCCGGGCGATCGTTGCCCCAGGCCCAGTTGGCGGCGGCAAGATCAGCCTGGTCAAGCTGGTCTTCCGGCGGATAGCCGGTCTTGACCGCCAACAATCCGTCCTCCGGCAGCAGCAGCACCACCCGCACCTTCAGCATCAGGGCAATCTGGTAGGCGGTCGCCCACAGCACGTCGTCGAGCGTCGCGGTGCCGGCGAGCTTGCGGCTGAAGGCGTAGAGCGATTCGGTGGTGCGGACGCGACCGATCGCGGTGTCGGCCTGGATACGTACCCGTGCCGCGACGTTGGAGACGATCAGCGCGATCAGCATGAAGAAGAAGAACGCCGCGACATTGGTCGGGTCGGTGATGGTGAAGGTATAGACCGGCGGCAGGAAGAAGAAATTGTAGCACAGCGAGGCGGCGACGCTCGCCAGCAGCGACGGCCACAGGCCGTAACGCGCCGCGGCGCCGACCACGGCGGTGAGGAAGACGAGGTCGACATTCTCGATGCCGAAGAACGGCTGGATCAGCTTGGCCGCGCCGAGCCCGAGTCCCACCAGCAGCAGCGACATCAGATAAGGCCGCGGATTGAACGGCTCCTGCCGCTGCGCGGTCTGCACCGGCGCCTTGCCGACCGGCAGCTCGTCGCCGGCGATCACGTTGACGCTGATATTGCCGGCGCGGCGCACCAGATCGTGCACCACCGAGCCATGCGTCAGCTCGAACCAGCGCGAGCGCGTCGACTTGCCGATGATGATCTGGGTGACGTTGTTGGCCTGGGCAAAATTGATGACATCGTCGGCGATGCGGCGGCCGACACCGGGAAGCGTCAGCGCCTCGCCGCCGAGCGATTCGGCAAGCCGCATGGTGTCGGAGAGCCGGTCGCGCTGCTCGTCGGTCAATTGCAGGCTGCGCCGCGTCTCGATGCTGACGGCGGTCCATTGCGCATGCAGCCGGTCGGCCAGGCGCTTGGTGTAGCGCACGAGACCGGCCGCGCGCGGGTCCTCGCTGAGGCAGACCAGGATGCGCTCGCCCGCCGCCCAGGGACCCTGGATGGCATTGGCCTGCATGTGGGTGAGCAGCTGCTCGTCGACCCGCTCGGCGGTACGCCGCAGCGCCAGCTCGCGCAGCGCGGTCAGATTGCCGGGCGAGAAATAATGCTCCAACGCCCGCTCGGCCTGCTTGGGCACATAGACCTTGCCCTCCTTCAGCCGCTGGATCAAATCGTCGGGGGTGAGGTCGATCAGCTCGATGGCGTCGGCGCGATCGACCACCGAGTCGGGCACGGTCTCGCGCACTCGCACATGGGTGATCTGCGCGACGACGTCGTTGAGGCTCTCGATGTGCTGGATGTTGATCGCGGTGTAGACGTCGATGCCGTGCGACAGCAGCTCCTCGACGTCGAGATAGCGCTTGGGATGCCGGCTGCCCGGCGCATTGGTATGGGCGAGCTCGTCGACCAGCGCAAGCTGCGGCCGCCGCGCGATCAAGGCGTCGAGGTCCATCTCCTCGAGCGTCTGGTCGCGATAGGCCAGCCGCTTCCGCGGCAGCACTTCGAGGCCCTTCAGCAGCGCCTCGGTCTCCACCCGTCCGTGGGTTTCGACCACACCGACCACGACGTCGACGCCCGCCTTGAGGCGGGCGTGGGCGCTTTGCAGCATCTCGTAGGTCTTGCCGACGCCGGGGGCTGCGCCGATGAAGATCTTCAGCCGTCCCGAACGATCGGCCTCGCGGCGCGCCGCCTCCAGCAGCGCATCCGGCGAGGGTCGTTTTTCAGGGTCGCGCTGATTGGCCATACCGCAATATAGTCATCCTGCGAGTGGCGGCCTACTCCCCTATTTCGCGTTTGCCGCGTCCAGCGCCAGGTTGAGCGCAAGAACGTTAACGCGGGGCTCACCCAGCACGCCGGCAAAGCGGCCCTGGATGTTCTGCGTCACCAGCTGGTGCACCGCGTCCTCGGACATGCTGCGCGCCTTGGCGACCCGCGGCACCTGGAACAGCGCGGCGTCCGGCGAGATGTCGGGATCGAGACCGCTGGCCGAGGTGGTGACGAGATCGACCGGCACGCTGGCGGACGGATTCTCCGCCTTCAGCTTCTCGACATCGTCCTTGATCCGGTCGTTCAGCGCCTTGCTGGTCGGGCCGAGGTTGGAGCCGCCGGAATTGGCTGCGTTGTAGGGCGCCGGCACGGTCTTGGAGGAGTCGTTCGGATCGGGCGCTACCGTCGCCGACGGCCGGCCGTGGAAGTATTTGTCCTCCTTGAACTCCTGCCCGATCAGGGCGGAGCCGATCACCTTGCCGTCCTTCTCGATCAGGCTGCCTTGCGCCTGCCTCGGAAAGATCACGCCGGCGATCCCGGTAATGGCGAGCGGATAGGCAAGGCCCGTGATCGCGGTCAGCAGGACCAGCACGAGGATGGCGGGGCGGATTTCTCTCAACATGATAGGTCTCCTAGTTCTCTTTCGTCATTGCGAGCGAAGCGAAGCAATCCATGGTTCAGCACGGGGATCGATGGATTGCTTCGTCGCTTCGCTCCTCGCAATGACGGTTGTACGGGTTACGCCAGGCCCAGGGCGGCGACGATGAGGTCGATCGCCTTGATGCCGATGAACGGGATGATGATGCCGCCGAGGCCGTAGATCATCAGGTTGCGGCCGAGCAGCGCGCCGGCACCGACAGCGCGATACTTGACGCCCTTCAGCGCCAGCGGGATCAGCGCGATGATGATCAGCGCGTTGAAGATGATCGCCGACAGGATCGCGCTCTGCGGACTTGCCAACCGCATCACGTTCAGCACCTCGAGCTGCGGATAGAACGCGAGGAACATCGCCGGGATGATCGCAAAATATTTCGCGACGTCGTTGGCGATCGAGAACGTGGTCAGCGCACCGCGGGTCATCAACAGCTGCTTGCCGATCTCCACCACCTCGATCAGCTTGGTCGGGTTGGAGTCGAGGTCGACCATGTTGCCGGCCTCGCGGGCGGCCTGCGTGCCGGTGTTCATGGCGACGCCGACATCGGCCTGGGCGAGCGCCGGCGCGTCGTTGGTGCCGTCGCCGCACATCGCGACCAGCTTGCCCTTGGATTGCTCGTCGCGGATCAGCTTGAGCTTGTCCTCGGGCGTTGCCTGCGCCAGGAAGTCGTCGACGCCGGCCTCGGCCGCGATCGCGGCCGCGGTCATCGGATTGTCGCCGGTGATCATCACGGTGCGGATGCCCATGCGGCGCAATTCCGCAAAGCGCTCACGGATACCGCCCTTGACGATGTCCTTCAGATGCACGACGCCGAGCAGCTTGCCGTCCTTGGCGACGGCCAGTGGCGTTCCGCCGGCCTTGGCGATCTCGTCGGCGATCGACTGGATCTCGCGCGCTTCCGCGCTCATCGTCGCCGCGACCGCACGAACGGTGTTGCCCGACGCGACCGTGCGGTGCGAGCCGCCGTCGACATAGCTGAGGATCGCGTCGACCGCGCCCTTGCGGACCGACGAGGAGCCGGCATCGATGCCGCTCATGCGGGTCTGCGCGGTGAACGGCACGAAGGTCGCGGCAAGCTCATGCATGTCGCGGCCGCGGATGCCATACTTCTCCTTGGCGAGCACCACGATCGAACGGCCCTCCGGCGTTTCGTCGGCGAGCGAAGCGAGCTGCGCCGCGTCGGCAAGGTCCTGCTCGGAGACGCCGCGGATCGGACGGAACGCGGTCGCCTGGCGGTTGCCGAGCGTGATGGTGCCGGTCTTGTCCAGGAGCAGCGTGTCGACGTCGCCGGCGGCTTCCACCGCACGGCCGGACATCGCCAGCACGTTGAAGCGCACCAGGCGGTCCATGCCGGCGATACCGATCGCCGACAATAGCGCGCCGATCGTGGTCGGGATCAGCGTGACGAACAGCGCCACCAGCACCACGACCGAGATCGAGCCGCCGGCATAGGCCGCATAGCTCGGGATCGTCACCGTGGCGAACACGAAGATGATGGTGAGGCCCGCGAGCAGGATGTTGAGCGCGATCTCGTTCGGCGTCTTCTGCCGCTCGGCGCCCTCCACCAGCTTGATCATGCGGTCGATGAAGGTCGAACCCTGCGCCGCGGTGATGCGGACGCGAATCCAGTCCGACAGCACCTGGGTGCCACCGGTGACCGCCGAACGGTCACCGCCGGATTCGCGGATGACCGGCGCTGACTCGCCAGTGATCGCCGCTTCATTGACCGAAGCGACGCCTTCGATCACCTCGCCGTCCGACGGGATGTTGTCGCCGGCCTCGACCAGCACGACATCGCCGACCTTCAGCGAGGTGCCCGGCACCATCCGGTAGGTCCGGTCGGTGCCGGTGAGCAGCTTGGCCTGGCTCTCGGTGCGGGTCTTCTTCAGCGATTCCGCCTGCGCCTTGCCGCGGCCTTCAGCGACCGCTTCGGCGAAGTTGGCGAACAGCACCGTGAACCAGAGCCAGAGGATGATCTGGAAGGTGAAGCCGAGATTGGCGCCACCGGTGACGAGGTCGCGCACGAAGATCACGGTGGTCAGCGCGGCCACGACCTCGACGACGAACATCACGGGATTCTTCGCCATCAGGCGAGGATCGAGCTTGACGAAGGCCGACCAGATCGCCGGCACCAGGATCTTCGGGTCGAGCATGGTCGACGCCGTCACCTGCTTCTGCAGTTTCATGGTTTCCATGGATGTCACTCCGGACGTATCGGATCAAAAGAGGGTGTTAGCGTTCATGGCGAGGTGCTCGACGATCGGCCCGAGCGCCAGCGCCGGGAAGAAGGTCAGGCCGCCGATGATCAGGATGACGCCGATGACGAGGCCGACGAACAGGCCGCCGGTGGTCGGGAACGTGCCCGCCGAGGCCGGGATCGACTTCTTCTCGACCAGCGATCCCGCGATCGCCATCGCCGGCACGATCATGAAGAAGCGGCCGACGAACATCGCAGACGCGAGCGTCAGGTTGTAGAACAAGGTGTTGCCGGTGAGGCCTCCGAACGCCGAGCCGTTATTGCCGGTCGCCGAGGTGAAGGCATAGAGCACCTCGGTGAAGCCGTGCGGGCCGGCATTGGCCATCGAGGCCACCGCCGACGGCAGCACCACGCCGACCGCGGTCCAGCCGAGATACATCAGCGGCAGCACCAGGATCGCGAGCATCGCCATCTTGACCTCGCGCGCCTCGATCTTCTTGCCGACATATTCCGGGGTGCGGCCGACCATCAGGCCGGCGACGAAGATCGCCAGCACGACGAACAGCAGCATGCCGTAGAAGCCGGCGCCGACGCCGCCGATGATGACTTCGCCGAGTTGCATGTTGATCAGCGGGATCATGCCGCCGAGCGCGGTGAAGCTGTCATGCATGGCGTTGACCGCGCCGCAGGAGGCGGCGGTGGTGACGACGGCGAACAGCGAGGACGCGACGATGCCGAAGCGGACCTCCTTGCCCTCCATGTTGCCGCCCGTCAGGCCGAGCGCCTGCAGCGCCGAGGTGCCGTTGGCTTCCGCCCAATAGGTGACGACAACGCCGGCGACGAACAGGATGCCCATCACGGCGAAGATCGCCCAGCCCTGGCGCTCGTTGCCGACCATGCGGCCGAACACGTTGGTCATCGCCGCGCCGAGCGCGAAGATCGAGATCATCTGCACGAGGTTCGACAGCGCCGTCGGATTCTCGAACGGGTGCGCGGCGTTGGCATTGAAGAAGCCGCCGCCATTGGTGCCGAGCATCTTGATCGCGACCTGCGAGGCCACCGGGCCGAGCGCGATGGTCTGCTTGCCGCCTTCCAGCGTGGTGGCGTCGACATAGGCGCCGAGCGTCTGCGGCATGCCCTGCCAGACCAGGAACAGCGCATAGACGATGCAGATCGGCAGCAGCACATAGAGCGTGCAGCGCGTGACGTCGACCCAGAAATTGCCGACCGTGCGCATCGACGAGCGGGTAAAGCCGCGGATCAGCGCCATCGCGAGCGCGATGCCGGTCGCCGCCGACAGGAAGTTCTGGTGGGTCAGGCCGAGCATCTGGACCAGATAGGACAGCGTGCTCTCACCGCCGTAGTTCTGCCAGTTGGTGTTGGTGATGAAGGAGATCGCGGTGTTGAACGAGAGATCCTCGGCAACCGCGGACTGTCCGGCCGGGTTGAACGGCAGCACCGCCTGCAGCCGCATCAGGCCGTAGATGAGGGCGAAGCCGCCGACATGGAACAGCAGCATGGCGACCGTATAGGTCAGCCAGTGCTGCTCGCGCCGCTCGTCGACGCCGCCGACCCAGTAGATGCCGCGCTCGACCGGGCGCAGCACGGGCGAGAGGAAGGTGCGCTCGCCGTTGAACACGCGGGTCATGTACCAGCCGAGCGGTTTGACCAGCGCGATCACGATCGCGCAAAACAGAATAATTTGAATCCAGCCGATGACGGTCATTGCGTCAAGCCTTTCGAATGGGTGCGAAGCGCAGCAGCGACGCGAACAGGCCGAGCAGCAGCCCGGTCAGCACCGCGTCGGCTAACAGAATTGTGCAAAGCGCGAGCATTGCGGACCGCCTAGAAGCGTTCGGGCCGCAGCAAAGCGTAGGTGAGGTAGAACAACAGGCCGAGCGAGACGAGGCCGGCGAGCGAATAATCGAAGATCATCGCCGCCTCCCTTACAGCCGTTCGCAGGCGTAGGCGTAGCCGATGCCGGCCGCGAAGAAGCCGATCGCGAGCGCCGCCATGAGAATGTCCATCATGTGAGACTCCTATGGTCACAGGGCGCGGGCGACCGTATAAGCGCTCCGCGCCGGGTGGTGGTGAGGTGCCATCCGGGGCATAGGTTTTCGAGATGTGGCGCATAAGGACGTTATAGGAATCCTATAAAGGTCCGTGCCTCTCCGCCGTCGTCCTGGCGAAAGCCATGACCCATAACCACCGCGCTTGGTGATGAACGAGATAGGCGGCCCCAGCATCGCCCAACGATTTCCATCCGGGGTAATGGGTCCTGGCTTTCGCCAGGACGACGACGTGGGTTCCATCTTTATGGAATCCCTATATCTCCGCCCCTCGCTTCATCTCGTTTTCAAATGGCTATCCGGCCATTTTGGGCCTGCGGCCAATGCCTTGAACCACTCCTTCTTGGGCCGCGCGTAGAACGAGATGACGTCATGTCCGTGCTATCCCAAAACTCCTCGACCGACCTCGGCGACCGGCTGCGCGACGCTTATGCGGTCACTGCAGAGTTCATGGCCGACATCATCAGCCAGACCTGCCGGCGCTTTCCGTCGGTCGGGCAGAACGGCAAGAGCGCCCGTGTCGAGCGCCTGATCCAGTCCGGCGCCTGGACCGATGCAGCGATCGCGCTGCTCGATCTCGAACTGCCGCAATGGCAGGTCCGCCGCCTGGTCTATGACGAGGGCGAATGGCATTGCGCATTGTCGCGCGAACGCGAACTTCCGGACTGGCTCGACCAGTCGATCGAAACCCGCCACAGCGATCTCGCGCTCGCGATCCTCAGCGCCTTCGTCGAGGCACAGCGGATCAGCGCGCCCGACAGTCGGACCAGCGTACCCACCGTCCGCCGCGACACGCGCTCGCTCTACGAGCCGCTGTTCGTCGACAATATCGGCTGACGGCGGCCCCGCCGTGAACACCAAGCAACTGCCGCGACAGCTGCGGTCGGCCCAGGTCCTGGTCCGGTTCGGCTTCCGGCTCGCCATCATGATCGGCTTCGCCGTGTTCGCCGGCACAGGCTTCGGCAAGGGCCTCGTCACGCTGCTCTGGATGTCGGCGCTGATCTGCGCGCTGGCCGGGCTCGTCAAGCGCGAGATGCCGTTTGCCAAAAACCTCAATCACTGGGACGAGATGACCGCCTATGTCGCGCTGTGCGCGCTCGGCACCGGCATCGTCCAGCGCCTCTGAAATCACCCCTCAAATCCTATGCCGCTCCTATGAAGTCGCTGCTCGCACGCGCTCGATTTCATATCCGGCAAATCAGACATTGATCGCGTGACTGTGACTGAAGCGTTTTCGAGCGAAATGGATACCGGTTCGCGTGAAGAAAACGCGTCAAAAACAAAAGAGCAAGGACTACCACCGTGAAACTCGTCGAACCTCCCTCGTGTAGCGCAGCGTCCACCATTGTCTTCATCGGCCGCAACCACCGCGGCCAGTGGGTCGCCCAGCAACAGAACGGCCTCTATGGCGGCCTATTCGTCAACCGCGCCCAGGCCGTCAAATACGCGCTGTTCGAGAACGGCCAGCACCCTGAAATGATCATCGAGCTGTCGCGCGAGATCGAGCTCGATATGCGCGGCGAGACCGCGAACCTCCCCGCAAGCCGCGTGGCCTGAGCCACCCCCATGACTGCGAAAGCGGCGACTGCGAAAGCGGCTTCGAAAGCGGACACGGCCGAATGGCTGTCGGGCTTCATCCCCGATCTTCCGACCCCCTTCAACCATCAGGGCGAGATCGACGCCGAGGCGTTCGCACGGCTTTGCGAGCGCCAGATCGCGGCCGGCGCCACCGCGCTGGTGGTGGGTGAGACCGCGGGCGAAAGCTCGACGCTTGAGCCCGCGGAGCGCGTGCAGCTGGTTCGCATCGCGGCCAGCATCGCGCGCAAGCGGGTCCGAATCATCGCCGGCGCCGGGTCGAACGCAACCGATCGCGCGGTCACGTTCACCCGGACCGCAGCGGCGGCCGGCGCCGACGCCATCATGTCGGTCGTGCCCTATTACAACAAGCCGATGCCACAGGGCATGGCCGCGCATTTCCAGGCCGTCACCGCGGCCACCACGCTGCCGGTGATCCTGCACGACATCCCGTCGCGGACGGTGAAGGGCCTTGCGGATGAGACGCTGCTCGAGCTCGCCGCAGCGCCACGCATCGTGGGATTGCGCGACGGCGGCGGCGACGTCGCCCGCCTGGCGCGCCTGCGCCTACGCCTGCCGGCAACGTTCCGGATGCTGACGGGCGACGACAATTCATCGCTCGCCTATATCGCGGCCGGCGGCGATGGCTGCATCTCGGCCGTGGCGAACGTCGCGCCCGATCTGTATGTGGCCGTTCACAGGCATTTTCGCGCGGGACGGTTGTACCAGGCGCGGGAGTTGCACCAGCGGCTGGTGCCGCTTGCAACCCTGTTGGAGCGCGAGCATCCCGCCGCCTTGAAATTCGCGCTGGCGCTGCTCGGGTTCATGCAGCCGGCGACGCGGCCGCCGATCGTCCAACTCAACGGATCGGCGAAAGCCGAGCTCGCGCAGGCGATGGCCGAGCTTGCCGACGAATACCTCGCCGCCGCGCAGTGAGATGTGCCGGCCCGACGCAAGTCATCGCAATGCACAATGGCACGCGCCGGCATCGCCCGTGACACCACGCCCATATTGAGGTTCCGAAGCGGCGCCCCATATTTTCGGCAAGGGAGTGCTTGCCGTGCAGACCTTAAGGGCAGCCCTCGTTGCGGCGACCGCGCTCATCGCCCTCTTTGTCTCCATCCGTCCCGGTGCCGCGGAGGACAACAGCCGCCTCGCCGTGACCGTTTCGATCGATGGAGCCATCGGGCCAGCGTCGGCCAGCTATGTGAAGGGCGCCCTGGCCAAGGCCGCCGAACGGCGCGCCGAGCTTGTCGTGCTGCGGCTGAATACGCCGGGTGGTCTGAACACCAGCATGCGCGAGATCATCGCCGACGTGCTTGCCTCTCCTGTCCCCGTGGTCGGTTATGTCGCCCCCTCCGGCGCGCATGCGGCGAGCGCCGGAACCTACATACTCTATGCGACGCACATCGCGGCGATGGCGCCAGGCACCAACATCGGGGCCGCAACGCCGGTGCAGATCGGCGGCGTACCGGGCCTGCCCGGCCCCGACAAGGACGCCAAGGATGGTGACCGCCAGCAGCAACCGAAGGATACCATGACGGCGAAGGCGACGAATGACGCCGTCGCTTTCATCCGCAGCCTCGCCGAGCTGCGCGGCCGCAACGCCGACTGGGCCGAGAAGGCGGTGCGCGAGGCCGCCACCCTGTCCACCAACGCTGCGCTGCAGGCCAATGTCATCGAGATCATCGCACGCGATCCGGCCGATCTGCTCAGACAGGTCGACGGTCGGACGGTGGAGGTCGCAGCCGGCAAGACGCAACGGCTTGCAACCAAGGACATCGCGATCGAAGCGATCGAACCCGGCTGGATCTCGCGCCTGCTTGCGGTCATCACCGATCCCAACGTTGCGTTCATCCTGCTGATGGTCGGCATCTACGGGCTGATCTTCGAATTCATGTCGCCCGGCATGGTCGCTCCGGGGGTCGTCGGCACGATCTGCCTGCTGCTCGGCCTCTACGCTCTCAATCTGCTGCCGACCAACTACGCGAGCTTCGCCCTGATGCTGGTCGGGATCGCGCTGCTCGCCATCGAGGCCTTCAACCCGACGGTCGTGATCGGCGCCGGAGGGCTTGTCGCCTTCGTGCTGGGCGCGCTGATGCTGTTCCGGGACGAGACGCCGGGCTACGGCCTGTCATGGTGGGTCATCGGCATCACCGCGGCGGCGCTTGCTGCCTTCCTGGTTGCCGTGCTCGGCGCGCTGCGCCGCGCCGCGAAAGAGCAGCTGCGCCTCGGTGCCCAGGCCATGCAGGGCCTGTCGGCCGAGGTGCTCGACTGGTCCGGGACATCAGGTCACGTCTTCACCAATGGCGAGCGCTGGCAAGCGCGCGGCACCGAGACGTTCCAGTCCGGAGAGACCGTCGAGGTCGCCAAACTGATCGATTTGACGCTGGTGGTGCGGCGCGCGCCGATCGCCACCGGCAGGGAGGTACAGCATGATGCTTGATTATTTCGGCTATGCGGCGCTGGCGCTGGTCGTCGTGATATTCCTGACGCAGGCCGTTCGTGTCCTGCGCGAATATGAGCGCGGCGTCGTCTTCACGCTGGGCCGCTTCACCGGCGTGAAGGGCCCCGGGCTCTTCCTCCTGATTCCGATCGTGCAGCAGCTGGTGAAGGTCGATCTCCGGGTGGTGGTGCAGGTGGTGCCACCCCAGGACGTGATTTCGCGCGACAACGTCTCGGTCAAGGTCAACGCCGTTCTCTACTTCCGCATCGTCGATCCCGAACGCGCCATCATCAAGGTCAGCGACTATATGGCTGCGACCAGTCAGCTTGCACAGACCACGCTGCGCTCGGTGCTCGGCAAGCACGAGCTCGACGAGATGCTCGCCGAACGCGACCGGCTCAACGCCGATATCCAGGAAATCCTCGACAAGCAGACCGACGCCTGGGGCATCAAGGTGACCGGGATCGAGATCAAGGATATCGATCTCAACGAAACCATGGTGCGGGCAATCGCCAAGCAAGCCGAGGCGGAACGGTTGCGGCGCGCAAAGGTGATCAACGCGATGGGCGAGCAGCAGGCCGCCGAGAAGCTCGTCGAGGCCGGGCGGATCCTCGCGCAGGAGCCGCAGGCCATGCAGCTCCGCTACTTCGCGGCGCTGCAGGACATCGCCGGCGAGCGCTCCTCAACCGTGGTGTTTCCGCTGCCGATGAATCTGCTCGATCACCTGACGCGCCGGAGCGAGGCAACCTGACCCGGCTGATGCTTGGCCCGCCAGGCCGGTCCCGGGCCGCGCATGTAGTGCGCCTCGGGCCGGTAAGCGCTAATCGGCTCCTCGCCGATCCAGGCGAGGAATTTGAACAGCCCCTCTGCCGCACTGCGCAGCAGGACACGGATCGATGAAACGATACGCATCTCAATAGTCCCACTTCTCGCCGAGCACGACCGGCGGGCGCGGATATTTCTCGGCATCGCCGCCGCGCGTGTTCAGGTTCATCCGCGCCCAGTCCTCATGGCCGCGATGCAGCAAGAGCTCGTTGCGCAGACGATGGATCTTCGCGGCGGCGATCGAGCGGTGGATCGCCCTGAAGCCAAGGACGATCCGCCGGATCGTCCGCTTCAGTACGGGGCGGATGGCACCGGCCGAACCGCGCGGCCGGACATCGTGCAATTGAAGCAAGGTCATGTCCCACCTTCCTGTTGGCGGCGCGCGAGCGCACCGCGTCAGGACAAAAGATGCCGACAACACCGTAGGAATTCGAGAGGACCCGCCGCGATGCGGCATAGGAGCCGTATAAAGACCAGCCAATCCGCAATGGGATGCACCCCATGCCGCCCCACAAGCCGGGACGCAACGTCTCGGCGTGTTGACCGGCGCCCATACAGTGCTAGCCTTTTGGCAACGAATAGCGTCAAGCGGGTTCGATAACCGAGGGTGGAGACCATGGACCTCGTATCGCCAACCGACGCAACCGCCGGGCCCGTCAATTCCGATGGCGTGATCGCGGCAGGCGTCTACGTCGAAGGACGACGCATCGCCAACATCGCGATCGACGAAGCCGCGAACTGGCGCAGCAAGCCGGACCATGTGGTGTGGATCGGCCTGCACGAGCCGGACATCACGCTGCTCAGAAGCCTGCAGCGGCAGTTCCAGCTGCACGACCTCGCGATCGAGGATGCGAACCATGCACATCAGCGGCCGAAGATCGAGCAATACGGCGACGCGCTGTTCATCGTGGCACGCACCGCGCAGCTCGACGGCGAGAGCATCGCCTTCGGCGAGACGCATCTGTTCGTCGGCGAGGGATACATCGTCTCGGTGCGCCACGGCGCCTCGACGTCCTACACGCCGGTCCGCGAGCGTTGCGAGAGTTGCCCGCGCGCGCTCGCCCGCGGCGAGGACTACATTCTCTATGCGATCCTCGATTTCATCGTCGACAACTACTCACCGGTGCTCGAGACGATCCAGGAGGAGGTCGAGGCGATGGAGGCGGAGGTGCTTGCGAGCGCGATGACGCGGGCGCAGATCGAGCGGCTCTATCTGCTGCGACGTGACCTGCTGCGTCTGCGCAACGCGGTCGGGCCGCTGGTGGAGGTCTGCCGCAGACTGGAGCGCGACGACCTGCCAATGGTGCGCGAGACCATGCGCCCGCTGTTCCGGGATGTCACGGATCACGTCCGCACCATCCAGGAACGGATCGATGCCCTGCGCGAAGTGCTCGCCTTTGCGTTTGAAGCAAGCCTGCTAGTCGGTCAGGCGCAGGAAACGGCGATCTCCAAGAAGCTCGCCTCATGGCTTGCGATTGTTGCCGTGCCGACCGCCGTCGCCGGCATCTACGGCATGAATTTCAAGTACATTCCGGAGCTGCAATGGGAGTACAGCTATTTCGTCGTGATGGGCCTGATGCTGGTCGCATGCGGCGGGCTGTTCTGGCGATTCCGGCGTTCCGGCTGGCTGTAGGCAGCGATCCTAACATCGAGCCATCCTGGTCCGGGCAGAGTGCAGCGGCGCATCGCACACGTGCCGCAAATCGCGAGATTTCGGACAATTTTACCTCCCCGAACGGCGACGCGAGGGGCCGGTTTACGGTCGGCGGCAAGACCGGTAACCTTGGCTCCCAATGCGACGTGGAGACTGCCCATGGGCCCCAAGGATCCGATCAACTGGATGCTGACCGACGCGATCGAGGCGCTCGCCCGGGCCGAACGGTTGCACCAGAGTTTCCTGAACCTGCGCCCGCAGGCGGGCAGCGAGCCGAGCTGGGAACCGCCGATGGACGTGATCGAGACGGACGAGGAGATCCTCATCCTGGTCGCGCTGCCGGGGGTCGACCCCGATGAGGTCGAGGCCGCGCTCGACGGCGGCACGCTGGTGATCTCAGGCCGCCGCATCCTGCCCGCAGAGCTCCGCGACGCCCGCATCCTGCGCCTCGAGCTGCCGCAGGGCCGGTTCGAGCGCCGGATCGCGCTGCCGACCGGCCGCTACACCATCAGCCGCTTTGCCGCGCATGGCTGCGTCGGCCTGCGGCTTGGCAAATCGAGCTGAGGATTTCGACATGGCTGCTTCAGACATTTCAGGCTCGACCACGGCATCGGCGCCGATCCCCAGCGACGCGCTGGTCATCATCGCGGTGCGCACCACCGTGCTGTTTCCCGACGTCATCATCCCGATTTCGATCAACCGCGCCAAATCCATCGCCGCGGCCCAGCAGGCGGTGCGCGAGCAGCGCCAGATCGGTATCCTGCTGCAGCGCGACCCCGAGGCGGACGATCCCGGCCCGGACGGGCTGTACCGTGTTGGCACCGTCGCCAACATCGTGCGCTACATCACCGGCGCCGACGACACCCATCATCTGGTCTGCCAGGGCGTGCAGCGCATGCGCGTGCTCGACTATCTGCCCGGCACGCCGTTCCTCGCGGCCCGCGTGCTGCAGATCCCCGAGCCCACCACTACCTCGCCCGAGATCGAGGCACGCTTCCTCAATTTGCAGCGCCAGGCGCTGGAAGCCGCGCAACTCTTGCCGCAGACGCCGCCCGAATTGATCGCCGCGCTGCAGAGCGCGACCTCGCCGGCGACGCTCGCCGACCTTGCAACCTCCTACATGGACATCAAGCCGCCGGAGAAACAGGACATCCTGGAAACCATCGATCTCGCGGCGCGGATGGACAAGGTGTCGCGGCATCTCGCCGAGCGCATCGAGGTGCTGAGGCTGAGCCAGGAGATCGGGCAGAAGACCAAGGCGGTGTTCGACGAGCGGCAGCGCGAGGCAATCCTGCGCGAGCAGATGGCGACGATCCAGCGCCAACTTGGCGAAGGCGACGGCAAGGCCGCCGAGGTGGCCGAGCTGACCAAGGCGATCGTCGAGGCCAAGATGCCGCCGGAAGCCGAAAGCCAGGCCCAGAAAGAGCTGCGCCGCTATGAGCGGATGCCGGAAGCGGCAGCCGAGTCCGGCATGGTGCGCAGCTATCTCGACTGGCTGATCGACCTGCCCTGGAGCCTGCCCGAGGAGAAGCCGATCGACATTGCCGAGGCACGCAAGATCCTCGACCAGGACCATTACGGGCTGGAGAAGATCAAGAGCCGCATCATCGAATATCTCGCGGTGCGCAAGCTCGCGCCCGGCGGCAAGGCGCCGATCCTCTGCTTCCTCGGACCGCCCGGCGTCGGCAAGACCTCGCTTGGGCAATCGATCGCGCGCGCGATGTCGCGGCCGTTTGTCCGCGTCTCGCTCGGCGGCGTGCATGACGAGGCCGAGATCCGCGGCCACCGCCGCACCTATATCGGCGCACTGCCCGGCAACATCATCCAGGCGATCAAGAAGGCCGGCGCGCGCAATTGCGTGATGATGCTGGATGAGATCGACAAGATGGGCCGCGGCATCCAGGGCGATCCGTCGGCCGCGATGCTCGAAGTGCTCGACCCCGAGCAGAACGGCACCTTCCGCGACAATTATCTCGGCGTGCCGTTCGACCTTTCGCGCGTCGTGTTCATCGCCACCGCCAACATGCTCGACGGCGTCCCGGGCCCGCTGCTCGACCGCATGGAGCTGATCAGCCTTCCCGGCTACACCGAGGACGAGAAGCTCGAGATCGCCAAGCGCTATCTGGTGCGTCGCCAGCTCGAAGCCAATGGGATCAAGGCCGAGCAGGTCGAGATCGATCCGGACGCGCTGCGGCTGATCATCAAGAGCTACACCCGCGAGGCCGGCGTTCGCAACCTCGAGCGCGAGATCGGCAAGGTGTTGCGCAACGTCGCGGTGCAGATCGCCGAAGGCAGCACGAGCCACGTCACCATCGCGCCAAAGGACATCGTGTCGCTGCTCGGCCAGCCGCGGTTCGAAAACGAGATCGCGATGCGCACCAGCATTCCCGGCGTTGCCACCGGGCTGGCCTGGACCCCGGTCGGCGGCGACATCCTGTTCATCGAGGCGTCACGAACGCCGGGCCGCGGCGCGCTGATGATCACCGGACAGCTCGGCGACGTCATGCGCGAGAGCGTGCAGGCCGCGCTGACGCTGGTGAAGAGCCGCGCCACCCAGCTCGGCATCGACCCCGGCGTGTTCGAGAAGAGCGACATCCACGTCCACGTTCCCGCTGGTGCTACGCCGAAGGACGGCCCGAGCGCGGGGGTAGCGATGTTCACCGCCCTCACCTCGCTCCTGACCGACCGCACCGTGCGCAGCGACACCGCGATGACCGGCGAGATATCGCTGCGCGGTCTCGTGCTGCCGGTCGGCGGCATCAAGGAGAAGGTGGTCGCGGCCGCAGCCGCGGGCCTGACCCGGGTGATGCTGCCGGCGCGCAACAAGCGCGACTACGACGACATCCCCGCCGGCGCCCGCGCCAAGCTGGAGTTCATCTGGTTAGAGCGCGTCGACGACGCGATCGCTGCGGCCCTGGAGGCCGCGAAGACCACGCCTGCCGCCGCGGAATGAAAGCGAGCAGCATCCGGCTAGAGCATTTCCGGTTCTGATTGAATCAGAACCGAAGCTCCAGCTTTTTGTTTTGACGCGCTTTCTTCACGCGAACCGAGGTCCACTTCGCTCGAATACGCGCCAGCTAGCCCGCACGACGCCCCTTGAAATACCCGGCGTTCGTCGTGTTCTGCTTGATGTTGGCCGTGTCGCCCTGCTCTGCAGGGTTGCCCACCGCCTTGGTGGATGACGTGTCCTTCTTGACCTCCACTCCGCCACCCGTGCCCTTGGGGCTGCGGTTGGCCGGCGGGATCGGCGGCATCTTGTGGTGACGTGACATGGTTACGCCTCCAACTGCTGTCGGTCTCTGACTCGCTTTGAACTGCGCGATGGGTCGTCCACGACGCGATCCGGGCGAGCAGGACAGCCTTAGCGCCTTCCCGATATCAGACGCCTCAACATTTTTTCAGCGATGCGACAGGGCCGCTTACTTGATTTTCGCAGGCGGCCTTCTCCGGACCGTCCGTGAGACCTGGCCTCGAAGACGGCGCCCCCGGCCTCGTGCTACCGGTCGGCGGCATCAAGGAGAAGGTGGTCGCGGCCGCGGCCTGACCCGTGTGATACTGCCGGTGCGCAACAAGCGCGACTGCGACGACATCCCCGCCGGCGCTCGCGCCAAGCTGGAGTTCATCCGGCTGGAGCGTCGACGATGCGATCACACGCCGCGGCAAGCGGTGATTGAACATCCCTCCATCCGTTTCGCATTTGCGAAGAAAGCGACGGCGCCTCGCGCACATACTACAGACGATTTTCCACTATGCAGGTATCGCGAAGTTGATAGTGTTCGACGATGACCGGCGATGGACAACAGGAGCGGCAACGAGCGCTGCTCGACAATATTCCTGACATGGCATGGCTCAAGGATCGCAAGTCGCGCTATCTTGCCGTCAACTCGGCCTATCTGAAAGTCGTCGGCCTGCCTGAACAAGAGGTGATCGGGAAAGCCCCATCGGAGGTATGGCCGCCCGAGATCGCCAATGTCTATCTGCGCACCGATCTCGCCGTCCTGAAGAGCGGCAGACGCCGGCGGTACGAGGAATCCCGTCCCGACAACAACGGCGAACTGCGTTGGTTCGAGACCATCAAAGCCCCCATCCGCAATGATGCCGGGCGCATCGTCGGGACCGTGGGCATCTCCCGCGATATCACCGAGCGAAGGGCGGCAGAACACGAGCTTCGCCGCTCCAGGTCGCAGTTGCGCGAGCTGTCCTCATACCTTCAGTCGGTCCGGGAGGAGGAGCGCACGAGAATCTCAAGGGAACTTCACGACGAGCTGGGTCAGACACTCACGGCGATGAAGATCCAGTTGACCTGGATCCGGGACCATCTGTTCTCGTCGCCAGACGTCCTGCGCCTCCATATCGACCGACTCGTTTCTGTCGCAGATCGTTCGGTGACCGACCTTCGACGCATAGCGGCCGACTTGAGGCCCATCATGCTGGACGAACTCGGTCTCGTCTCTGCGATCAAGTGGCTGACGCAGAACTCCACCGAGATGAGCGGGCTCGACGTCTCCCTGTCCTTTGATCGGGAGGATATTGCCTACAGCAAGGATGTGAGCACGGGCGTGTTCCGCATCGTCCAGGAATCACTCACGAATGCGCTCCGCCACGGACATGCGAGGCAGGTCGACATCAGCGCACGGCACGTCGCGGACGAGCTACAGCTCGAGATCGTCGATGATGGCCGCGGTATCGACAACGTGATATTGCCGCGCGATGGCTTGGGCCTCGTGGGCATGCGTGAGCGCGCCTTCTCCCTCGGAGGATCGATCGACGTTTCCGGCGCTACGTATAGCGGAACGCGCGTGTCGGTGCGCATTCCGCTCCACGTTTCCGAGGAAGTCCGGACCGGGCGATGACACGTCTCATCATCACCGACGACCACACGATCTTCCGCGAGGGATTGAAGCAGATTCTCGCGGATCAGGCCGATATTGATATCGTCGGCGAGGCGCGAAGCGGCGAGGAACTGCTGGGGCTGCTGGAAACGACGCCGTGCGAAATCGCGCTGCTCGATCTCTCCATGCCTGGAATCAGCGGGATTCCGCTGCTCCAGCTGCTCAAGGCCAAGCATCCAGGGATTCGCATCGTCGTCCTCAGCATGCATGAGGAGCATCAGTACGTCATCGAATCGCTGAAGGCCGGCGCCGCGGGATACGTCACCAAGAATAGCGCAAGTCATCAGCTGATCCAGGCAATCAGGACCGCTGCGCGCGACGAGATGTTTGTCAGCGCGGCGACGCGAGAAGCTGCCCGGCGCCCGCTGGTGGCGGAATTCCCGCATATCCGATTGACGAAACGCGAACGCGAAGTCTTCGATATGCTGGTTCTTGGACGCAAGATCACCGACATCGCCCGCAGGCTCAATCTGAGCATCAAGACCGTGAGCACCCACAAGGCGAACCTGATGGAAAAGATGGGGGCTGCGACGGTCGTCGACCTGGTTCACTACGCGCTCCGAAATCAGCTCGTCGAGTGATCTGCCCGACATTCCATCCGACCGGTTTTACGCGGCACTCCTGCAACCCCGGGGACGCCCCGGCAAGGAATTCACGCCGGCATTTCTAGGATTATTCCTAGCCGCCTCCTAGGAACCCACCGATTATCCCGCGGCAGGTTCTGCCCTAGGCTTCTCAACGCGTCGGGGAAACAAAAAGCAAAACTCCGACGAAGCCAGGGAGGAATCATCGATGGAAATGGTCGTTCGCCAGGTTCGGCTTAGCGACGAGCAGCCCCTCATGGATATCGGAATTCGCGGAGGGCGAATTGCGGCGATTGAGGAAAGCCTCGACAGGGTGGGTGAAGAGGAGATCGATGCGGAGGGCCGCGTCGCCATGCCTGGCTTCATCGAACCGCACCTGCATCTCGAAAAGGCGTTTGTGCATCGACGGCTGCCCGCTCGTTCGGGAACCCTGGAAGAAGCCATCCGGGTCACCGGAATCCTCAAGGCGAAGCAGGAGCGGAGCGATGTGCTGGAGCGATCGCGCAAGGTTCTGGACATGGCGGTCCGCAACGGCACGGTCTTCGTTCGCGCCCATCCGGATGTCGACCCGATCCAGGGACTGATCGGAGTCGAGACCGCTCTGGAGCTGAAGGACGAGTACAAGGATCTGCTCGATCTGCAAATCGTTGCCTTTCCCCAGGAAGGCCTGCTGAAGACCGCGGGCGTGATCGATCTCATGGAGCAGGCCATAGCGATGGGCGCCGACGTGGTCGGCGGCTGTCCCTATAACGAGCTGAGCTGGGACGATACGTGCAAACATGTCGACAAGGTGTTCGATCTGGCCTTGAAGCACGATCTCGACATCGACATGCACGCCGACTTTGCCGACGACACCGACGACAGGCGCTTCGCCGCGGCGGAATACATCGCGCGAAAAACCATCGATACGAATTATCGAGGCAGGGTCGCGCTGGGCCACATGACGAGCCTTGGTGCTCTGACGTCCGAACAGGCGAAGCCGGTCATTGATCTGCTGCGGGAAGCGGACATCACCATCGTCACGCTGCCCGCCACGGACACCTATCTCGGCGGCCGGAAGGACGACGCGCGGCCACGTCGTGGCCTGGCACCGGTGCGCGCGTTGCACGCCGCCGGCGTCAATGTTGCCTACTCCTCGAACAATATCCGCAACGCCTTCACCCCTTTCGGGAAGGCCGACCCGCTTCAGATCGGCAATCTGCTGGCCCATCTTATCCAGTTTGGCACGCCCGAACATCAGCTCGAGGTTCTCAGGATGGGCACCTCCAACGCTGCGCGTGCGGTGGGGCTGTCCGATCAATACGGTCTGGCGGTGGGCAAGCCGGCGGACATCGTGATCTTCGACACGTTCGCCTTCGCGGATGTGTTGCTGGACATTCCGCCGCGCTCCTGGGTTCTCAAGCGCGGACGCGTGACGGTCGTTACCCGGCACGAGAGTCGAATCTGCAGGGAATGCGGCCACGCCCATTCGTGATGGGCGAGCCGTAGCGGAAGCCGAACAAACAAGCAAAAGCACCAAGCGAGGAAACCACACATGACAAAGCTGCCAGCCGAAGTTGTCGCGTCACTTCTAGCCGTCACCACGATCTTCATCAGCATGACCTCGTTCCACTTCCCGCCGTGGGCGATCTTCATCACCTGGGCGGGCACATTCGCGGCCGGCGGGCCTTCCATCGGCTTGTTGAAGAAGTTCTGGCCCACCATGATCATCGGCGGCATTTTCGCCTACATCATCGTGGTTTGCTTCAAGTTCTCGGCGCAGCACCTTACGGGGACTGCCCAGATCCTCGCCGAGTGCGTCATCCTGTTCGTCTTCAACGGCGCAATGATGCTGCTGGGACGCATTCCTGCCCTCAGCTTCGTCCCGGGAATGTTCTTCGGCTTCGCATCGTACTTCGCAACCGTGTTCGGCGGATTTGGGCCGGTACCGGGCGATCCGCTCGCCGCACTGGCGGCCTCGCTCCTGATGAATCTGCTGGGACCGATCTACGCCTGGCTGACGGCGCACTTCGGAGCTCACCACCATCATGCCGAAACCGCAGATCAGCGCCTGCCTGAGGTTGTTCCCTCCCGACAGGCGTGACGTGCGGAAATCATGCTCAGGCAAAAGGGGCCGGGATCGTGGTGCGATTTTATGAAATCGCATCACGATCCGGAAAGTGCCGGCCGCTCCTTGTTTGCGAGTGAATCGAAAGAACACGATGAATCTCCATGTCGATAAAACCTCCGCTCGATCTGACGGCGCTGCCGAGGCAGCACCGGGATCGCTGACAGCCCGCTCGACCCATGGCATGGTGACGAGCCCGCACGGGCTTGCCACCGAAGCAGGTCTCAAGGTGCTCCGTGACGGCGGCAACGCCATGGAGGCGGCGATCGCCGTCGGAGCCGTGATCACGGTCACCTGCCCGCACTTCTGCGGAATTGGCGGCGATGCCATCTGGATCATCGCCGACCGCAGCGGGCGCAAGAATGTCCTTATGGGGCTCGGCCAGGCGGTGGAGCATCCGCCGAACTTCCAGAATGCGATCCCCTTCCGCGGTCCCGGCTCCACGATCGTCACGGCGGGTGCCGTCGACAGCTGGGAGCAGGCTCACGCCTATTCGAGGGCGCATTGGGGTGGGCAGTTCAGCTTCCCGTCGCTGCTGGATGCAGCGATCGGCTACGCCGAAAACGGCTTTCCGATCACCGCTTCACAGCTGTATTGGCTGGACTTCAGAAAGACCGAGGTGGACCGCTGGCCCAACTTCTGCGCGACGTTCATGCCGAATGAGCGGCGCCCCAAAGAGGGGGAGAGCTTTGCTCAGCCGAACCTGGCGCACAGTCTCAAGGCGATTGCCCGGCACGGCGCGCGGGAGTTCTACGAGGGAGAACTTGCCGCAAGGATTGCCAAAGGACTGGAAGCTGTCGGCTCTCCGGTGACCGCGAACGATCTTCGCAAGACACGATCCTCCCTCGAGCAACCGGTCAGCCTCGATTACCGGGGCTTCACGCTGCTCGCACCACCGCCGCCGACACAGGGCATTTCCACCCTCGCCATCATGGGGGTCTTGCGCGAATTCGACCTCGGCAAAATTCCTGAAGGCAGTGCAGACTACTACCATCTGTGTGTGGAAGCGGTGAAGCAGGCGTTCCTGGACCGCCCCCGCATTGCGGACCCGGATTTTACCCCGCAACCGCCTGACCAATGGCTGGCTCCCGACCACCTCAAGCGCAAGGCGCAATCGATCAAGATGGACCGCGCGCTCGACTGGCCGCATCCGTTCAAGACCGGCGACACGGTCTACTTTGCGGTCACCGACCGGTTCGGGCACAGCGTCAGCGTCCTGCAAAGCACCTATTACGACTGGGGCAGCGGCATCGTGGTCGGGGATACCGGCATTCTCTGGCAGAATCGGGGAGCCGCATTCAGCCTTGATCCGCGCAGCCCGAACGTTGTTCGCGCCGGGAAGCGCCCGTTCTATACGCTTAATCCAAGCATGGTCCTCAAGGAGGGTACGCCATACGCTCTTTGCGGCACGCAAGGAGCCGACGGGCAGCCGCAAACGCTGGCAGTGCTGCTCACGCGCCTCTTGGACTATCGCCTCGATCCACAGGAAGCGCTGTCGCGCCCGCGTTTCCTGCTTGGCAAGACATTCTCGGACCAGCGCGACAGCCTCAAGCTCGAGGCCAGCGTCAGCGGCGACGCACTCGATGATTTGGCCAGGCGCGGCCACAGTCTCGCGACGATCCCCGCGCTTAGCCCGCTGGCCGGGCAGGCTGGAGCCATCGTGATACATGACGATGGCACGATCAAAGGCGCACACGATCCGCGTGGCGACGGTTGCGCCATCGGACTTTAGGGTGGGATTTTAGGCGCTCGCGTTACTCCGCCGCCGACCGGAACTCGGCCTTTTCGGCGCGCACCGCGCAGAACTTGAATTCCGGGATCTTGCCGAACGGGTCGAGCGCCGGGTTGGTCAACAGGTTCGCCGCCGCCTCCGCGTAGCAGAACGGCATGAACACCATGTTCTCCGGCACGTCGCGGTCGGCGCGCACCTTGACCTCGACGGCGCCGCGGCGCGTCTCGAGGCGGATGAAGTCGCCCGGAGCGAGCCCCTTCTTCCGCATGTCCTTCGGCGTCATGAACGCGACCGCTTCGGGCTCGATCTGGTCGAGCACCTGGGCGCGACGCGTCATCGAGCCGGTGTGCCAATGTTCGAGCACGCGTCCGGTCGACAGCACCATCGGATACTCTGCGTCGGGCAGCTCGTCCGGCGGGATCACCTTGGCCGGCACGATCTTGCCGCGGCCGCTCTCGGTCGGGAAGCCGGTGGTGAAGATGATCTCATTGCCCGGCTTGTCCGGATCGTCGACCGGATAGGTCACCGCGCCCTCGCGGACCAGGCGCTCCCATGTGATGTTCTTCAGGGACGGCATGAGCTGAGCCATCTCGGTGAAGACCTCGCCCGGGCCCGCATAATTCCAAGGCAATCCCATCCGCTTGGCGATCTCCTGGATAATCCAGAGATCCTGCCGCGCATCGCCCGGCGGCCTGATCACTTCGCGCGCCAGCTGCACGCGGCGATCGGTGTTGGTGAAGGAGCCGGACTTTTCGGCGAACGCCGAGGCCGGCAGGATGACGTCGGCGTGGAACGCCGTCTCGGTAACGAACAGGTCCTGCACCACGAGGTGATCGAGCATGGCCAGCGCGCCGCGCGCGTGCTGCAGGTCCGGATCCGACATCGCCGGATTCTCACCCTCGACATACATGCCGTGGATTTCGCCGGCATGGATCGCGTTCATGATCTCGACGACGGTCAGTCCGCGGACCGGATCGAGCTCCTGCCCCCACAGCTTTTCGAAGGCGCCGCGCATGTCGTCACGGCCGACCGGCTGATAGTCCGGCAGGAACATCGGGATCAGGCCGGCGTCGGAGGCGCCCTGCACGTTGTTCTGCCCGCGCAGCGGATGCAGCCCGGTGCCGGGGCGTCCGACCTGGCCGGTGATCAGGGCCAGCGCGATCAGGCAGCGCGCATTGTCGGTGCCGTGGACATGCTGGCTGATGCCCATGCCCCAGAAGATGATCGACGACTTGGCACGCGCGTAGGCACGCGCCACCTCGCGCAGCGTCTCCGCGGGAATGCCGCAGATCGCCGACATCTTCTCGGGCGTGAAGTCGACGATCTTGGCCTTGAGGTCTTCGTAGCCCTCGGTATAGCCGGCGATGTACTGCTCGTCAGTCAGGCCTTCGGTGATGATCGTGTGGATCATCGCGTTCAGCATCGCGACGTCGCTTCCGGGCTTGAATGCGAGGTGCTGCGTGGCGTGGCGCGACAGCGTCTGCCGGCGCGGATCCATCACATACAGCTTCGCGCCGCGCTTGGCGGCGTTCTTGATGAAGGTCGCGGCGACCGGATGGTTCACGGTCGGATTGGCGCCAATCACCCAGATCACTTCCGCGTCGGCCGCGGCCGCGAACGGCGCCGACACCGCGCCGGAGCTCAATCCCTCGAACAGGGCTGCCACCGACGAGGCGTGACACAGCCGCGTGCAGTGATCGACATTGTTGGAGCCGAAGCCGGTGCGGACCAGCTTCTGGAACAGATAGGCCTCCTCGTTCGAGCCCTTGGCCGAGCCGAACCCGGCGAGCGCCTTGGCACCCTTTACGTCGCGGATTTTCCGCAAGCCCGCCGCAGCAAGATCGAGCGCCTCTTCCCACGTCGCCTCGCGGAAATGGGTGTAGGGATTGGCCGGATCAACCTGGTCGTTGGCGTCCTTCTTGACACCCGGCAGCCGCACCAGCGGCTTGGTCAGGCGATTGGGGTGATGGATGTAGTCGAAGCCGAAGCGGCCCTTGACGCAGAGCCGGTTGTGGTTGGCCGGGCCGTCGCGGCCTTCCGCATAGATCACCTTCTCGTCCTTGACTTGGTAGGTGACCTGGCAGCCGACGCCGCAATACGGGCACAGCGAATCCACCTCGCGATCCGGATAGGTGACGCGGGTCTGCTTGTCGTCGAGCATCACGGAGGGCATCAGCGCGCCGGTCGGGCAGGCCTGCACGCATTCGCCGCAGGCCACGCAGGTCGACTCGCCCATCGGGTCGTCGAAGTCGAATACGATTTTCGAGCCGTGACTACGATAAGCCATGCCGATGACGTCGTTGACCTGGACCTCGCGGCAGGCGCGCACGCACAGGCCGCACTGGATGCAGGCGTCGAGATTGACCCGCATCGCCGGATGGCTGGCGTCGGCGGTCCAGCGCTCCGCCGCCGGAAAGCGGCTTTCCGTGACGCCGGTCTTCTCCGCCCAGTGCCAGAACTTGGAATCCGGATCGTGCGAGGTCTCGCGCGCCGGCTGGTCGGCGACCAGGAGCTCCATCACCATCTTCTGCGCCGCGACGGCGCGCGCGCTCTCGGTCTTGACCTTCATGCCGACCGACGGCGTACGCTTGCAGGACGCCGCCAGCACGCGCTCGCCCTCGATCTCGACCATGCAGGCGCGGCAATTGCCGTCGGGCCGGTAGTCCGGCGCCGGCGAGTAGCAGAGATGCGGAATCTCCTGCCCGCCGCGCTTGGCGACCTGCCAGATGGTTTCGCCCGGATTGGCCTCGACCTGCTTGCCGTCGAGCTCGAACGTGATCTTCGTCATTCGGCAGCTTCCTTGAACTCGTCGGGGAAGTATTTGATCACCGATGTCAGCGGATTGGAGGCGGCCTGGCCAAGGCCGCAGATCGACGCATCGCGCATCGCCTGGCTCAATTCGTCGAGCAGGGCCCGGTTCCAGACCGGCCGCTCCATCAGCTGCGCCGCCTTCTGGGTGCCGGCGCGGCACGGCGTGCACTGGCCGCAGCTCTCGTCCTCGAAGAAGCGCATCAGGTTCAATGCCGCGAGGCGAACGCTGTCCTGCTGCGACAGGATCACGATCGCCGCCGAGCCGATGAAGCAGCCGTATTTCTCCAGCGTGCCGAAATCGAGCGGGATGTCGTCCATCGAAGCGGGCAGGATGCCGCCCGATGCGCCGCCCGGCAGATAGGCGTGGAAGACGTGGCCGTCGGCCATGCCGCCGCAATATTCGTCGATCAGTTCGCGCACCGTGATGCCGGCGGGTGCGAGCTTCATGCCGGGATTCCTGACCCGGCCGGAGACCGAGAAGCTGCGCAGCCCGTGCCGCTCATGACGACCATGGCTCTTCCACCATTCAGCGCCCTTCTCGACGATGTCGCGCACCCACCACAACGTTTCGACATTGTTGATCAGCGTCGGCAGGCCGAACAGGCCGACCTGGAACGGGTAAGGCGGCTTGTGACGCGGCAGGCCGCGCTTGCCCTCGATGCTCTCCAGCAGCGAGGATTCCTCGCCGCAGATATAGGCGCCGGCGCCGCGGCGCATGTGCAGCTTCGGGCCGCCCGCAGGAAGTTTTGCGATCTCGCGTTCGAGGATTTCGCGGGCGGCCGGATATTCGTCGCGGATGTAGATGTAGACCTCGGGCGCGTCGACGATATGCGCGCCGATCAGCATGCCCTCGAGGAAGCGATGCGGATCGGTCTCGAGATAGTAGCGATCCTTGAACGTGCCGGGCTCGCCCTCGTCGCCGTTGACGGCCATCAGCCGCGGGCCGGGCTCGCCGAGCACCGCGCGCCATTTGCGCCCGGTCGGAAAGCCAGCGCCGCCGAGCCCGCGCAGGCTGGCATCATCGAGCGATTTGAGCAGGTCTTCCTTGGCGAGCTCACCTGAGCGCAGCTGGTTGAGCAGTTGGTAGCCGCCGTCCGCGACATAGGCATCATAGCCGATCGTGGTCGGCAGATGCGCATGGGTGTCGCCGGCCTTCGCTGCCGCCAGCACGTTGTCGACGGTCGCATGGTCGATGAAATTGTGACCGACCTCGGCGGCGGGCGCGGTGTCGCAACGCCCGACGCAGGGCGCGCGCACAACGCGAATGCCGGGGCCCGCCTTGTCCTTGAGTTCTTCGAGCAATCGCTCCGCGCCCAGCATCGCGCAGGTGAGCGAATCGCAGACCCGGATCGTCAGCGGCGCGATGTCGGGCTCGCCCTCCTTCACGATGTCGAAATGCGCGTAGAAGGTCGCGGTCTCGAACACCTCGGCGAACGACAGCTTCATCTCGTCGGCAAGGGCCGCGAGGTGCGCCGCCGAGATCTGGCGATAAGTGTCCTGGATCAAATGCAGGTACTCGATCAGCATATCGCGCTGCCGCGGACGGTCGCCGAGCAGCTGCTCGACCTCGTGGGCGGCGGTCGGATCGACCTGGCGGCCCTTGGGCGTGGCCTTGGCGCGCTTCCGCCCGGCACCCGGGTGCTCGAAATTGCGGACCTTGTGAACGTCATCCGTCGTCATCAGGGCGTCTCGTTTCCTGCTGCCAGATCAATAGTCTAGCCGTTGGCATGCCAGATGCCAACTAAATTCGAAGCATTCCAAACAGCATTAAGGGCATGCAGCCGGCGCTGTCACGCCCCTTGAAACCAACCCATTGCGGAACGGGCGGTTCTCACGTCTTGCCCATGCACTCCTCGATGTAGAACCAGCGGTCGTCACCGGTCAGCCCCTTCGACTTCACCTCGGCGCGGCAGGCCTTGAGCTTGGGCTTGTTGGCGCGCCACTGTGCCTTCATGGCCTTCAGCTTCTCCATCGTCAGCTTGATCTTCGACGGCTTGGCCGTGGTGGCGGCCGGTGCCGAGGCGGCCGGCGCCGCGGTCTGGGCCGAGGCGGCATGAAGCCCTATGGCGAGCAGCGCGGCGGCAAGGCAAATCCGGGTGCGAAACATCAAAATCCCCCAATCCTTTTTCTGTTCATTGAATAAAGCGAACGCCGCAGGTGCCGGGAACCGGCAACCCGCGGCGATGATGGTCGCGGTTAGAGGATTTTGACTGCGCTGAGCAGCGTCATGTAGATGCCCCAAGCCAGCGGAATGCCGACGAACAGCCAGAACAGCGCTGCCCTGCCGTCCAGACCGCCCTTGCCGATGCCGAACGATCCGGTCGCACCATTGCCACCGGTCGCCGTCGCCGCCTGCAACTTCGCCACGTCGGCATCGCTCATGTGCCACTTCGGATCGACCGGCTTGATCAAATAGTTGCAGATGAAGCCCGCGATCAGCATGGCGCACAGGATGTACATCGTGGTGTTGTAGAGCTGGTCGCGCGGCACGCCGGCGGCCAATTGGAATTCGCGGAGATAATTCACCACGACGGGGCCGATGATGCCTGCAGTCGACCACGCCGTCAGCAGCCGGCCATGGATCGCGCCGACGAACTGGGTGCCGAACATGTCGGCAAGATAGGCCGGCACCGTGGCGAAGCCGCCGCCATACATCGACAGGATGATGCCGAAGCCGAGCACGAACAGCAGCTTCGAGCCCATCGCGGCGAAGGTCGGCGCCAGCGCGTAGAGCACGATGCCGAGCACGAAGAACGTGTAATAGGTGTTCTTGCGGCCGATCTTGTCCGACAGCGAGGCCCAGAAGAATCGGCCGCCGATGTTGAACAGCGACAGCAGGCCGGCGAAGCCCGCGGCGATCGCCGCGATCTGCGCCTTCTGCGAGGCGTCGAGCGCGTTGAAGCCGACATTGGGCAGCCCGATCAGCTTGCCGGCGAAGATCTCCTGCAGCATCGGCGAGGCCATGCCGATCACGCCGATGCCGGCCGACACGTTCAAGCACAGCACCCACCAGATCAGCCAGAACTGCGGCGTCTTGTGCGCGTTATCGAGGTGCACGTTCTTGGTCGAGATCATCGCGTTGGCCTTGGCCGGCGGCGTCCAGCCCTCCGGCTGCCAGCCAGACGGCGGCAGGCGGTAGCGGAACGCGCCGATCATCATGAACACCAGATAGATCAGGCCCATGGTCAAGAAGGTTTCCCAGACACCGACCGAGGTCGGCGTCTTGAAATAGTTCATCAGGAGATTGGCGAGCGGTGCGCCGATCATGGCGCCGCCGCCAAAGCCCATGATGGCCATGCCGGTCGCCATGCCGCGGCGGTCGGGAAACCATTTCACCAGCGTCGACACCGGCGAGATGTAGCCGAGACCGAGCCCGATGCCGCCGATCACGCCGGAGCCGAGCCACATCAGCCACAATTGATGGGTGATGATGCCGATCGCGCCCAGCACGAGACCGCCGCACCAGCACAGCGCGGCGACGAAGCCGGCCTTGCGCGGCCCAACCCGCTCGAGCCAGCCGCCCCACAGCGCGGCGGAGACGCCGAGCACCACGAAGAACAGGGTGTACATCCAACCCATGCTCGCGACCTTCCAGTCGCAGGTGGTCGTGAACAATTCCTGGAACAGCGAAATGTCCGGGCATGCCTTCGGCGCGGTCAGGCCGATCGCGCGCGACAGCGGCAGCCAGAACACCGAGAAGCCGTAGGCCATGCCGATGCACAGATGGATGCACAGCGCGGCCGGCGGCACCAGCCAGCGATTGAAGCCGGCGGCCGCGATCGTGTGTTCCTTGTCGAGGAAACCTGCGCCTGCAGCCGATACGCGTCCGGCGCTGCTCATCGTCGTCATTGAAACCTCCCTGCAGCCGCCGTTACATCAGGCGTTCTGCCGTGTTCGATCCCGTCCCATCCCTTTGCGGCGCAATCATCACATTGCTCCGCGCATTTCCTGCATGCGCCGGGATCAGCCACGCGCATTCCCGAAATGCCAACCCCCAACACGGCCGGATATGCCCCGGTCGCGCGGCCCGCTCTGAACGTTAGGCCTGCCCTGTATTGCCCCACGCGCCCTGATCCGGGCACGACTTGATCTCCACAACCCGGTGGAGATTATCAATTCGCGCAGAATGGAAAATAGGTGTCGATTGGCAAAAGGTAGATATCAAGCTGCATCTAGCGCGCACGCGGCGATGCAGCATTTGAATTATCTATCGTGCCATTTGCTTTCTCGATCAAAAAAACGATGCGAACGTCGCTTCGTTCGGTGATCTCGACCTTGTCGCCGGTCTCCCGAATGAGATTCGGGATGTCGATCACCGAAAGCGGATCGGTGCAGTGCACTTCGAGGAAATCGCCCGCCGTCACGCTCTTCAGCGCCTTGCGCGTCTTCAGCGCGGGCAGCGGGCATTTCAGGCCGGTGAGATCGAGCTTTGTCGTGGTCATGATTCGACCATGGCGGAGCCGACTTATATCGTCAACGCAGGTTGCATCGTCAACGCGCCCTGCATCGTCAACGCGGGGCGCGCTCACATCAGGCTTGCATAGGACAGGAAGCCGACCGTCTGGCCGGGCTCAACGCGCGTCAGCTGCTCGCCCAATTCGACCAGCCCGTCGGTATCGACCAGCGACGACAGCAGGCCGGCGCCTTCGCGCGGAAACTTGACCGCCTCGCGCGCGCCGTCCACCGCCTGACGCAGGCTGACGCGGACATATTCGCGCCGCGCGATCTTCTTCTTGTAGGCAAAGGCCGCGCGCACCGGCAGCGGCACCAGCGGCTCCTGCCGCGCGCCCATCAGCGCCAGCACGGTCGGCCGCACCACATGCACGAAGGTCACGAAGCTCGCCACCGGATTTCCCGGCAATCCGATCAGTGGCGTGCCGTCGATGATGCCCATCGCCACCGGCCGCCCCGGCTTGATCGCCATCCGCCACAGCACGAGCTTGCCGACCGCCTCGACTCCGGCCTTGACGTGATCCTCCTCGCCGGTCGAGACCCCGCCGGTGGTCAGGATCAGGTCGTGCGCACCGGCAACGTCGCGCAGCGCGGAGGCAAGTGCTGTGCGCTCGTCGCGCAGGATCCCGAGATCGCTGACCTCGCAGCCGAGCCGGCGCAGCATCGCCATCAGCATGAAGCGGTTGGAGTCGAACAGCTGCGGCGGCGCGCGGTGATCGCCGGGTGAGACCAGTTCGTTGCCGGTGGAGAACACCGCAACCCGCAGCCGCCTGACCACGGTGAGATCGGTCAGCCCCAGCGCCGCCGCGAGCGCGACATGCTGCGGCCGCAGCCGCTGCCCTTCCTGCAGCGCAACATGCCCGAGCGGAATGTCCTCGCCGGCCGGGCGGACATTGGCGCCCGGCTTCAGCCCCGCCGGCAGCACGACATTGCCGTCCTCGAGCCGGACATCCTCCTGCATGAACACGGTGTCGGCGCCCTCGGGCATCGGCGCGCCGGTGAAGATACGCATCGCCTCGCCGCGCTTCACGGAGGCCTGCGCCGACGCGCCGGCCTGCACGCGGCCGGACAACGGAAACGCCTGCGCCTCGCTCGTCGGCAAGTCGGCGCTCGCCACCGCATAACCGTCCACCGCGGAGTTGGTGAAGGGCGGCAACGGCAGCGGCGCTGCGATGTCACCGGCGAGCACGCGGCCATCGGCCGCCGCAAGCCGCACGGTCTCGACATCGGACACCCTGCTGACGCGTGCGGCGATCAGGCTCACCGCCTCGTCCACCGACATCATCGGTCCGCCAAAGGCAAAGCAATCGTCGGACAGTTGCGCCATTCCGCCTCGTCAAAGTGAAATGAGATGAGCTCGCGTTACAACCGCAGCGGGATTGTGCTCCCTCTCCCGCCTGCGGGTGGGGGGCCACCACGAGTCACATTGTGGAAAGAGCCCCCACCCGCATCGCATCTCGCGATGCGATGCGACCTCCCCCGCAAGCGGGAGAGGTGATGCGAATTCGTGGACAGGGCGATCCGACCAAAGGTCATCACACTTCAGCTCCCGGCCGAAGCCACAGCCAGCACGTCGTCGACCGCGATCGCGGATCGCAGCATCAAGGCCGCGACCTCCTCGATATCGTCGAGATGGGCGATCGGCAGCGACGTTTCAACCGCAACATCGCTGGCGATGCCGACCACGCTCGCATCGTCGGGAAACAGCAGCGGCTTGCCGTTGGCCGCGCGATGCACCTCGATCTTGTTGACCGGCTCGCGCTTGAACCCCTCGACCACGACCAGATCGACCGGCGCCAGCTTGGCGAGCAGCTCCGGCAGGCGCGGCTCGGATGCCCCGCGCAGCTCATGCATCAGCGCCCAGCGCCGCGTCGAGGACACCAGCACCTCGGTCGCGCCGGACTGCCGGTGCACCCAGGAATCCTTGCCCGGCACATCGACATCGAATTCGTGATGGGCGTGCTTGATCACGGAGACGCGAAGGCCGCGGCCAAGCAGATACGGGATCACCCGCGACAGCAAGGTGGTCTTGCCGGCACCGCTCCATCCCGCGAGGCCAATCACTTTCATTGCAGTCTCCCTACCGGCCGGAACCGGGGACTAGGCATCAGCTCTTGACGCTTTATATCGGCTGTGAGCCGTTGTCATGCTAGCCTGACCAACATGATGAAAATCGAGAAAGCGCCTGTTCCCCTGATCGTCCCCAATCCGGACGATCCGCGCCTGACCGAGCGCGTCACGGGCACCGACCAGACCGGCGCGGCGGTCGAGATCAGGGTGCCGGTGGAGCGGCCACTGACGCTGTATCTCAACGCGCAGGAGATCGTCACCATGATGACGATCGGTGACTATCCGGAATATCTGGCGCTCGGCTATCTCCTGAACCAGAACATGCTGAAATACGACGACGTCGTCACCGAGGTCGAGTATCACGACGACCTCGACGTCGTGGTCGTCCGCACCGAGCACAACACCAATTTCGAGGCGAAGCTGAAGAAGCGCACCCAGACCTCGGGCTGCGCGCAGGGCACCGCGTTTGGCGACCTGCTCGAGGCGGTCGAGAGCGTCGCGCTGCCCAAGGCCGAGCTGCGCACCTCCTGGCTCTACCAGATGACGCACACCATCAACACCATGCCCTCGCTCTATCTGGAGGCAGGCGCCATCCATGGCTGCGTGCTGTGCAAGGAAGGCACGCCGGTGTGCTACACCGAGGACGTCGGCCGTCACAACGCGGTCGACAAGATCGCGGGCTGGATCTATCGCCATGGCGTCGATCCCGCCGACAAGATCCTCTACACCACGGGACGGCTGACCTCGGAGATGGTGATCAAGACGGTGCGGATGGGAATCCCGATCCTGGTGTCGCGCTCGGGGTTCACCGCATGGGGCGTCGAGCTCGCGCGGCAGGTCGGGCTGACGCTGGTCGGGCGCACCCGCGGCAAGCGCTTCATTGCACTCTCCGGACAGGAGCGCATCGTATTCGACCAGAACCTCGACTATGTCGAGGATGAATCCGCGCGCCACAAACGCAAGGGCGAAGCGCGTGACGACTGACGTTATGACGCGCCTTGACCCGGCGCAGATTCCCGGCGTCCTGCTGGCGGGCGGCCTGGCGCGGCGCATGGGCGGCGGCGACAAGCCGATGCGCACGATCGGCGGCCGCACCATTCTGGAGCGCGTGATCGCGCGGCTGAAGCCGCAATGCAGCGAGCTGATCCTCAACGCCAACGGTGACCCCGCGCGGTTCGCGGCTTTCGCCCTGCCCGTGATCGCCGACACCGTGAAAGATTTTCCGGGGCCGCTCGCCGGCATCCTCGCGGCGCTCGACTGGTTCGCGGCGAACCGGCCTGAAGTGGCGCTGGTGCTGAGCGCGGCCGCCGATTGCCCGTTCCTGCCGCGCGACCTGGTGGCGCGGCTGCATCGGGCGCTCACCGACGAAAAGGCGCAGCTTGCGGTCGCGGCCTCCGACGGCCAATCGCATCCGGTGATCGGACTGTGGCGCGTCGACCTGCGCGACGAGCTCCGCCACGCACTGGTCGTGGAGGACATGCGCAAGATCGACCGCTGGACCGCACGTTACAGGCTCGCCACCGTGGCCTGGCCGACCACGCCGCTCGACCCGTTCTTCAACGCCAACACGATGGACGACATCGCGGACGCCGAGCGGCTGGCTGCGCTGGACGCGGCCGGCGCTCAATAAAACTGGGTCTTGGGGAATTCCTGCAGAAGCTGCGCCCAGATCACCGCGAACGCGATCAGGCCGCCGGCGCCGAGCGCCGCCGTGAACCGCGGCAACCGGCCGATCGCCACCATCAGCCAGGCCGGCAGGAAGAACAGGCCGAAGATCATGCCGAGCGGAATCACGGCAAGCCACTGAAAGCCGCTGCCGTCACCCGGCGCCACATGGGCGATGGCGTAGAAGATGTAGAGCCAGAACAGCGTGCCGGCCGCGGCAAGGACGGCGGCGATCCGGCGGAAATTGAGGGGCTGGGATGGCCTCATGGGATTGCTCATCCCCCTTGGTCGCAATCCTTGCCTGGCGAGTTCACTGACTGCCGGCCCGCCCCGGCTTGAACTGGTGCGCGACCGGCCGCGACAAACCGACATCGCAAGACCAAGCGGCCGGTGAGATGATCGACTTCCTCTGGGGTATCGTGGTTTTCATCTCGCGGGCGATCAATTTCGCCCTCGACATTGCGATCGGCTATATGACCGGATGAGGCGCCTCGCCGGCCAGATGACCGGCGCCGACAGGATCGTCGCCTTGCCTGATGACCCCAAGGCCAAGGTCGAAGGCCAAGGTCGCGGATAACGCGCGACGGCCGGATTGAGCGGCGGCCGCTCGCTATCCCGTAAGATCAGTCGATCCGTTGACTAACAGGCCGTCCCGGCTTGGCAAGCTTTGCCGATCGGCGCTCTCTCATCTCACGTCACGCGCCGTCTGACTATCAGCGGATATACCTCCAAGTTTCCAATGCACGGGGTGACCGGAAAACGATAACGTACATCGCAGGAGTAGCACCTATGCCTCGCGCGCCTTCGATCGTGCCGCATCAAATCGACCACGACACCTATCTGGTGCTGAACGATTTTGGCCGGCTTGGCCGTGCCTGGTGCGAAACCGACGAAGGCACTGACCGGAAAACGCTGATCCGCCGACTGCTGGAGGACCAGTACAGCCATCCGGTCCGCATCGTGGCCTTCAACACCAACGAAGGATGGTCCCGCGACGTGACGACCGATATTGCCGACGAGCTTCGGCGCCGTTTCGTCGAATATGATGAGGTCCCGCGCTCGGTGCTGGAGTTCGTCGAGATGGCCATGCGGCACTGAGCCGGATCCGCAACCGCAACGCCGATGCCCGCCGGCGTCGCGAGGGCCCGGCGCGTGTGCGCCAAAACAGTAATTTTCATAGCAATTTCAACTCGGTACACCCTGTCCAGCCCTCGGCGAGAAAATAATTCTGTTTTCACGAACAATGAATCGGGTGTAGAGTGCGCCCGTCTCACCCGATCGAGGGGCGCTTCGCGATCGTCACGGGTGTTGTGGTGAGATGCGGTGGACGCGGAATGCGCCAATCGACGAATGCGCATGAAGCGGACGGTGAAGTCGTGTGGTCCTGACGCCCTAGCGGCCGGTGTCCCCTTGTAGAACGCGTAGCGTTCTTACGATGGCGGTGACAAAAAAGCCCAGTCTCGCCGGGGAGAGCACGAAATAATCCGTAAGCCATCGCGCAGGGAAAGCCGGATTGCTCCGGTTACACCTGTGGTCCTACCCCCGAGCTTTCTACCTTTGCTCGGCCCATGGGTGCAATCGGCACCCGGCTTTCCCTGCGCCCTCTACAAGAGAGAGGGTGAAACGAACAGCAAAGCTCGGGCAGAACATGTCGCGAGAACGCGGAAGTTTGTCTCACAAGCGGCACCACACACTCAGTGTCGTCCCGGCGCAGGCCGGGACCCATAACCACAAATGCCGATTGTTATCCACCGCTGGAACGACGAGTCCCGGGAGCCACATCTGCCGCGGCGTATGGGTCCCGGCCTTCGCCGGGACGACGGCGGTGATTACTGCGGCGTTCTTGACCATACCATGCAGACGCCGACAATTGCCGCTACGCCGGCCTGAACCCCGCCTCGATCAACGCGGCGCGGGCTTCGTCCGACGCCAGCGCGTCGAGAAAGGCCTGCACCGCGGGCCGCTGCTTGCGCGCCGTGACCAGCGCGAAGTCGTAATGCTCTTCGGCCAGCGGAATGAAACCGAGCCCGGATGCTGCCGCGACCGGCGCGATGGTCATGCCCCAATCGGCGCGATGCTGCGCCACTGCGGCCGCAACCGCATTGTGCGAGCGCGGCTGATTCCAGTAGCCGTCGGGCCGGCTGCCTGCCAGCAGGCGATCGATCAGGATGCGGGTGCCGGCGCCCTGGTTGCGGTTGACCATGATGCAGGCGGGATCGGCGAGCGCTGCGCGCACCGCCAGCTGCGCGCTCAAGCCGGCAAAACGCTCGTCGTCCTTGCGGAACACGATGCCCTGCATGCGCCGCCAGCCCGGCACCAGCTCGAGGCCGTCGGCAAGATACGGCGTGTTGTAGGTCTCGGTCTTGTCGTCGAACAGATGGATCGGGGCGAGATCGCATTCGCCGCGCTTGGCGGCCGCGAGCCCGCCGAGGCTGCCGACCGCGATCGAACGCACCACAAGGCCGGCATGCGCCAGCGGTGCGGTGACGAGATCGAGGCCGGTGCAATGGCTGCCCACGATGACGAGATCAGGCACCCGGACATGCGGCGTGAACAGCGTCACCTCGGCCTCGCTGCCGGCCGGCAACTGGTCGGCAAGCGCCTCGATCCTCAGGAAGCCATCGGCCTGCGCAAAAGAGGTGATCGCGCCCGACCCCTTGCCGCTCGGATAGGCGATCAGGCCGTCGGCGCCTTCGACCAGCGACACCATCACGAACTCGGTCCGCCCGAGCTCGGAGGCGATGCGCACCGGCACCTTCGCCGCCACCTTGGCGTCCGGCCGCGGCGGCAGGCCGGCCATCCGCCGCAGCACCGGCACGATCATGTCGTGGAAGGTGAACATCGCCGAAGTCGGAAAGCCCGGCAGGATGACCACCGGCTTGCCGTCGCAGACCGCAAGGCACAGCGGCTTGCCCGGCTTCAGCGCCACGCCATGCGCGATGATGCCGGGCTTGCCGAGCCGGGCGATGATCCGATGCGAGACGTCGCCCGCGCCCTTCGAGGTGCCGCCCGACAGCACCAGCATGTCGCTCTCCGCCAGCGCCGTGCGCATCGCGGCTTCGAGCAGGGCCTCGTCATCGGCGATTGCGCCGAGAAAATGCGCGTCACCGCCATTCTCGGCAATCGCCGCGGTGACGATCGCGCCATTGGTGTCGTAGATCGCGGCCGGCCGCAGCACCTCGCCCGGCTGCACCAGTTCGTCGCCGGTCGAGAGGATCGCAACGCGCGGACGGCGCACCACCACGACCTCGGCGATGCCGCAGGCCGCGAGCATGCCGATCTCGCGCGAACCGATGATGGTTGCCGCGCGCAACAGCGCCTCGCTGCGTGCGATGTCGGAGCCGGCATAGGACACGAACTGCCCGGGCGATGCCGCGCGCCGGACCTCGATGGCGCCATCGCCGGCGGGTTGGGTGTGCTCGACCATCACGATCGCATCCGCGCCGCGCGGCACCGGACCGCCGGTCGCAATCGCGGTCGCGGTGCCCGGCAGCACCGGCCGGGTCGGCGCGGTCCCGCAGGAAATGGTCTCGCCGTTGAGCGCGAGGCGCGCCGGCACAGCTTCGCCCGCACGGACCAGATCGGCCGAGCGCACGGCAAAGCCGTCGACATTGGAGCGATCGAACGGCGGCACGTCGATCGGCGCCACCACGTCCTTCGCCAGCGCACGGCCGAGAGCATCGGCGAGCCGCCGCGTCTCGGACGGCAATTGGCGCGGGAACAGCGCCGTCTCGAAGCGCGCGAGCGCCTCCTCGCGCGCCAGGATGGTCAGGAACTGGTCCTGCTCGACGGACGGGTTGGGTTTCGGCGTGGACATATCGGTCATCTCGGGAACTCACTCCCGCAACATATAGGCATCGACGACCGTGCCCGCAGCAAAGCCCTCCGCGGATCCAGCCACGATCAGCACGGCTTCGGCGCGCGCGATGGCATCGAGCGAGAGCTCCCCGATCGCAAGCACAGCCCAGCAACCCTGCTGGCGCGTCAGCAGCACGACCTCGGCGATGCCGACGCTGGAAGCGATCTTGCGCGCCAGCGGCAACGCGAGCGTGTTGCGCGGGCGACGGCCCGACAGGCGATCGAGCACGGCAAGCGCAATGGCCCACCAGGCCGCGAACGCCTGATCCGGCGCGCCCGGCAAGGCGATGACCGGCGTCGTATCGATCCGTCCCACCGCCGTGGTGCGCCCGGGTTGCAGGGCAATGCCGTGCGCGATCAATTCGCCACGCGTCGCCAGAGCATTCACCGCAGCATCCGTGCGACCAACCCCGGTGCCACCGATCGTGATGATCAGATCACAGGCAGCTGCATCGAGCGCGTTGGCAATCGCCGTCACATCCGCCGCCGCCTCGGCGCAGAGGACCTCAGCACCCGCCAGGCGCGCGGTGTCAGCGATCAATTGCGCGCTCAGCTGAACGTTGGCGACGTTGACGATGCGAAGCCTTGGTCGTCGAACGCGCAACAGCTGCAGTCCGGCCGCTCGCGCGAGCAGGAGATCGCGCGGCAGCAGCGGCTCGCCCGCTGCGATCAACGTGCGCCCCCCGGCGATGTCGCTGCCGGCACGGCGGACGCCCTGCCCCGGGATGGCTTCGGCAAGCACCTGCGGCAGCGGGCCGGAGGTGTCGACGGCGTCGGCATCGACCACGCAATCGGTGCCCTCGGGCATCGCCGCACCGGCCTCGACCCAGACCGGAGGCTCGGCGAGTGGCAACGGCGCGTAGGACGACGCCCCGACCAGGTCATTGGCACGCATCGCCCAGCCGTCGCTGACGGCGACATCCTGCGGCGGATAGGCGCACAAGGCCTGCATCTCGGCGGCGATACAATGCAAGGCATCGGCCGGCGACAACGCGATCGGCTCGACCGGCGCGAGGTCGCGCAACACGGCGGCGAGTGCCGCATCGAGCGGGGCGAGCGAAGCCGGCAAGCGCTGGGTGGTGACCATGGCCCGCTATGGACTGAATCGGCGGCGAAAGAAACTGCCTCAGGCCGGTCCGGACCTCCGTCATTAGACCGAAGGCGCGTTGACGAAGCGCCCGAAATAGTTGCAAAAGAAACCAATATGACCGGGTCGCGGAGATCCGGCACAACCAATAATGGCCAATGCGCCAATTCAGGAGGGAGACAGAATGATCGCCACCAGACTAGCCATGTTCGGGACGCTCGCAGCCGCGCTGCTGGCCTCCTCGACCGTATCGGCGCAGGTGTCCGACGACGTCGTCAAGATCGGCGTGCTGACCGACATGAATGGTCCGGCCTCGACGCCGACCGGACAGGGCTCGGTCACCGCCGCGCAGATGGCGGTCGACGATTTCGGCGGCAAGGTGCTCGGCAAACCCATCACGGTGATCGTCGGCGATCACCAGCTCAAGCCCGACATCGGCGCGACCATCGCGCGGCGCTGGTATGACGTCGATCAGGTCGATCTCATCGTCGACGTGCCGGTTTCGGCGGTCGGGCTCGCGGTGCAGAACATCGCCAACGAGAAGAAGAAGCTGTTCATCACGCACTCGACCGGCGCGACCGATTTCCATGGCAAATTCTGCTCGCCCTATACGATGCAGTGGGTGTTCGACACCAGAGCACTCGCGGTCGGCACCGCGCAGGAGGTGGTGAAGCGCGGCGGCGACAGCTGGTTCTTCATCACCGACGACTACGCGTTCGGCCACTCGCTGGAGAAGGACGCCTCCGCCATCGTGACCAAGAACGGCGGCAAGGTACTCGGCGCGGTGCGGCCGCCGTTTGCCACGCCCGATCTGTCGTCCTTCATCCTGCAGGCGCAGGCCTCGAAGGCCAAGATCATCGGCATTGCCGGCGGTCCGCCGAACAACACCAACGAGATCAAGACCGCCGCCGAGTTCGGCGTCTTCGCCGGCGGACAGCAGATGGCTGCGCTGCTGGCTTTGATCACCGACATCCACTCGATCGGCCTGAACGCCGCGCAGGGCCTGCTGCTGACCACCTCGTTCTACTGGGACATGGACGACAAGACCCGCGAGTGGTCGAAGCGCTATTTCACCAAGATGAACCGGATGCCGACGATGTGGCAGGCCGGCGTCTATTCCTCGGTGACCGCCTATCTGAATGCGATCAAGGATGCCGGCACCGACGATCCGCTCAAGGTCGCGGCCAAGATGCGCGAGAAGCCGGTCGAGGATTTCTTCGCCCGCAACGGCAAGCTCCGCGAGGACAATCTGATGGTGCACGACCTCTGGCTGGTCCAGGTCAAGACCCCGGCCGAATCGAAATATCCGTGGGACTATTACAAGATCCTGGCGAAGATCTCGGGCGACGACGCGTTCGGCCCGCCGGACCCGGCGTGCTCGCTGGTGAAGAAGTGAGATAGCGAATGGCGAATAGGGAGCGGCGAATTGCGGGTGGTGCGTGACGAACGGGAACAACTATTCGCTATTCGCTACTCCCTACTCGCCCTCATCATTTCGCCACCCCGATCTCACGGAAATATCTGAGCACGCCGGGGTGGATCAAATTGATGTCGGGCGCTGCGGCGACGGTGTTCGCCGCCGTGGTCTCGCAGGCCTGGGCGAGCTTCTTGCAGAAGGTTGCCTCCGCGCCGTGCAGCGTCTTCGCCAGCCGATAGGCGACATCGTCGGGCAGGCTCTCGCGCACCAGGATGTAGCTCCAGGAGCCGACCGAGGAGATTGCCTCGGTCTGCTTCGGATAGCTGCCGGCGGGGATCGTCAGCGGCTTGAGAAAGGTGTGCTTGGCGCGGATGCGGGCAATTTCGTCCGCGGTCGGCGCAATGAAGCGCGCACCGCTCGCGCTCTCGGCCATCTTGCTGAAGCCGGGCCAGCCGATGCCGGCGCCCCACAGCGCCGCGGTGCGGCCGTCTTCAACCATCGCCGGTCCATCGCCGGCGCGATCGAGATAGATCGACTTGAAGTCCTCGTCCTGCTTCAGCCCGATGCCGTCGAGGATATAGCGCGACAGGATCGGCAGGCCCGAGCCCTTGGCGCCGAACGCGACGGGCTGGCCGACCAAATCCTGGATCGACTTGTAGGGGCTGTCGGCGCGGACCACGAACATGCCCGGGCTCGAATACATCGCGGTGAGGATCTTCAATTTGGTGGCCTTCGGCCGGCCGATGCCCATCAAGGCCTCATAGGACGGTTCGCCGGCGACGGTTGCGATATCGACGCTATCCGCCTCGAGCAGCGGGATGTTCTCGTTGGAGCCCTTGGTGTTGCGCGGCTCGATCGACAATGTCGGATCGGCCGCATTCATCACCTCGGCAAAGGCGTTGCCATAGAGCGGAAAACCGCCGCCCGGCGTCGCCGTGGCGAAACTGATCGTGGTTTTGGAAATGGTCTTGCCCCCCTCTTGCGCCGCCGCGCCGCCCGCGAGCAGCAGCGCGCCGGCACAAATCATAACAGCGAATTTCATCTCGAACCTCAAGCATTGCACGTGAGCAAGACTATCGTCGCACGGGCGGGGTCGTAGGCAAAGGCAGCGTTTTGTGAAACCATGCCGGCAACAGTCACAAGAAAATGACGGGAAGAAATGATGATCCGATTTGCGCGTGCCGCGTTGCTTGGTTTGATGTGTTGCATTGCCTCCGTTGCCCCCTCCTCCGCATCCGACTATCCGAACCGTCCGGTACGCTGGCTGATCGGCTTTGCCGCCGGCGGCCCGGTCGACATCGTCGCCCGCATCATGAGCCAGTGGCTGTCGGATCGTCTCGGCCAGCAATTCGTGGTCGAGAATCGCGCCGGCTCCGGCGGCAACATCGCAGCCGCCGCCGCGATCAACTCGCCGGCGGACGGCTATACGCTGCTGTTCGTGGCGCCGAACAACGCGATCTCGACCTCGCTCTACAAGAAGTTGCCCTACGACTTCCTGCGTGACACCACCCCGGTCGCCAGCATCATGCAGCTCACCAACATGCTGGTGGTCTCGAACGCGATGCCGGTGAAGACCGTTCAGGAGTTCATCGACTACTGCAAGGCCAATCCTGGCAAGATCGCCTACGCCTCGTCCGGCAACGGCACCTCGGTGCACATGTCGGCCGAATTGTTCAAGGCGATGACCAAATGCGACATGCAGCACGTGCCGTATCGGGGATCAGCGATCGCCTTCCCCGACATCATCTCCGACAAGGTGCAGCTGATCTTCGACAATCTGCCGTCGGCGCTGGAGCAGTCGCGCGGCGGCAGCGTCCGCGCGCTCGGCGTGACCTCGCCGCAGCGCTGGCCAAGCGTGCCCGACGTGCCGGCGATCGCCGAGACCGTGCCGGGCTTCGAGTCGGTCGGCTTCTACGGCATCTCCGCGCCGAAGGGCACGCCGCCGGAAATCGTCAACATCCTCAACAAGGCGGTCGGCGAAGCCTTGAAGGACCCCAAGCTGGTGGCGCGCCTCGCCGAGGTCGGCGGCATCCCGAAGCCGATGACCCCGGCCGAATTCGGCAAACTGGTGGCCGACGAGACCGAGAAATGGCGCAAGGTCGTGGAGTTCGCCGGCGTCTCGGTCGACTGACGCGGACGGTCAGGGAGCGCGAGGTGCGGCATTGCCGAAACCCCGCGCACCCTGTAAACGGAGCCCGCACCGTTGCCGGCCGCGCCTTGCGGCCCGCAAGGCGGCGGGGCCTGTAGCTCAATGGTTAGAGCCGGCCGCTCATAACGGTCTGGTTGCAGGTTCGAGTCCTGCCGGGCCCACCAATGAGATCAAGTACTTGGCGAAAGTGTTGTTTTTGCTGCGGACTGTTTCGCGGACCGGTTGCTCTATTTCGCTTGTCACTGGAGGCAGCATGCACCGATCACCGCTCTCGCCTTTGGACGGCGGCGCTTGCAGAGCGATGGAGGGTCTCAAAAATGCGAAGCCTGACACCACTGCCCACCACAGATTGCACCTGATTCAGCCCGACAATCTATTGCCCGGCGACGTGTTGCTACACAGGCCGCGCAATCCTGATTCCGTTCAGAAAGAATTTCCTTAGAATCACCTAAAGCAGCCAACCCCGTTCGCCGAATGCAGAAAGATCAACTCCAGGCGGAGCGTACCATCCCTCCGATCCATAACGGGCACCGAGCTTCACAGCGACTTCCTTGTTGCCATAAGGAATCCGCAGCGGCGTCCTGATTGAGTTTGCTGGCGCGGAAGCCACCGAAGCGGCGTCGGTCTCAATTTTTTGTTTTCGAGACGCCTTGCGCCGCGCAGCCTGAGGTGCAACCGATCCTACCGGCCTGTTGGAGGTTTTGCATTTCAGCTTTCGGCGTTTTTTGTCTCGATTCGCATCAATCCACGCGGACATCGCGGCCGAGTTGGTCCGGGCATCATCGGGGATGATGAGACCTTTCCCCTGCGCCAGCTTCTTGGCGTACAACAATTGTGCAGGACTTACCGGTTTGGAGTCGAGCTTACGGCCGTTTCGCCGTCGGACTTTTTAGGCGCGTGTTCGCTAAGGAATTTGCGGCAGATCGATATCGACGCCTTGTAGCCGGGTGGTGGCTTGATGCCTTTTTGCCGGACGAGGCTGTCAGCAAAGCGTTTCATCGCAGGCGTCGGTGGATACGTTGCTGTGCCATTGTCCCCTGCACTGCCAAGCAAGGAAGGTCCCACCGCGGTAGCCCCCTCCTTCAGCTTGCTGATAATGCGCTCGGCGACATCGCATACGGCGTCAATCGCGCCGACCATCTCCTGTTTGCCTACAACGACGTCGTCGAGCAGGCATTCAAGTTGCGCCGTCACACCAGGATCGACTAGCGCCGGTTCGGCTTGTTTGAGAACGCCGAACAACGACAAGCCGGTCTCGGTCGGCACAATGTTCTTTCCCTGGGCAATCAGGAAACCTTGCTTCTTAAGCCCGCCGATGATCTCGGCTCGGGTCGCAGGCGTGCCAATACCCTTGGCTTCCTTCAAGCGATCCCGCAGAACCTCGTCATCGACAAAACGCCAGGCATTCTGCATCGCCTCGATCAGAGTGCCTTCGTTGTAACGTGGCGGCGGCCGGGTCTCCTTGTTCTCAATTTTTGGATCTTGCAGTTGCGCGGTCTCGCCGTTGCACAGCGGCGGCAGCAATTGGGCCTCATCGCCCTTTTCGTCGGCGGGTTGCCACTCCGGGAATGCGGCACGCCAACCGAGATCAATGGGCTGGCGACCGGCTGCGCGGAATTCAAAGCCGTGCACATCGAGCGTTGCGGTTGTCTGCCGGTAACGGAAGTCGGGCATCAGGGCGGCCAGGTATGCCCTTGCGATAACGTCAAAGAGTTTCTTTTCGTCAGACGACAGACGGGGCCAGACCTCCGGCAGCTTGTCGATGGCGTTGACATTGGGAATGACGGCATGATGGCTCGCACCCTCCAGCCCCTTGTCATAGAACGTGCCGCTCGCGCCTCTACGAATCACCGGCGGCTCGGGTACAGGGATCGCGCTGAACGATTGGCCCGCCCGTAGTCCGGCTACGATTCGCGGCACGTCCGACATCAAGTTTTGCGGCAGATAGCGAACCTCTGCACGAGGATAGGTGATGATCTTCTTGCCTTGGCCGTCATACAGCTCCTGCGCCACTTCGAGCGTTTTGCTGGCTGACCAGCCGAAGCGCGAGCCGCAGAGTTTCTGCAACGACGGCAAATCATGCAGCTTGGGTGGCACTTGCCGCTTATCCTCGACGCGCACGGTAAGCGCGCCCTCGAAGCCTTCAGCCGCTTTGACTACGTCCTGGGCTATCTTGCGCTTAACAATTCGGTCCTGCGGCGCGTGCCGCATCTGGAATTGCCCACCCGCCACTTTCGCGGTGGCGACAATCTCAAAATAGGCCAGCGGCACGAAGTTTCGGATTTCCAATTCACGCTTGCATACAATGGCTAATGTCGGCGTCTTTACACGACCAACTCCAATCACTCTTCGCGCGCCTTGTCCAAGGATGACGGTTGCGGTGCGAGTGAGCGACAGGTTGTAAATCTGATCGGCCTGTCGGCGCGCAACCGCGGCGGCGTATAGGCGAGAGTATTCGGTATTGGGTTTTGCGCGACCGAATGCGTCGCGGATGGTCTGCGAATCCTGCGCGGTGAACAGCACTCGCATCACCTGGCCGCGATAATCGTAATGCTCAAGAATTTCCTGACCGATCAGCTGACCCTCGCGGTCGCAATCGGTTGCAAGCCAAACGCGCTTGGCAGTGCGCAACGCCTCGCGAATGGCCTTGAGCTTGGCCGCTTTGTTACCGCCCTCTGCCGGGCAGGTACCGTAAAGACCTTCAGGCCGTAAAAGTATCGGCGACCATCGCTTCCAGGCCGGAACAACATCCTCCGGTTCGAGGAGATCGAACAAATGGCCCTCAGCTGGAAGAACATCACCGTAGCGAGAACCAATTGCGGCGCGGACGTCTTTGGCCTGGCTGGTTTTCTCCGTGATGACGATCTGATCTGCCATGACGGCCTAATTGGGAGGGTGCATTTAACGCCTGGAACATACCATGAACACACAGAAGCGCAAGCTACAATTAATCCAACTCCTGATAGTGCCCTGCTTGGAGGTTATTTACGGCGCGTGTCGGCGGACGGCATCCAGGGGGACTGCTTGCGCTCGTTCTTCACAACCGAACGCGAAGACAACGGCGATGAAGCGGTCCAGCATCGCCGTCCGTATAACGCCCTTAACCGCAGGTCATACACAACGGAGGATGACGCATCAAAAAAGCGTTCGCGGATGGGCGCGGCTGTAGTACGATTCGTGTAGAGAGGATCTATCGTGTCGAGCGCCAAGCAGATTCTAGCTATGTTGAGAAGCCGAGCTGAGGGTGATGAAGATGGGTTCTTTTCCATCGCGCTTCAGATCGCAGCTTCAGAAGCTCGGCAAGGCCGGCGCGACACCGCACAAGAGATGCGAACTGAAATCGACAAAGCGCGCTCGCGCAATTCGCGGGGGGCGTCGGTCGCGATTCCGTTTGCAAGTCCGCGTGGCAGTCTAGAGGGGCTGCTTGAAATGCGCGACCCACGTTACAAGCTGAAGGATGTTGTTTTAGGCGACCGCCTGCTGGGCCGCTTTAGCGATGTTTTACGTCAGCAGCGCAAACGTGACTGGTTGCGCGAACATGGCAAAACTCCTAATCGGCGCGTCCTGTTTGTGGGGCCACCCGGCTCAGGGAAGACGATGTCTGCCGAGGCTTTGGCGGGTGAGCTTCACCTTCCGCTGTTCATTATCCGCCTTGAAGGGATGATAACGCGTTATATGGGTGAGACGGCCGCGAAGCTGCGCTTTATTTTTGATGAGACTGCCAAGCGCCGCGGTGTTTACCTGTTCGACGAGTTTGATGCGGTCGGCGGTCAACGAACGGCCACGAATGACGTAGCCGAAATGCGACGCGTTCTGAATTCTTTCCTTCAGTTTATGGAGGAAGGTAACTCGACCGATAGCGTTATCATTTGCTCGACCAATCATCCGTCACTCCTCGACCGGGCCTTGTTGCGCCGTTACGACCAAGTTCTGGAGTTTGACGCGCCGACCTCAGCACAGATCAAAACGCTCATCACGGCCAACGTCATTCCGATGAAAGTGGTCCGTCCGGCGTGGAAACACATCATTCATGCGGCTGAGGGCTTAAGCCAATCAGAAATTGTCAGAGCGGCAGACGATGCTGTGAAGACGGCGATATTGGATGAGCGAAAGCAGCTCACCACGGAAGACCTTGTTGACCGTCTCCAAGAGCGTCACGCCATGCGAACGGCCTTTATGGACACAGAAGGTTCGTAATGTATGCCGTCGCGTTTCAACCTACCCCACATTGACATAATCGCATTTGCGACTTCGCAAGGCTATGTCGGCGAGCAAGGAGGCGGTTCAGGTGCTGTTCGTGAACGTGCCGCGCATGGTCAACGTGTTCAAAATGAACTGCGTGTTGCACTCGCGGCAGCTGACGCCGTCAAACCGACGGATACGCGCCTAGAGCCGCCCACCGGCACATTCGTCGAAGTTGAATCGAAGCGCGGCACGCCGCCTGACGTGCTCGACATGAAAACGCAAGATATACGCACCGGCGCGGTCAAAACGACCGAAGCAAATGACCGCGTGATCGCGCTGTATATTCCTGATCATGCACGTCCGGTTCTTGAAGAAATTCTCAACGACTATCTAAGCGGGCCGCTGAGCAAAGTAGGAAACAATCCTCCGAACAAAAAGAAGGTGGAGTCTATCGAGGCTATTCGCACAGCGCAATTCCGGAGGAAGGGCGTCGATTCGGGCCGGGCTCCATACCTCGCGATCGGCGGACATCGAAGCGAGTGCTACCGCCTGCGTTGAGCCGATGGCGAGCGCAGCGAACAGCAAGGCTGCCACGCAGAAAAGAACGAAGCGTGTCATCACAAGCTTTCCTTGCTCGCCGCTTCTCTCCGGAAGAGAGCGTACAGCGCTGGTAGAACCAGAAGGGTGAGTATCGTCGACGAAATGATGCCGCCAATCACTACGGTTGCCAGCGGCCGCTGAACTTCTGCGCCGGCGCCCGTCGCAATAGCCATCGGCACGAAGCCGAGCGACGCGACGAGCGCGGTCATGAGGACGGGTCTCAACCGCGCGGCGGCGCCATGCTCTACCGCCTCGAGCAGCGATCTGCCTTCGGAGCGGAGACGATCAATGAACGCGATGATCACAAGGCCGTTGAGTACAGCCACCCCTGACAAGGCGATGAATCCGACGCCGGCGCTAATCGACAGTGGGATTCCACGCAGCAACAGCGCGGCGATACCGCCGGTCAAGGCGAGCGGTACGCCGCTGAACACGAGCAGCGCATCTGCCACCGATCCCATGCTCATGAACAGCAGCAGGAAAACAAGCAGAAGCGCAATGGGTACGACGATCGTCAGCCGCTTGGTCGCGGAGACGAGCTGTTCGAACTGTCCTCCCCATACGATCCAGTAGCCGGACGGCAGCTTGACCTTCTCGGTAACCGCCTGCTGCGACTCCGAAACGAACGCCCCCAGATCGCGGTCGCGAACGTTCGCCGTCACGACAATCCTTCGCTTTCCGTTTTCCCGGCTGATCTGGTTCGGCCCCGGAGCTGCATCGATTGTGGCCACCGATGAAAGCGGCACGTACCGCATTTGACCGGCGGCAGGACTCATCAAGGACGTTCGAATTGCGCCTTGGAGTGCGTCTTCCACGGGAGGGAGTGGAATCGGTATCGCCCGGATGGCCTCGAGATTGCCACGCAGGTGTTCGGGCAGACGCACCATGATGTTGAAGCGGCGGTCTCCCTCGAACAGCTTCCCGACGCTTTTTCCTCCGATGGCGATCTCCACGAGGTTTTGGACGTCGCCGACGCTGAGCCCGTAGCGCGACAGCGCCTGCCGGTCGAGCTTGACGGTCAGCACCGGCAGTCCGCCGCTCTGCTCGGTCTTCACGTCGGTGGCGCCGGGAATGTTCTGGACCGCGGCCTGCACCTGGCGGGCCGACTGCAGCAGGGTCTCCAGATCGTCTCCAAAGATCTTGATGCCGACGTCGCTTCTCACGCCCGAGATCAGCTCGTTGAACCGCATCTGGATCGGCTGCGAAAACTCGTAGTTGCTGCCGGGTATCTCCTGTGCGGCGCGCTCGATCTCGTCGACCAATTTGGACTTCGGCTTGGACGGATCAGGCCACTCCGCGCGCGGCTTCAGCATCACAAAACCATCCGATGTCGAAGGGGGCATCGGGTCGGTCGCGACCTCGGCGGTGCCGGTGCGCGTGAAGAAGGTTTCCACTTCCGGTATCTGCTTCACGCGGCGCTCGAGCGCTGCCTGCATGTCCAGCGACTGCGTCAGGCTCGTTCCGGGAATCCGGGTAGCGGTGATGGCGAGGTCGCCCTCGTCGAGGCTTGGAATGAATTCGAATCCCATCCGCGTCGCCGCAGCCCCGCTCGCGATAACGATGACAACGGCAACGAGCGCAACCGTCCGGCGGAACCGGATTGCCCCGGCCAGCAGCGGCAGGTAGATCCGCTTTGCTATGCGCATGAAGGCGTTTTCATGCTCAGAGACCTTTCCGGTCACCACCAGGGCGACTGCTGCCGGGACAAACGTGACCGAAAGCAACGCCGCTCCCGCAAGCGCCATCAACACGGTCAGCGCCATGGGCGTGAACATCTTGCCCTCCACGCCGGTCAGCGTCAGGACCGGCAGGTAGACGACCGCGATGATCATGGTGCCGAACAGACTGGGTTTGATGACTTCGTGCGAGCCTTCCCTGATCGCCGTCAACCTCTCCGGGAGGGACAGCAGTCGTCCGCGCCTGTGCTGTTCCTCGGCGAGAAGCCGCAGGCAGTTCTCCACGATGATGACCGCTCCATCAATGATGATGCCGAAGTCAATGGCGCCGAGACTCATCAGATTCGCGCTGATTTTCGCCTCGACCATGCCGGTGATCGTCATCAGCATCGCGAGCGGGATGACACACGCGGTGACGATCGCAGCGCGGAGATTGCCCAGGATCAGGAAGAGTACGACGACGACCAGAGTCGCCCCTTCGATGAGATTTTTCTCGACGGTTGCGACCGTCGCCTCGACGAGCTTGGTCCGGTCGTAGACTGTCCGCGCAATGATCCCCTCGGGAAGCAGTTTCGACACTTCGGCCAGTTTCGCCGCGACGCGCTGCGCGACGGTCTGGCTGTTTTCCCCGGCCAGAAGCAGCGTCGTGCCGAGCACCGTTTCCTCGCCGTCGACCGTAGCCGCACCCGTGCGGAGGTTGGGGCCTTCCTTCACTTCCGCGACGTCTCGGATGCGGACGGGAATGCCTCCGCGGGAGCCGATCACGATGTCGCGGATCTCCTCCTTGTTGGCGACCTGACCCGGCGTGCGGACGAGATACTGCTCGCCGTTCCGCTCGATGTAACCGGCACCGACGTTGGCGTTGTTTTCCGCCAGCGCTCTCATCACATCCCTGAAGCCGAGCTTATAGGCGATCAGCCGCCCCGGATCCGGAAGCACGTGAAACTGACGGTCGAAACCGCCGACCGAGTTGACCTCGATGACGCCCGGCACCGTCCGCATCTGCGGTTTGATGACCCAGTCCTGAACCGTCCGCAATTCGGTCGCGGTGTATTCTCGCCCATCCGGCGCGCGGGCGCCCGGTTTCGCCTCCACGGTGTAGCTGTAGATCTCGCCTAAGCCGGTGGAAATCGGCCCCATCGTCGTATCGACGCCCGCCGGAAGCTGGTCCTTCACCTGCTGTATGCGTTCATTGACAAGCTGTCGCGCGAAGTAGATGTCGGTGCCCTCGTTGAAGACCACGATCACCTGACTGAGCCCATAGCGCGACGTTGAGCGCGTATACTCGAGCTTGGGCAGGCCGCCCATCGCCGTCTCCACTGGAAACGTGATGCGTTGCTCGGTCTCCAGCGGCGAATACCCGGGAGCACTCGTGTTGATCTGGACCTGGACGTTGGTGATGTCCGGGACCGCATCGATCGGGAGGTTCGTGAACTTCCAGACTCCGAGCGCGACCAGCCCGAAGACAAAGAGCATCACGAGCCAACGATGTCTGAGGGAGAACGATAGAACCAAGTTCATCTCAGGTCACCTCGTTGCATGACGATACACTTACTCACCGGCAGCTCCACCCTTGTACATTTCGGCCTTCGCGACGAAGCTGTTCTCGGCCACGTATCGTTCGCCCTCGGAAAGTCCTGATTTCACCTCGGCATGTTGAGCATCGGACTCGCCGATCAGCACCGGCCGGGCTTCGATCTTGTCACCTTCGCGCACGAACACGATTGTCTTGCTCTCGAGCGTTTGGATCGCGCCGACGCGGACGGCTACCGGTGCATTGCGTTTCGCCAAGACGAGTCGCGCCGTCACGAACAGCCCCGGCCGGAGCCGGCCGTCCGGATTGGTGAGGACGGCGCGCGCGAGGGCGGTCTGTGTGTCACTCGCGCCGACCGGTGAGACGTAAGAGATCGTCGCCTTTATATTCTCCCCACCATCATCCGGATCAATCAGGACTTCATCGCCGATACGGACGCGTTTGAAATCGTGACGGTACACCGAAAGATCCACCCAGATCGTCGACAGGTCCGCGACCACGAAAGCCGGCTTCTGCTCGGATGCGTACTCGCCGAGCGATATTTGCCTCTCAATGATCGTGCCGCTGATGGGCGCCTTGAGATCATATGCGGTAAGACTCTGGTTGCTCTCGATCGAGGCGAGTTGGTCGCCCTTGACCACGGCGTCGCCGATTCGCTTGCGGATGTCGCGCACGACGCCAGGAAACCGAGGTGTGACCTGCACGACGGATTCCTGGTTCGCCCGCAGCATGCCGTTGAGGTGCAGCGTCTCGCTGAGCACGGCACTTCCCGCGGCGCCCAAGGCTACGCCGCCCGCGGCCAATTTGGCGTCACTGATGAAGACGCGGTCCGCGCCGTGCTCATCCGGCTCCGCACGACCCTCTGCCATCCTCGTCCTTTGGTCCGGCGTCTTCGCCAAGCCAGTCTTGGCGGCTGGCGAAAGCACCTTGAATCCGACAAAACCGAAGACGGCGACCGACAGGCCGACGGTCAAAATTCTAAAAGTCTTTTTCATCGTGCGCTCTCCCGCGCGAGTGCGAATGGATTGCCGACAAGCCCCTCAATAGTGGCGACGGCGATGTGGAAGTTTTGCTGCGCTTCCTGCTCTCGCAGTCGCGCCTGCGCTACGCTGGCCTGCGCGTCGAGGACCTCCAGCAGGCTGAAGCGTCCTTGCGCATATCCTTCGAAGATTGCATCCGCCGCCTGGCGCGATTTCGGGATCGTGGAATCGCGCAGGATCGCAAGTTCGCGCTGCGCACCCTGCAGCGAATCGTAGGCGCGGCCGGCAAGAACGATCAATGCGGCGCGGTTTGCTTCTCGTTCTGCACGGGTCTTCTCCAGGCTCTGTTCGGCGGAGATGACGTAGCCCTGGTTTTGGTCGAACACCGGGATGGGGATCGAAACGCCCAAGCGCACGGCGTCGTCGCCGGCGTCGTTGAAATGCCGCCAGCCGGCGCTCAGCCGCACGTCCGGATAGGGCCTGAGGCGCGCCATCAGAAGTTCAGCGTTGCGTTGCGCGTACACCGCGGTCCATCGCACCAATTGAGGGTTGGCGTCGATCGCGGCGACGACAGACTGGAACGACGACGGCCGTCCCACTGCCTCAAGCCTTCCGGATACGGCGGAGTATTTGGGCGATGTGTCGCCCATGATCGCCGCGAGTTCGCGGCGCGCACTCGCGAGCACTGCGCGGACCCGCTCCCGGTCGGCTTTCACCAAATCGGAAGCGACCTGAGCCCGGCCGGTCTCGGCCGGCGAGGATGCGCCGGCGTCGACCCGTCGCTGCAGCAACGGCGTCAGCCGGTCGATAGCGGTGACGTGCTCGTCGAGGATTTGGATGCGACGTTGAATACCGAGCACGCCCAGGAATGCGATGGCCGTTTCGGAGAGAACTTCCAGCCGCACCGCCTTGCGCTGGATGGTGGCCGTGTCAAGCGCCGCTCTGCCAGCGGCGATGCGCGCATCACGCTTGCCGAACAGTTCGAAGAGCTGACTGATCTGCAGTGTCGTCTCCGCCGATCGCGTACCGCGGTAACGACCTGAACCAAAGGAATTGTCCTGTTCGTACGACAGTTCCGGATTGATGAGCGCGCCGGCCTGGATACTCTGGCCGGATGCGATGCCGACGTCGCGCTCCGCCGCGGTCAGCCGAGGGTTCGCGGCCAACGCGCGCTGCAGCGCCGTCTGAAGGGATAACGACTGGGAATGGGACATGCCCGTCAGCCAGGGGCCAACAAGCAATACCGACGCGCACGCGAACCGCGTGGCGGCACGAATCAACAACATGGAGACAACCTGATGAACGACAACATACGGGCCCGAAAGCCCGGCGAAGTGTGGTCAGGTCAGGTATCTTGGCGGAGGGGTTTCGATCGCAGCCAGCGAGTCCGGGTGAGAAGTCCGCGGCTCCCTAAGCAAAATCGATGGAGGCTTGACGAGAGCCAACACAAACATCTGCTCAAGCGTTTTCACGGAGAAACTATCGTCTTTGTCATGCTCCGCGACGACGTTTGCTCGGGATATCTCGATCTTTCCCGAGGAGCCGATGTTTGTGATCAACGATTCCACAGCGGTCGGCCGAACCATTGCCTCATTCACTTGGAGATCGCGCAACTGATGCAACGCCCCCGCCAGAAGACAGACGAGCGCAATAAGAAATGCCACGACAGCGCCAGAGCTGCGCGGATGCAGATTTCTGAACTGGCTCGATCTGGATTTCACTTTGCGGGGGACTCACGAAGTCGGTGTCTAAGAGTAACATGCGCAATCGATGGCGTCGACCGCGCTGCAGCATAACGAGGACGCCGACGATTAGCAGCGATCCCACACCAACGCCATCCCTTTCGAAGCGAGACCACACTCCAATATGAATTATTTCACTCGAACGTGCGAACGATTTTCATTTGCGAGGACCTTCAAAAGGTCATGACGCCAGAATGCTCAGCCTTGTTGCCGGGTTCAACGTGAATGGTTATCAGCGATTCGCCAATTTCCTCCTTAATCGCCTTTTCAAGCCGATCGCAAATGTCATGCGCGGTTGAAACAGTGGTGCTGCCGTCGACGACAAGATGGAAGTCAACAAACGTCATGCGGCCGGCATGTCGGGTCCGTAGATCATGTGCTTCAATCGCGCCCTTCGCCTCGGCCAAAATGATCTCTCTAATTCGTACCAATGTCTCGGGTGCGACTGCTTCATCCATTAACCCGCTGACCGACTCCCACATGAGACCCCAGCCGGACCACAAAATATTCAAGGCAACCGCCGCTGCCAGCGCAGGATCAAGAACGGCCCAACCGGAAATCGCCGCAATCCCTACTCCACCCAGCACCCCAACCGAAGAAAGCACGTCCGTGAAAAGATGGCGCCCATCGGCGACGAGAGCCGGTGATCTAAGCTGCCGCCCTCGACGGATCAAAAGCCATGACCATCCAGCGTTGATGAAACCCGCCACGCCGTTCACCGCAAGGCCCACCCAAGGCGCCTCTAGGAGCTTGTTTGGATAGTCGCTGTTCAAATCTGGTCGGGTCTGATTCAACATTGGGCGATGAGCAAGTATTTTCGGCCTTGGAACATCGATCAGACGCTGCTTCTGCCGCCGAATGTGCAGGACTTCGTGCCGAAAGGCCATGTCTCGCGGTTTATGGTTGATCTGGTGCGGGAGAGCCTCGATCTCAGGGAGATCATGGGCAGCTATGTGAGCGGGCTTGGGCAGCCGCCGTTTGATCCGCGGATGATGGTGGCGCTGCTGCTGCATAGCTATGCGAGTGGGCTGTATTCGTCGCGTCGGATTGCCAAGGCCTGCCGGGAGCGG